>DDHL01000026.1:1495-3578 GCA_002352945.1 Campylobacteraceae bacterium UBA1877 | reverse complement strand
GATTATCGAATACATAACTAACCCTGAGCGTTTTATTGAGAGTGCCGAGTTTCATAATAGCAGCAAAGAGGTGGGCTAGATTAGCAATTTTTGCAAGCTCAATTTTAAGCTTGCATCCTCTTTTTGGCTTTACATGTAAAACTTAAGCTAGTTTAAAACCTCGTTTTGAAACATTTGCGATGAGGTTTTGGGGGAGCTTTTTTCGCAAATCACGTATGAAGCTTTTGCGAGCAGATTCACTCATCTGCCCATTCCAAAGCTCAAGCTCCATCATCTCATAAGTGACGAGGCTATTTGTTGCCAAAAGGGCTAAAAAACGGCTCTCTTTATGGCTCAATAAAATCTCTTTATCCTTACATGTAAGGATTTGCTTTTCCACATCTAAAACATTACCATCTTTTAAGGTAAATATGCCGCTACTCTCTCCTTTAAAAGCGGTTTTAATTCCTTTTAAAAGTCTGTCAATTGAGGCTGGTTTTTGGATGAAGTATTGGATATTTAGGTTAATAAGCTCAATTAAATACTTCTCATTTGAGTAGGCTGTTAGCATAATAATTGGAGTTTTATGATCATACTCTCGAATGGTTTTGGCAACCTCGATTCCATTTAAAATGGGCATTTGAATATCACATATTATTAAATCTGGTTTGAGTTTTTTCCATTTTTCAAGCCCCTCTTTTCCATCAACTGCAGTAAAAACATCTTTAAAATAGTACTTTAAAGTATTTTCAAGCCCCTCTAAAATCCCTTTGTCATCCTCAATACATAAAACAGTTTTAAGAGGATATGTCATCTCGCTCACAATCCAAGCTCCACGATAAAGATAGCTCCATGTTTTCCATCTTTATACCACAATTTTCCACCCATACTCTCTTCAACGATGCGTTTGCTCATATAAAGTCCAAGGCCTGTTCCATGTTTTTTTGGTTTTGTGCTAATGTAGGGTTCAAAAAGGTGCTCTTTTACGTAAGGATCCAATCCTTTGGCATTATCTTCTACTTCTATTAAAACGCCTTTTTTGCCTTTTTTTATATCAATTTTAATCCACGGATCTTTGATATTTTGTTTTGCAAAGGCATCTTTGGCATTTAAAATCAAATTTAAAATAACCTGAGCGCATTCGCGCGGGTAGCCTATGGCTGTGCAGCGCTCTTTTACATGTAAAGATGCTTTAATCCCGTAACTTCGCAAACTTGCCTTTGCTAAAGTAAGAGCATCTTGGCAAATCTCTTCAATGTCAAACTTCTCTTTTGTCTTTGAGGGCTTTAAAAAGTGGCGAAAATCGTCAATCGTATCAGACATGTAATCAAGAAGTTTTGTAGCCCTAGCAGAAGTTTTTGCCATGAGGGCTCTGTCGAGTTTGTTAAATCTTGAAGCAGCCTCAAGCTCCATAAACATTCCAGAAACTTCACTCAGCGGCTGTCTCCACTGGTGGGCAATGAGGCTTAGCATTTCACCCATTTGGGCAAGCCTTGCTTGGTGGAGCATTGCTGCTTCTTTATCTTTTTGGTCTAGCTTTATTTTATATAGCTGCCTCCACAAATAAAAAATTACACAAAAAGATATCAAAAGAAGGGCTGATAAAATAAAAGTTAAACCAATTTCATCCATTTTACGCCCGCAGTGGTTGTATTGTTAATCTATATTTGTCTTTAGGACACATTTTCCATCCACCCTCATTGCCAACCTCTTTTTGCACCGAGCCACCTCTTCTTGCATAAGTTCATTTGGGATTTGTAAAATTGTAGCTTGGATCTGTTCACGAAAAGCACTTTTGCCCTCTAAGTAGTAATAAAAGGACCAGCGCCCCTCTTTTTTTTCATGAATGAGCCCAGCATTTTTTAAAATTTTTAAATGTTTAGAGACATTGCATTGGCTCTCTTGCAATACATCGATAATCTCTGAAACACTTATTTTTGTATCGACAGTCAAAAGCAGCCACATAATCTTTAGGCGCGTTGTATCTGAGAGGGCTTTAAAAATGGTGGTGTACTCTTCAAAGGGATTTATTTCGTAGCTTTTCAGGATCCACCTCCGTATACTTGCATGTTTAAGACATACAAGTATACAGTAGATATTTTTT
>DDHL01000026.1:443-1281 GCA_002352945.1 Campylobacteraceae bacterium UBA1877 | reverse complement strand
CAAGTATACAGTAGATATTTTTTGTAATAGTTTAAGAAAATTTATAACAATTTTTTTAAACGAACATAAATAAAACTCCGCCAAGTATGGCGATGGTTAAGACTGTGATGGTAAAAGCAAGAATTCCTTTTGGCTTTAACATGGAAGATAAAATTGCAAGCTCGGGAATACTAGCGCCTGTACCGCCAATCAAAAGAGCCGCTGCTGCTCCCATGCTCATCCCTTTTGCCAAAAGTGTATTTAAAAGAGGAACTGCCATCTCAATTCGAAGATATAAAGGCACTCCAATTCCAGCTGCAACAGGAATTGCATACCATGAGTCATCTCCAATATACTTTTCTACCATCTCAGCTGGTATAAAAGCTAGTGCAATACCGCTAATTGCCGCTCCAAGAATGGCATATGGAACAATTCTTTTAAAAAGCGCTAATGCAAATTGGAGTGCATTTTGAACCTTTTTATTTTTCAAATTAAGCTGCAAAAAACCGCTTTTAGTGCTACAGCTTTGGGTTTGATTTGAAGCACCGCAGCAGCTTTGAGGTGGGGTTTGAGAGCAGCATTGGATTGGCTCTTGAACAAGGTGCGAGTCTTTGCAATACTCTTGAACTAGCTTAAACTCTTCGTTGCAATCGTGAAACATAGGGCTGTTTGAGCAGCTTTGAGTTATATTTTTATCAAAATTTTTTAAATCTTTAACTTGGTGTTTGATTCTGCTTTGCCCAACACTAAGTCCAGCAACAATTGCGCAAAAAAATGTCCATAAAAAGTAGATTGCTGCAACTTTGAATCCAAAAGTAGCAAGGATGATTCCAACAACGACAAAATTGCAAAGCGGAGC
>DDHL01000026.1:0-194 GCA_002352945.1 Campylobacteraceae bacterium UBA1877 | reverse complement strand
AATTGCAAAGCGGAGCTGAAATAAGAAAGGGCAGAACAGTTGAAAAGGGTGCTGACATTTGAATCATACCCATAGCCACAGGAACCATTGAGGCGCTGCAAAAAGGAGTAAGAATTCCAAGGCTTGCTCCCATGAAAGCCCCTTTGATTTTGTTTTGCTCTTTGAGTTTTTTTGGAGTTTTTCTTGAGGAATAT
>DDHL01000038.1:39951-45136 GCA_002352945.1 Campylobacteraceae bacterium UBA1877 | reverse complement strand
TGCATCATCTCTTGTAGCAGCAAGCCTTGGGATAGCAACGGCTGCTAAAATACCTAAAATAACGATTACAAAAATCAACTCTATCATCGTAAAACCACGTTTCATTCTCACTCCTTTTTTGTTAATAAAATTACAAACATTTTATCTTTAGCGGTGTTAATCCTTGCTTAACGTATCTTCAATACTCACAAGCATGTCACTAAGCTTTTGTTCGAGTGTATAGTTTTCATAACATTTTTGCACAAAAGCTGTAAGCAACTCTTTGGTATCAAGCCCCTTTTTTTTACCTAAATATAACTCCAAATCCTTGGCAAATGAGTTTGCAAAGGCATCTTCTAAGGTAATCGTAAAATCTTTTGAAGCAACGGTAATCGTTACCTTTTTCATCGTCCGAGTACTTCCTCAATCTTTTCAAAAATATCCTCAGACTCTAACTCTTTTGCCCTAAGCTCTTCTTGCAGCTTAGCAATTTGGGCATCTTTAGCCTCATTTTGAGCCTTAACACTTACAATTTCATTTCGTAAACTCTCATTTTGAGCCTTAAGCTCTTCATATTTTGCCAATAAATCGTTGATTTTATCGCTAAGGCTATTTACGACGCGCGGCTCTTCATACATCGCTCTCTCCTTTAATAAGGTATAATTGCGCATTGTATCAAATAAACCCTAAAACATAAAGGAGTATTGTGGCAGATTTTATACTCCAAAGCGATTTTTCACCATCTGGCGACCAGCCTCAAGCGATAGAATTTTTGATTAAATCAATCCAAAAAGGCAATCGCTACCAAACTCTTGTAGGTGTTACCGGCAGTGGCAAAACATACACAATGGCAAATATCATCAAAGCCCTAAAACGCCCTACTCTAATCATGACCCACAATAAAACTCTAGCTGCCCAGCTTTATAGTGAATTTAAGGGATTTTTTCCAAAAAATCATGTTGAATACTTTATCTCTTATTATGACTACTACCAACCAGAAGCCTACATTCCAAGACAAGATCTTTTCATTGAAAAAGATAGCTCCATTAATGCCGAACTTGAAAGGCTGCGCCTTAGTGCAACTGCATCTTTATTAAGCTATGATGATGTTATCTGTGTCGCTTCAGTTTCTGCAAATTATGGCTTAGGAAACCCCCAAGAGTATAAAAAGATGGTCCAAATTCTAGAAGTTGGCCAAAGCATAAACCAAAAAGAGCTTCTTTTACGCCTTGTTGAGATGGGATATTCTAGAAATGATGTGGCTTTTGACAGGGGAAATTTTAGGGTTCAAGGAGATATTATACACATCTATCCAGCCTATAGCGATGAGGAGGCTATAAGGGTGGAGTTTTTTGGAGATGAAATTGAGCGCATTGTATATTATGAGGCTTTAAGCAATGAGGTTTTGCGCGAGAGTAATAAAGTCATCCTTTATGCAGCAAACCAGTTTATTGTTGGGCAAAATAGATTAGCTCAAGCCGTAAAGCAGATTGAAGAGGAGCTTGCTTTGCGCCTTGAGGAACTAAAGTCCCAAAACAAGCTTGTGGAGTATCAACGTTTAAAACAAAGGGTTGAATTTGATTTGGAGATGATTCAGACAACAGGGGCTTGTAAGGGAATTGAAAATTATGCAAGGCATTTAACAGGAAAGGCTCCAGGAGAGACTCCATATTCGCTTTTTGACTATTTTGAAGCGATGCATCAAGACTACTTGGTAATTGTAGATGAATCTCATGTGAGTCTTCCTCAATTTAAAGGGATGTATGCAGGAGATAGAAGCCGAAAAGAGGTTTTAGTTGAGTATGGTTTCAGGCTTCCAAGTGCGCTTGATAATAGACCTCTTAAGTTTGATGAGTTTATAAATAAAGCCCCAGCATACCTTTTTGTTTCAGCCACTCCAGCTCCTTTGGAGCTTGAGCTCTCAAAAGGAAATGTGGCCCACCAAATCATCCGTCCAACAGGACTACTTGATCCAACTATTGAAATTTGCGACAGCAACAACCAAGTTGAAATTTTATACGATAGAGCAAAAGAGGTTATTGCAAAAAATGAGAGGGTTTTAGTAACGGTTTTAACTAAAAAGATGGCTGAGGATTTAAGCCGCTACTACTTAGACCTTGGCTTAAAAGTAAAATATATGCACTCAGACATTGACGCAATTGAGCGCAACCAGCTTATTCGTGCACTGCGTCAAGGCGAATTTCATATGCTCATTGGAATCAATCTTTTAAGAGAGGGGCTTGATTTGCCAGAGGTTTCGCTTATTGCTATTTTAGATGCTGACAAAGAAGGGTTTTTGCGTAGCGAAACAAGCCTTATCCAAACCATGGGGCGGGCGGCTAGAAATGTTAACGGGCATGTTATTATGTTTGCCTCAAAAGTTACCGACTCGATGCAAAGGGCTATTGATATTACCACAGCTAGGCGCAAAAAACAGCTTGAGTACAATAAAAAACACAACATAACCCCCCAAAGTGTTGGCAGACGTTTAGATGAAAATCTCAAAGTAGAAGATTACGCAGAGCTTGAAAATAAACGCAAAAAAGCACAAAAAATGCCTCCAAGCCAGCGAAAAGAGCTCATTAAAGAACTTACAAAAGCGATGCACGAAGCTGCTAAAGCACTTGAATTTGAAAAGGCTGCAAGCTTACGAGATGAGATTGCAAAACTACGCAATTTATAGTTTTACATGTAAATGAGAATGCTTTTTTAAGCTTTACATGTAAAACTAGTTTACCTTTAGATTCAAAAATTAAACATATTCCATCTTCATGCTGAAACCTTTTTATAACAAAAAATAAGATATAATTGCTCCAATTTTATAAAAAAGGGGGTTTTATGGCAAACAATCTTACCGATCCATCTTTATATATTAACCGAGAACTTTCATGGCTGCGATTTAACACACGCGTTTTGCGAGAATCTGAAAAAGAGAGTTTACCCCTTCTTGAGCGTCTTAAATTTTTAGCCATATATGCAACCAATTTAGATGAGTTTTACATGATACGAGTAGCTGGCCTTCGAGAGCTTTTTGCAGCAGGAGTTGTGGTAACCGGGGCCGATGAGCAAACTCCGCTTGAGCAGTTAAGAGCCATTCGAAACTACCTTCATGAGGAAAAAACTAGTGTTGAAAAAAGTTTTAAAACCATCATGAAGGCTTTGGAAGAACAAAACCTTTATATGCGATACTACAATGACTTAGACCCATCGGATAAAGTGATTGCAGATGAGTTTTTCTTTTCAAATATTTTACCAGTTATTGTGCCAATTGCAGTGGATGCTACCCATCCATTTCCCCACCTTAACAATCTAAGCTTCTCTTTGGCAGTTAAGCTTCAAGATAAAGATAGACCTGAAATCATAAAATATGGAATGATCCGCATTCCTCGAGTTTTACCTCGTTTTTATCAGGCTGGAGATAATATTTATGTACCCATTGAATCCATTGTTCATGAGCATGTTGAGGAGATTTTTCCAGGATATCAGCTCATATCTTCAGCTCCTTTTAGAGTTACAAGAAATGCAGATATTGTCATTGAAGAAGAGGAAGCTGATGATTTTATGATGATTTTAGAACAGGGTTTAAAACTTCGACGAAAAGGCGCTTTTGTTCGACTTCAAGTGCAAAAAGGAGCAGATCCTGAAATTATTGAATTTTTAAATTCCCATATGAAAATTTTTCATAAAGATATTTATGCTTATGAAATTCCCCTTAATCTCCCAGCTCTTTGGCAAATTGTGGGAAATAAGGATTTTTCATACTTATGTCTACCACCAAACTCTCCAAAAATATTACCTCCATTTACAAGTGGTGAGTCAATTTTTAATGTGATTGAACGAGAAGATGCATTAATTTTTCATCCCTATGAGAGTTTTGATCCTATGACGCAAATGATAAAAGAGGCTGCAAAAGACCCAAGGGTAATCTCGATTCGCATGACTCTTTATCGGGTTGAGCAACGAAGCCAAATCATTCAAGCTCTCATTGATGCTGCAAGTGAGGGCAAGCAAGTTACTGTCATGGTTGAGCTTAAAGCAAGATTTGATGAAGAAAACAACCTCCACTGGGTAAAAGCGCTTGAAAATGCAGGCGCTCATGTTATTTATGGAATTACTGGATTTAAAGTTCATGCAAAAATAACTCAAATTATCCGTAAAATCGATGGAAAATTAAAATTTTATATGCATTTTGGAACGGGCAATTACAACGCTTCAACTGCTAAAATTTACACAGATGTGAGCTATTTTACATGTAAAGAGGAGTTTGCAAAAGATTCAACCACATTTTTTCATATCCTCTCTGGCTTTTCAAAAAATCGCAGACTAAGCACTCTTTCTATGTCTCCAATGCAGATTAAAAACAGAGTTATTGCCATGATTAACAATGAGGCAAAAAAGGGAGCTGAAGGATTCATCATAGCAAAAATGAACTCCCTAGTTGATCCAGATGTTATAAAAGCTCTTTATTATGCTAGCACACAGGGAGTTAAAATTAAGCTCATTATTCGAGGAATTTGCTGCTTGCGTCCTGGAGTAAAAGGAGTAAGTGAAACAATTGAGGTAAAATCCATCGTTGGAAAATATCTTGAGCATGCAAGGATTTTTTATTTTAAACACAGCACTCCACAAATGTACATTTCAAGTGCCGACTGGATGCCTCGCAATCTTGAGCGCAGACTTGAGCTTATGACTCCAATTATTGAGCAGCCTTTGATGCAAAAACTATATGAAATATTGCAACTGCAATTAAATGACAACCAATTAAGCTGGAAGCTCGGTCCAGATGGTGAGTATACAAAAATCGAAGTTCCAAAGGGCGCAAAACCCATCAATAACCACCAAATTTTAGAAGATTATATCAATAAAATTTATAAAAGTATCAAAAAAGATGCCACCTCATCCAAAGCCAGCAGGCTCTCTCGAAAACTTTTCAAGGAGAGTTAATGGAGCATGCATTTGAAGGACTTGTACCCAAAATTGCACCAAAAGTTTTTATCGCTCCAAGCGCACAACTTATTGGAGATGTGCAAATAGGAGAAGATAGTTCGGTTTGGTTTGGTGCAATTTTACGAGCAGATATTCATAAAATTCAGATTGGAAAAAGGTGCAATATTCAAGATTTAAGCATGATTCATGTAACCCATTATACACTGCCTGATAAGAGCGATGGGAGTCCAACAATTATTAAAGATGATGTGACAATATC
>DDHL01000038.1:37852-39733 GCA_002352945.1 Campylobacteraceae bacterium UBA1877 | reverse complement strand
AAGATGATGTGACAATAGGACACCATGCCATGCTTCATGGATGCATAATTGAAGATGCATGTCTTATTGGAATGAGAGCAACAATTTTAGATAATGCCCGCATCCAAAAAGAGTCTATTGTAGGAGCTGGAAGTCTTGTCACAAAGGGCAAGACTTTTCCTCCCCGCTCTTTAATTGTCGGCTCGCCTGCAAAAGCTATACGCCAGCTTACCAAAGAGGAGGTTGATTCGCTTTATGATTCAGCCAAACGCTACGTGGAGTATAAAAACCGCTACATGTAATTAGCATTTTGCATGTGTTTTTCTCTTTTTTTTGCGCAATTTTGGATTTGGCTTTGAAAAGGCAATCAAATCTTCTGCTGTGCAAACCTCTTGGGGTAGGTTTTTTAGGGCGATGCAAAATATTTGTGCTGCACTTTTTGCATCAGATAGGGCCCTGTGGTGACTGCCTGTATCAATCCCAAGAAGGGTGCGCAAGTAGTCTAAACCATAGCGTTTAGCTTCAATTGTCTTTTGGGCTAAATCAATTGTACAAAGTTTTCGGTTGAGCATCGGGCCAAAGCCTTGAGCTTCAAAAGATGCAGAGATAAAGTAGTAATCAAAACCCACATTGTGAGCAACAAAAACAGCATCTTTTAAAAAGAGTCTAAACTGTTCAAGAACACTTCCTAAAGAGGGTGCGTCTTGAAGGTCTTTTGCACAAATTCCAGTCAAGCGCTCAATCGATTCTGGAACTTCAGGAGCGTAAACAAATGATTCAAACTCACCAATTTGTCTATCACCGCAAAGCATTACAGCGCCAATTTCTATAATTTGACCCTTAGTTGAATCACTTGAGGTTGTCTCAATATCTACTACACAATAGCGCTGCTCATTAGCTGGCTTTAGACGGGTTTCAAGAGTAACATAGGTATCATTCGTGCATACAATTGGCATCCCCATAAGGCGTAGCTGATCAAGGTCGTCAACATCACAAAGCTCTAATGATTCGATGGATTTTAAACGCAAGGCCAGCTCTTGGCGTGTCATATTCTCTTTGGCTAAACGCTGGGAAATTCTATCAAATCGCCTCATTCTTTAGCGGCCCGAATAAAATTTTGAATCTTTTGAATATCTTTTACCCCCTTTGCTTTTTCCACGCCACTGCTTACATCCACTCCATAAAATCCAAAAGGCTTCAACTCCTTTAAATCTTTAGCCTGTAATCCTCCAGCTAAAATAATCTTGGTGCAATCAACGCCTTCAAACCACTTTAAATTAACTCGCTTACCCGCTCCGCCATAACCTTCTACAAATGCATCTACAAGGCGGTATCGGTCTTTAAAAGAGTTTAAGTCCAAATTAGATTTTGCTCTAACTACCGGCAAGGCTGGAGTGCGAATGGATGCCAAAAAGTTTTCATCTATATCCCAATGCAGCTGTGCAACCCCCAAGCCAACGCTCAAGCAAACTTCATCGATAAAGGCTGCAGACTCTTTAACAAAAAGCCCAACCTTTTCTACAAAGGGAGGAAGGGATCGAACAATCCTTTTAGCCTCATCTGGACTGATGTACCTAGGGGAGGGTTTATAAAAAACAAATCCTAGAGCGTCAGCACCAGATTCAATAGCAGCCATCGCATCCTCGCGGGTTTTAATCCCGCAAATTTTAACGCGCATCAGACTTTCAAAGAGCTTATCGCTCTTTCATAATCGTTTGAGCCAAATACATAGTTTCCAGCCACCACAATGTCAGCTCCTGCCTCATCAAGGTCGCGAACATTTAAGCCATTTACTCCCCCATCAACCTCAATGAGCACCTTTGCATCGCGCTTATCAATAAGTTCACGCAATCGGCGACACTTTTCCAAAACCGATGGGATAAATTTTTGACCGCCAAAACC
>DDHL01000038.1:32006-37597 GCA_002352945.1 Campylobacteraceae bacterium UBA1877 | reverse complement strand
ATTAAAAGAACCATATCAATATCATCTAGCAAAAACTCTATCGCTTCTGATGGAGTGTGGGGGTTTAGAGTAATAGCAGGGCTAATTCCATAGCTTCTAATAGTTTGAATAAGTCTATGAGGATGCTTCTCTTCTTCTATGTGAAAAGAGATAAATTTAGGTTTTAAAGGGGCAAAAAGATCAACAAAAAATGGATTGTTTTGTACCATAAGATGAATATCTAAAGGTTTTGTGGCAGCTTTAGCAACGGCTGAAACAACCACTGGCCCGATGGTTAAATTTGGAACAAAATGGCCATCCATCACATCTACATGCACCAAGTCGCAACCAGCTTCACAAATTGCAACAATCTCCTCATTTAAACGACCAAAATCGGCCGATAAAATACTTGGGGCTACATACATCTTTTTCCTTATCGTGTTAAAAATAGGCTCATTGGTGTGCCTTGGATTGTAAAATCCACCTGTGCACCCTTTTTATCCTTTTTATGTTTTAAAATTTCTGAAATTTTCTCAAATGTTCTTGGCATAGTTATATCAATCTTGCATTGACGCTTGAGCATCTTTTGGACAAATTTGCCGCCAATAATGTTAACAAATTCACCCAAAGCATCCATTAGTTCACCTTTTGGGCTATCAGCGCTCTCTAAAAGCACTTTGCAAGCTTTACGGGCAATTGACTCTTCAAAGATTATTATTAACAAACCATCTAAATCGCCATACAAAGCGATTGCCACACCCAAGGTTGTTTGGCTCTCACTAAGAGCTAACGGTTGGATTTTAACCGATTTTTTTACAATTTCACACTGGGTCATCACCTCAATTGTATGCATTGCAGTTTGCGTTACAAGGGGTAAAATTTCTACCAATTTTTTTGTAATATGTTCACTCCTTTTTGCAACAACTGCACCGCCACCACTTTCACTTAAAAGCTCCTCATCATCAAAAAAATCCTTCATAGAAGGATAGAGTAAAACTCCAGCATCTTCTAATTCGTGCCGTAATTTTACAGTAATATTTCTATCATTTAAACCACATATTGCTATAGTTGCTCCATATTCAGCACCCAAAACTGAAAGTTTTGAGAGAAAATTAACTCCATGAACATTGATTGATGAGACATTATGGGCATTAAAAAGAAAAAATATAAATCCAACTCTTAGAGAGTTTTTATGATACTTCATATCAAACTTTTCACCAAAACTTGAATCCACAAAGTTATTTAAACTATAAACAATGACATTATCTTTTATATGAGCATGGATATGTTTTGAAGATGCACTGATGTAAGAGTTTGATATAAAAAATTCAAACTGACTCTTTTTAGCTAAAAACTCATCCATATCTTTTGGGACAAAGGGTTTATACCCCCTTTCATACAGCTCTAAAACCAGCTGATTTTTTTGATCAAAATCTTCATTGTAGACTATAATTCTTTTCTCATCTGGATTTTTGCCAAGAGGCATTCCCGCAAACAAAGCTGCAACTTCATCTGTCTCAAAAAGGCAAAAATCAACTTGATTTTGGTGCATGTTCATAATGATTTTATATTTTTTCTCATCATAGTCGCAAAAACCGATGATTGCTCCATTTTTATCATGAATTTGCTGCAGTAGCTGCACAATAACGCTCAAACCCCTTTTATTAAAAAAGACTATCTTTTTCATAGAAACCAAAACAGCTTCGCATCTTTTTTCAATCAAATGGGCTATATCTTGTGGCTCAATTATGGCATTAGCACTCTCGCCATCTAAAAAACCTTGGGGATAAAAAATGGCCAATTGATTTTTAATTACTGGTCGCATCTTTATCCTCTTTGATTAGGGAGTAAAAGTCTGCAATCAAATCATCATTTGCAAATATGGTGAGCTCAAAAAAATCATTTACCCCGCTTTGAACAAGCTCGGGACGGCTTAATTCATACTGGATTAAAAGTTTTAAATACTCAATCAAATCTCCATGAGGTTTTGTATCTTTAAAATCAAGCAGCAGCTCTTCAATGGCGGTTGAGAGTTCCCATTTTCGAGCTATCTGTATTGCCACATCAATAAAGTGCATTTTGGTTAACTTATATAAAATCAAATCGTAACTAAGGGGTTTTTGTTCTCGAATAAGCTTAATTGTAACCAAATGGTTTTTAAAAATATTCTCACAAACAGCAAGCGCTGATGGAATGAGTGATGCAGCTTTAAGCATCTCATCATTATCAATATTTTGCTTTTGTAAAATCCTCTCCCATTTAACCATAATGTGGGCTTGAAATTCTTGAAAGACTCTTTTATCCAAATCAAAAAAGATCCACTTTTGAGGTAAGAGCAAATTGGCGTAGTATGCGTACAAAAACTGACGAGCCCTACTAAGCCCAAGGGCGCCAAAAAGCTGTCTTGAATCTTTAATTGTAGTTCTAAATCCAAAAATAGGCTTATTTACAAGCTCTTTTAAATAAAACATCAAAGCGCCATCTTTAGCCGCTTCATCTGCAGCTTTAATCAAATCACCCTCTTCAAGCGCATCAGAACAAGCTTTTACAACTTTAGGCAGAGGAGGAACCGAGGAAATATAATCATCTAGCTCAGCTTGTGAAATCATTTATGGCCTTTTTGACGTAAATTTTATGATAGCACTCCTTAAATAAAATAGGCATAAAATACTATTAGAGGCGCTTTTAAAGCTCTCAAATGTATCTAAATATCTCATTTTTAGCGAAATTAAAAAATATTCCAATTTGAAGCAGTTTACATGTAAACACTTTTGTGGTATAATACGCGCTTTTATTGAACCTTAAGCACCCCGCGAGGTAGTTTTGGGTACAATACCGAAAACTCTCCCAAGGAATTGATTATGGCAAGAAAATGTGCAATTACTGGCAAAGGCCCAATTGTTGGAAACAATGTAAGCCACGCCAACAACAAAACAAAACGTCGTTTTCTTCCTAATTTACGCACTGTTCGCGTAACATTAGAGGATGGAACTACTCGTAAAATCAAGGTCGCAGCTTCTACGCTACGTACTATGAAAAAAAACGCTTAAAAATAGCGTTTTGAGGAATGCTTCGTGGCAGCGCCTAGCTTTGGGCAAAAGCTAAAGAAATTCCTCCACTGGTCTGAAAAGACCACTCCTGAGGTAAATCTCAACACCGAACTTTACCAACAACTTCGCCCCTTCCGCGTCCCGCTCATCTCTATTGTTCTTGCAATGATGTTTGGGACGCTTGGGTATATCTTCATTGATGGCATGTCTCTTTCTGATGCCATCTATCAAACCGGGATCACCTTCACAACCGTCGGCTTTGGAGAGATTGCTCCCATATCTGAGCTTGGACGTCTCTTTACTGTTACACTTATCATTGTAGGATTTGGAGTATTCTCTTTTTCTATTGGTGTTTTAGTTCAAGTAATCAATAAGGGTGATTTGATCCGAATTATCAAGGAGCGCAGTATGCTTTATCGTATTGCACGATTAAAAAACCACTTTGTCATCTGCTACCACAATGAATTTACCGTTCAACTTGCAAAGCAGTTTAGAGAGAACCACATTCCATTTGTTGTTATTGACCCGGATGAAAATCTCGCTCAAATTGCGCAAGATAATAAATACCCATACTACATTCAAGCAGAGCCCCACACCCAAATTGCACTCTTGAAATCTCACTTTTCTAGTGCAAGAGGAATGATTACCCTTAGTGAAAATATTGCAGATAATATCGCTCAAATTGCATCGGCTAGATTGTATGAAAAAGAGCTTGGGCGTAGACGGCAATATTTTATCATGGCAAATGCCGACAATGAAGTAGATACGGAAAAATTGAAAAAACTAGGCGCAGACGCGGTAGTCTCTCCTACAAAATTGGTTGCTCAGCGCCTAAGCGCTATGAGTTTACGTCCCGATATGGAAAATATGATTGAAACCTTTTTGTATAAAAAAACCGGCGCAATTGATATGGAAGAGATTACGGTTCCAGACCACTCTTGGATGCGATTTAAAAAGATTAAAGAGGCCCATTTGCGCGATATCACAAATGTGAGTATTGTGGGCATTAGAGATAGCAAAGGCAAATTTATCCCTATGCCAAAGGGGCACACCCTCATTGGAACAGGAAGCAAGCTTTTAGTTATTGGAACAGGCGAAGGAATCCATGCAACCAAACGTATAGTGCGCAAAAAAGAGAAACCCGAGGAGTTAAAATATGTTTGATTTTTTTCCCGTTAGCGGCGGGCTTGATAATGTAGAAGGTTTTTTTAGTGGCGGAGTAGATGCTGGATTTAAGCCAAATAAAGCTAAAGATGTAGCTTTTATACACTCGATAGAGCCTTGTGATGTAAGTGCAGTTTTTACAACTAATACTTTTCAAGCAGCCCCCATTGTTCATTTTAAAAAGTATCCAAAAGATTTTCAAACTAACTTTGTGCTCATAAATTCAAAAAATGCAAATGCAATGACAGGAGATGATGGGCTAAAGGATGTAGAGATAATCCTTAAAAAACTAAAAGATAAATTTCCCCAAATCCAAAATCCCATTATGAGCTCAACGGGAGTTATTGGCTATAGGCTTGATATTGAAAAAATAACGCAGGCATTTGATAAATTTGATTTGCAATCTAAAGATTCCAATAGCGCTGCAAATGCCATTATAACAACTGATAGATTCAAAAAAGAGCTCTGCTTAAAAGTTGAACTTGAAGATGGAAGCTTTTTTCATATTGGAGCAATCTGCAAGGGAGCTGGAATGATAAACCCAGCTATGGCAACCATGCTTTGCTTTATCTGTACAGATGCAGACATTCCAAAAGAGGATGCAAAAAGTGCATTAAACGAAGCCGTAAAATACTCATTTAACGCAGCAAGTGTTGATGGAGATACCTCCACAAACGATACTGTTTTACTCTTAAGCAACAAAATGAGTAAAGCTTATAACAAAGAGGCTTTTAGGGAAGCTTTGAACTTTTTAACACGTCATTTGGCTCTTGAGATTGTACGCGATGGAGAGGGCTCAACCAAAGTAGTCGCTTTTGAGGTAAAAGGGGCTTTAAACGATGATGAGGCTGAGCGCGCAGCCAAGGCTTTAAGTAACTCTCTTTTAGTAAAAACCGCAATTCACGGAGAAGATCCCAACTGGGGAAGGATCGCCTCTACAATTGGAGCAAGCAAGGTTACATGTAAAGCCCAAACTTTAACAATTCATTACGATGATGTGCTAATTTATGATAAAAACCACCCCCAACTAACCCCAGAGCAAGAGGCAAAAGCCACAAAAGTTATGCAGCAAGATAGTTTTAAAATCCGCTGCAATCTTGGCATAGGTGATGGAGAACGCACAGCTTACGGTTGCGATTTGGGACATGAGTATATTAAAATTAATGCAGATTATCGCACTTAAAAGTGATAAAAATTAACCATCCTCTTAGACATAGATGGCTATAATGCATCAAATTTTTTAAGGAGCATGCATGCTGCACGAGTATCGTGATATCATTTCTCAAATCAAACTAGAAAACGCACACTTTGCTAAAATTTTTGAGCGTCACAATGAATTGGATCAAAAAATTGACGCAGCAGAGCAAGGACGTGAACATGTAGAGCGTTTTGAGCTTG
>DDHL01000038.1:23379-31807 GCA_002352945.1 Campylobacteraceae bacterium UBA1877 | reverse complement strand
AGAGCGTTTTGAGCTTGAGAGTTTTAAAAAAGAGAAACTTCGTCTAAAAGATGAAGCTTACAAAATGATTCTTGCATACAAAGAAGAAAAAGGCTTATAGTCTCAATCGGGGCTTAGCCCCGGAACCCCTTGTGTTAACTCTCCTTTTTTAATTCTACCTTTACAAAATTCCACAATTTTCCCATGAAACCTTGCATAAACCTGCCCTCTTGGCATATCACCATAAATTTGCCTGAGTTTTTTCTCATCCAAACCATCTAAAAACCACGATTGTAGCTCTTCGTAAGTTTCAAATTCAAACCCATAGTAGTTTAATAAAATTGCCGTATATCTATCCACGACCATCGCTTCACGCTGACATGCATAGCATAAAATAGCATCTGCACTCTCTGGTCCAACTCCTTTTTGACGCAAAAGCCATTGGCGATCAACAGATGTTTTAAAAGTTTCAAAATCCCCAAAATCCTCTTTTATATTTTGAGATAGTCTAATAAGTTTATCGGCCTTTTGAGCGTAAAACCCACAAGGCTTTAGGATTTGGGACAACTCATCCTTTGAAAATGCAGCCATTGTATCTACATGTAAAGCTTTGATATTTTGAAGTCTTTCTAAAACCTCTTGAACTCTTTGCCAACTTGAGCGCTGGGTTAAAATTGCCCCTACAATAACTTCAAATGTACCGCTATTTGGCCACCACCAAGGGTTTTTTTCATCTATTTTTACACACTTTTTCAAAGCTTCTAAAAGCTCAATGCTCGCTCTCAATCCAAGCCTTTGTTATAATCTCTTCACCTTCATCATATATTTTAATCTTAAAAGCATCCTTGCACAAACCATTTTCAATCTCAAAAACAACCATTTGCAAAAGTCCTTTACATTTGCTTGGCACTTCCAAAGAGGCTGGCATATTTGTCATCATACGAACAAGCGGCGCTTTATAATCCATTCCAATAACATTATCTCTGCATCCAGTCATTCCAACATCGCTTACATAACCGGTACCCTCTACAATACTTAAATCATCTGTTCCAACATGAGTATGGGTTCCAACAATTGCACTAACCTTGCTTTTAAGCCAGCACAAAAGCGCTCTTTTTTCACTTGTAGCTTCCCCATGAAAATCGATTAAAATCCCATCGTTTGGCTCTAAATGTTTTAGTGCCTCTTCGATTGCCAAAAAGGCATTCTCGCTTTGGGGCATTGCAAAATAGCCCATTGCATTTATAACTGCTAGGCGTTTATCTTTACATGTAAAGTACCCAATACCCTTTCCTGGAACCGTTTTTGGATAGTTAATTGGCCTTAATATGGGCATAGTATCAAGAGCTGGAATAATCTCTTTTTTATCCCATGTATGATTTCCACCCGTCATCAAATCAATTCCGCATTCAAAAAGCTCTTGAGCATTTTTTATGGTAATTCCAAATCCATGACTGGCATTTTCTGTATTGGCTATAACGCCATCTAGTTCATAAGTTTCTCGAAGCCGCAATAGATGGTTTTTTATGAGCCTTCGCCCTGGTCTGCCAACCACATCTCCAATAAATCCAATACGCATTAACTATCCTCTAAAAATTGCTGGCTATATGCATTAAAAAACTGCTTTGCAGTTCGTCCACTCCTAGAAGCTCGCATCGAAGCAAATATCTTTGCCTCATTGTGCAGTGCGCTTCTATCTCCTTTAAAATCCTTAAAGTAGTGATCTACCAATTTTAAATAATCTTTTTCAGTTCCATGATAAAATGAAAGCCACAGTCCAAATCTATCTGATAATGAAATCTTCTCTTCAACCGCATCTGCGTAGTGTAACTCTCCGTGAGCCACTTTTGTTTGAGAATTATCACTTATATGCTCACTGACTAAATGGCGTCTATTTGAGGTTGCACAAACCATTATATTTTTTGGAGGGGATTCAATTGAGCCTTCTAAAATAGGTTTTAACCCTTTGTAGCTATCATCACCCATCTCAAAACTAAGATCATCACAAAATATAATAAATTTATATTCTAATGTTCGCAAAATATCAACTACTTCTGGTAAATCTTTTAAATCCTCTTTTGCAAACTCAATAATGCGCAACCCTTGATCTTTAAAACGTGGGAGCATCGCTTTGATTAAAGAGGATTTTCCCGTCCCTCTAGCGCCCCACAAAAGCACATGATTAAAAGGCTTTTCGTTAACAAAATTTTGGGTATTTTTTACCATTTGCTCTTTTTGTTCATCAATCCCGATTAAATCATCCAATGGCAATATATCCATCTCATATATTGGACGAAGTTTGCCCTTTTTAGGACGCCAAATTGCTGCTAATGTATCTCCCCAAGAAAAGTTCATCATCACTCCTCCTTTTCTCGTAAAAATGCAAGCACAGTTGCTAGGATATCATCATCATCCTTACTTGGTGATTTTAAAATCTTTTTACTCTCATCTTTGTAAGTGATGGTAATTGATTGTTGGTAGTTGCTTATAGAAACAATCTCTTTTTTTAATGCCAAAATTTTAATTATAATAAGTTGTAAAAATTGCTGAGTAGGGCAATCAAGTTTTCCAAATCGATCCTCCATTTCGGACTCAATTTCATAAACTTCACTAACTGTTTCGCATTTGCTAAGCCGCCTATATAACTCTAATCGCACCCTATCTTCTGCTATGGTTTCTGGCGTAATGTAGGCACTAACTGAGAGCTTAAGCTCCATTGTGCTCTTTTCTTTTTCAACCTTATTCATAAGGATATTGATTGCATCTTCTAGCATTTTAAGATAGAGTGAATAGCCGATATTTTTAATATGGCCACTTTGAGCTTCACCAACTAAATTCCCACCGCCTCGAATCTCTAGATCGTGGTAAGCTAACACTGAACCGCTTCCTAAAAAGGCGTTTGACTCAAGAGCAATGAGTCTTTTTTTGGCCTGTTGGGTAAGTTTTTCCTTATCTTCAACTAAAAAGTAGCAATATCCTTGGCGCACTCCTCTGCCAACCCGCCCTCTTAACTGGTGTAAATCTGCAATTCCAAAGCGATCAGCAGCTTCAATGATAATTGTATTTACATTTGGTAAATGGATGCCTGATTCGACAATAGATGTTGAGAGTAAAAGGTCATACTCACCCGCTTCAAAACGCAGCATCTCCTTTTCGATTGCAGCTGAGCTGATTTGAGAATGAAGCACTAAAATACGAAGATTTGGCAAAATCTCTTGAAGGGCTTTTGCTTTGGATTGGATACTAGCAATGCGATTGTGGATGTAAAAAATTTGCCCTTTGCGACGGATTTCTCTGCTTAAAACCTCTTTTATAAGCGCTTCATCGTAAGCTTTCACAAAGGTTCGCACATCTTCTCGCTCTTTTGGGGGAGTTAGGATTTGAGAATACTGTTTAATAGTGCTTAATGCCATATTTAAACTGCGCGGAATTGGTGTTGCACTCATGGATAATACGTGAATATTTGCACGCATGCTTTTTAATTTTTCTTTTTGTTTTACTCCAAATTTATGCTCTTCATCGATAATCAAAAGTGCTAAATTTTTCATAGGAGTTCCCAAAAGAGCGTGCGTTCCAATGCAAACATCGATTTTTCCATCTTGGAGTGCTTTTAAAATCTCCTTTTTTTCTTTGGCGCTAGTAAATCTATCTAGTTTTGCGACACGTACACCAAAGGGGGCTAAACGCTCTTTGACACTCTTGTAATGCTGGGAGCATAAAAGGGTTGTTGGAACAACAAATGCGGCTTGAAACCCGCTTTTTGCAGTAGCCAAAAGGGCATTCATTGCAACTTCAGTTTTGCCAAAACCCACATCTCCACTTAAGAGTCTATCCATCACTTTGCCAGATGCTAAATCAGTTAAAATCTCCCTAACAGCCCTATCTTGATCGGCTGTATATTCAAACCCAGAAGAAGCTTGGAAAAGCTCTAAATCCTCCTTTGGCAAACTTATTTTATAACCTTCTATTAAAGCTCGCTGAGCTGCAATATCTACAATCTCTTTGGCAATCTCAAAGAGTTTAGCCTTTGTTTTTTCTTTTAATTTTGCAAAACTTCCTTTGCCAAGCTTATCTAATACAGCAACGCCACCGCCATCACTAATGTAACGATCAATTACATCTAAATGCTCTACAGGCAAAAGCAGCTTATCTTCACCTTGGTATACAATTGTGACAAAATCCCTTGTAGCACCTAGAACCGTTGTGGTTGTTAAGCCTTTAAAAATACCAATTCCATACTGTTCATGCACAACATAATCGCCAACTTTTAACTCATCTAAGATGATGCTTGCAAGTCGCTTACGCCGCTTTTTTACCTCTTTATTTAAAGAGAGTATGAGGCTTTTTGAACTTGCAATATTAACCCTTAAAGGAGAGTAAATAACTTTAAATTTATCTTTAAATTGATCAATTCCAGCCTGTTTAATAAGTGCATCACTAGCACTAATAATAGTTATCTTTTTTTCAAAATGAAATGGCAAAAACTGTCCTGGAGCACTTACAACAATATCGTGAAACTCGCTTGGCTCTGGAATTGCTTGAATTGATTCAAGCTTATTTTTATCAACTTTTTCATCAAAAAAACTTATCTCATCAATCTCATTTTGCATATTTTGAGCATAAATTGGCTTTAAGTAACTCAAATAATCTACACTTTGAGTCTTATCCAAACCCCAAAGTCCCAAAGAGAGCAAATCTTTTACAAAAGCGTCGCTATTAAGCGTTTGAACTCTTTTTTCAACCCTTTCATATTCACTCTCATCTAAAGAAAAAAGGGCAGGAATGAGTGTAAAAGATTCAAGCTCGTCAGGAAGGCTTTTTTGTGTTTCACATTCAAAAAAACGGATACTTTCAATCTCATCATCAAAAAGGCTGATTCTAACTGGATTAGCTGCATCGGGAGAAAAGATATCGATCACATCTCCACGAAAAGAGACTTCACCGCTAGCTTCTACAACATCAACGCTACTATATCCCCAGTAAAGAAGTTTCTCTTTGAAAGCTTTTAAGTCTAATCTTTGGGCAAAAGAGATTTGCATTTGGGATAAAAGTTTTGGTGCTGGGAGAGGATTGAGCACAGTTTTTAATGGAGAAATCAAAACTTTTTTGGGCGAGGGGTCATTTACAAAACGGTTAAGATTTGATAAAAGCGCAAAAAGTTCACTACTATATGTACGCAAGTCCTCCCCATAACTTGCGCGAAAATCTGGCAATATATAAGGACGTTTTCCCAAAAAGGTTAAAACATCTCCAATTAGTGGAGCCTCTTTATTGTTCTTTACAAGAATAAGATTGGCGTCACCGCCATTTAAAAAATATTCATAACATGCAGCTTGCAAATGGGATTACGCCTCCTCTTCTTCTTTTGTTTGTGTACTATCTGATTTTAAAACCGAAGGGGCTGGAGTATCTACTCTTATATTGCTTTGTCCTTGGAAGTATGCTTTTGATTCAATCATCAACTCTTTTGAAAGCACATTTCCAATAAACCTACCGCCTGCTAAAACCTCTACATATGAGCAATCAGCGCTTCCTTCAAACTCACCATTTACTACTAATTTTTCAGCCTTAAGATCGCCTTTTACACGCCCTTTTTTGCCAATTACTATCACACTAGTAGATTCAATTGTACCCTCAAGCTCACCATCTACATGTAAACGAGATTCAAGTACAAACTCACCTTTGATATTTGCACCAACTGCAATTAGGGTTGTTTCTGAAGACGAGATCGATCGTCCATCGTCTTTAGTAAAGATTGCCATGAGACACGTTGCTCCTTTTTAAAGATTTCTTCAAAGTTATTGCTTGACCAGTTTAGAAAATTTATGGGATCTAATGGGCGCGTAATAAAGCGCACTTCATAATGCAAGTGTGGACCAGTTGAGAGACCACTATTGCCAGTATATCCAATAAGTTGCCCTTTTTTAACAAACTCTCCAGTTTTTACAACCATTTTTTTATCCAAGTGGGCAAAATTTGTCTTAAAACCGTAATTGTGATTTAAAATAACCAAGTATCCAAAACCGCTGCTTTTATGATAGCCTGCAAATTCAACAACCCCATCGGCTGGGGCATATATTGGCGTTCCAACTTTAGCTCTTAAATCAATTCCTCTGTGAAACTCACGCTTTTTTAAAATGGGGTGGGTCCGCCATCCAAATTTAGCCGTAAGTCCATTATTTTCAATAACCCATCCATTGGGAATAGAGCGAAATAGATGCTGCTGCTGTGTGCTTGTTAAAGATATGGTCTTAAGCCGCTCATCAATAGTGCTTGTCTCTGGTGTTTTTAAGCCAATCAACTCTTCAATGTCGCTAATTTTATCATTTATAGCTTCAAATTCCTTTGTCTTTGTTTCAATTTGACGCTGTAATTTAGCATTTGACGCGCTTAATTGATACTCTTTTCTTAACAAATCCTCTTTTTTAGCCTCAAGAGCCGAAACCTCATCATAGAGCATTGAAATTAACCAAGCGCCAAAGATAATAACAGCTATTATAAAAAGGGTAAAATAGATGATAAACTTTTTTACTAGCTGGTGTAAAAGAAAGTGTCTAGAGCCGTTTAAATCTGTAATTGTTACAACAAACTTATTGCGCATACATTCCCTTTAAAAAAGCTTCTATTACACCAAATGAGCCAAAGACCACATACTTTTTTTCTTTATTAAGTGTAAAGTCAAATTTTTTCACAATAATGCCATTTTTTTTCGCAAAAAAAACAATTTCGTCTTGAGCGCTAGCCCTATTTTCATCTCCCATTGGTATTACATGTAAAGAGTCTATCTTCGGTTTGAGAATTTTTAAAACTGTTTTAAAGTCTTTATCTTTGTAAGCATTGTAAATAAAATCATACCGCTTTTCTTTTAACGAATTTACCAAAACTTTTGCAGCCATCTCATTGTGGCCACAATCTAACAAAACATTTTTTTCAATCCACTCAAAACGCCCTCTTAAATCAAGAGGAGGAAGATAAGAAATTTTTGGCTTTACATGTAAAAGCCTTGCTGCACCAAAAGATAGCATGATATTTTCTTTTAAAAAATCTGGATAGGAGTGTTTTTTTGTATATTGCTCAATCTCTTTCATACTCCTAGCGTCTATAATTTCTAATACATTTACCAATGAAATTTCTCTTTCTTTTGCAATGTCTTTTGCTATTTGAATGACGGTTGGATTTTGATTTTCATTAATAAGAGTAGTTGTTTGCATGCTTCGTAATTTTGTGCTTGCAATCTCTTGAATTGTATTGCCTAAAAAACTTTGATGATCCAAGCCGATTGGAGTAATTATGCTCAATTTTTTTGGAAAAACATTTGTAGCATCCCATTCGCCACCAAGACCTGCTTCTAAAATCACTTCATCACAATGTTCAAAAACAGTTGCCGCTAAAAAAGTAGCGTATTCAAAATATGACAAACTTTTTAATACATCTTGTGGAAAAATTTGCTTTAAGCGATCATGAGCAAGCTCTAACTCTTTATTGTTTACTAATCTTCCATCTAACCAAAACCGTTCATTAAACTCTTTTATGTGTGGAGAAGTGTAGTGACCTACAACTCTTTTGGCCTGCTTTAGCATTAGAGCTAAAAAACGCCCAGTGCTTCCCTTGCCATTTGTTCCCACAATGTGAATAACCCTTGGAATTTTTAAATGGTTTTTAAAAATCTCATAAGCATTTGGCATTCTTTTTACATCTATAGATGCGTAAAAAAGTGGTTTTTGCTCAAGGGTTTGTTGCAGGCTCATTAACTAATCACTGGTTTTGTTTGGTTTCTTCCAGCCGCTTTTGCCTCATATAGCATTTTATCGGCTGCTTCAATTGCTGCTTCTAAGCTTTTTTGTTTTGCTCTCTCACTCACTCCGCAACTTACAGTTACGTTAATGCGCTCACTTTTGTATATAAATTTAAAGTGTTCAATGGATTGGCGCACTTTATTAGCAAAAGCAACCCCTTGACTCAGTGAAGTGCTTGGCAATACAACAAGAAACTCCTCCCCGCCATATCGGCCAACAACATCAACTTGGCGGCTCAATTTTTGCAAAATCTTTCCAATTGTTCTTAAAATTACATCCCCTGCTTCATGTCCGTAAGTATCATTTATAACTTTAAAATGATCCAAATCTATAAAGCAAAGTGAGTAGCCAATTTTATAGCGTATATAAGCCTCTTCTGCCCTTTTTAACTCGCTTGATAATGCCCGTTTTGTAGCAACACCTGTTAAAAAATCCTCTTTAGATTCTAAACGGGCATTTGTAAGAGCACTCTCTAATTTTTTAATGCGAGTGTGCATTTTGTGGATTGTTTGCTGGTTTGTTACCATCTTCTCATTGAGGTTTTTTGCCTCCAACTCCAAAGAGGAGGCAATTTTTATAAGTTTTGCTTGAATGGATTCAAAACTATCGTGACTAAAATTGATTTTGGTTAAATCCTCTTTTATGGCTTTTTC
>DDHL01000038.1:17687-23157 GCA_002352945.1 Campylobacteraceae bacterium UBA1877 | reverse complement strand
ATTATTCTTTGGTTTACTTCATCAAGTAACTTGTCTAATGAACTAATTTTTTCTTCAACCTCTTTTTTATCAAGGTCGATTCTTTTTTTAATAAAGTTTTTAATATCTTTTTGAATTGCAGGGGAAGCTAAAATTTCAGGCGAATTGCGCAACTCATAACTTATTGTTGCCAAATCATCATTCATGCTAGAGGCGATTGAAGGCGCGAGCGTTGCAATGATAAGCGGAGCTAAATTGCGGTAAATCTCATTCTCATCATCACCTTTAGATAAAAGCCTATAAACATCATTTACCATAGCTTCTAAATCATCTTTGTTGATTGGCCCAAAACTATCTAGCTTTCTTAAGAAACTATCATCATATTCGTTTATAAAATTAAACCACTTCTCTTTGATATTTTCAATCGATTTTAAGTTTTGGGTTGCACTTAAATGCTCCAAAGATGTTGTGGCAAGCTCTCTTGCACGCTTATTGTGCAAAAGTCCAATAGCTTGAAGAATTCTCTTGTTTACCAATAACAAAGATTGGATCAATTTTGAACTCTCGTTTGGATTGAGCCGGTTAAGAGTTGCAACAAAAAAGCTAAGCAACTCTTCAACTGTGCTTATATTTAAACGTTTAACCTCTTGGGCATAGCTGTTTTCAAGCCTAGATACATACTTATCTACTTTTTGGCAATCCTCAACTACAACCTTATGCTTTTTAGCAACAGAGCAAAATACCTTTGCATAGTTATCAGGGGTTAAGCTTAAGTGCTCATCTTTTATCTTTTCTAAACTCTCTTTAATGATTTGATTTATTGTGCTCATTATAAAGACCTTTTACAGATAGCGCTGCTATATACTCATCTAGCGCTTCATATGAGGCACTTTTGATTGCTTCATAACGTTTTGTATCGCTAATGACACTATTTGGCTCAATATCAAAATCATAGTGTCCTGAAACACTCATAGTATCTGATCTTCCATCACTATATACTGTGCGTATAATCAAGCTTGCAGTTGTTTTATAGGCAATAACATATCCATCTTCATCATAAATTATTGGACTAAAACTTACAGATCCAAGCCTAGCATAAATGGAAGTTTGGGCTTGAAATTTTGGCACCACATCACGCCCTAAGCGACCAATTATCGCCTCTTTTATCGCATCTTTTACAAGTACGCTATTTTGCGCATCTTGAACACTGATGGAAACCTCTACGTAAACCCTATCTCCCAAAACGGTTTGTGCAATTTGAGATGATGGCCTATAGCCGCATCCAATAAGAAAAAAAATTAATATTAGATGAAAAAAGCGCATCTATTTTACCACCAAATTGACAAGCTTTTGCGGTACATATATCTCTTTAATCAAGGTTTTTCCATCTATCCATTTTTTAGCCTTCTCTTTTGCAGCCTCAATTGCTTTTTCTTTTGAGATATCTTTTTGAACCTCAATTTGTGCTCTTCTTTTTCCATTTACTGTAATTGCTAATGTTATAAGGCTCTCTTCAAAAACCTCATCATAAACTTTAACCTCTTTCATATTTTTACATGTAAAGAGTTGTTCACTAAGCTCCCAGCAAACATGAGGGATTATTGGCTCTAATATATGAAGCAATACCCAGTATCCTTCGCTCCACACATCTTCATTTTCTTGTTCGCTTAAGGCATTTAATGCTTCCATAGAAGCTGCAATGAGCGTATTAAATGCGTAGCTTCCATTAAATATATCTTCTGATTTTACAAAGGCTTCATACACCTTTTTACGTGCATACTGCTCACTCTTGCTTAAAGATTGGTGATCAATATTTGGTTGGCTTTGGCAGGATTTAGCATACTGGGCTCTAGCACATAAACGGCGTATAAATTTAAAAGCACCTTCAACTGCACTATCATTCCACTCAAGCTCTTTTTGAGGTGGAGCTGCAAAGAGTATAAAAAGTCTTGCTGTATCGGCTCCATATTTTGAAACAATTGCATCAGGATCAACCGTATTGCCCTTTGATTTACTCATCTTTGCGCCATCTTTTAAAACCATTCCTTGAGTTAATAGATTTGCAAATGGCTCATCAAATGATATATAACCTAAATCCCTAAGCACTTTTGTAAAAAAGCGTGAGTATAGAAGGTGTAAAATCGCATGTTCAATTCCACCAACATATTGATCTACATTCATCCAATACTCTGCCCATTTTTTATCAAACGGCACCTCTTCCCAAAGCTCTCTTGGGCAAGTATAGCGCAAGAAATACCAACTTGATTGAATAAATGTATCCATTGTATCGGTCTCTCGAAGTGCAGGTTTTTTGCATTTTGGGCAGGTTGTATGCTTCCATGTTGGATGAAGTTCTAACGGATTGCCTTCTCCGGTGATTTCCACATCATCAGGCAAGGTTACAGGCAGCCTTGTTTCAACTACACTTCCGCACTCTTTGCAATGAACAATTGGAATTGGAGCTCCCCAGTAGCGTTGACGGCTTATGCCCCAATCACGTAATTTATAATTGACAACTTTTTTCCCAATTCCTTCTTTTTCAAAATGCTCAATTATCGCTTTTTTGCCGCTTTTTGAATCCATGCCACTAAAGGTGCCAGAATTTACCATAACACCATATTCAACCATGGGTTCATCAGGATTGTATTGTCCCTCTGTTGGAGCAAT
The DNA here is from genome assembly GCA_002352945.1 of Campylobacteraceae bacterium UBA1877. Classification (GTDB taxonomy): domain Bacteria; phylum Campylobacterota; class Campylobacteria; order Campylobacterales; family Campylobacteraceae; genus UBA1877. Next base: position 20,511 of record DDHL01000038.1, on the reverse strand, counting down.
GCTTTGCTTGATTGGCAAACCGTACTGTTTTGCAAACTCAAAATCACGCACATCGTGAGCAGGAACTGCCATAACAGCACCACCGCCATACTCCATAAGTACAAAGTTAGCTACCCAAACTGGAATTGGTTCATTCGTAAGTGGATGGAGCACTTCAATACCAAGCGGATAACCTTCTTTGGTTGCACTTTGCTTATCGCGGCTGCTTAAGCGCTGCATTTTTTTAATTGCATCAATCGTTGATGGCTCTAAAAGATTATTCTCTATTAGCTCATTTACAATAGGATGCTCAGGCGCTAAGGCTGAGTAAGTCATTCCATAAATCGTATCAGGTCTGGTGGTAAAAACCTCATAGCCATCAAACTTTTTATTCAATTTTTGATAACTTTGTTCAGAAAGTTTAAATTTAAAGCTTAACCCTTCACTTTGCCCAATCCAATTTTCTTGCATAGTAAGAACTTGATTTGGCCAACCTGATTGCAAAACTTTTAAATCATCAAGTAACTCTTTTGCATATGCAGTAATTTTAAGGTAATATCCTGGCATTTGACGCTGGGTTACTGGTGTATCACAACGCCAGCATCGCCCCTCTTCTACTTGCTCATTAGCCAATACAGTTTGGCATGTTTCACACCAATTTAGGGTTGCATTTTTTCGATAAACAAGCCCCTTTTCATACATTTGGGTAAAGAGTTTTTGCTCATGTTTTGTATAGAGTGGATCGCTTGTGGCAAACTCTCGTTCCTTTGAAAAAGAAAGACCAAGGGCATTTAACTCTTTGCGCATATAATCAATATTCTCATAAGTCCAACTCTTTGGATGGGTGCGATTTTTAATTGCAGCATTTTCTGCTGGCATTCCAAAAGAGTCCCAGCCAATGGGGTGTAAAACATTAAAGCCCTTTTTTCGAAAATACCTTGCAATCGCATCACCAATAGAGTAGTTTCTCACATGTCCCATATGTATTCTTCCGCTTGGGTAAGGAAACATGCTTAAAATATACTTTTTAGGTAGCGAAGTGTCATTAAGCGGTTCAAACACCCCTGTCTCATCCCATTTTTTTTGCCATTTTGCTTCAATTTCAGTCGGACTATACTCCATCTTTCTCTCTTTTTCTTAAAATTATTAAATTAAACTAAAATTCATCTCTCGTTTTCGCCGATTCAACGACAACAAGTGTCAATGAAAATACATTTGCAATTACAGCGCCAATTGCTAAAGAGATGGCGATAGTTAAATCTCCAGTAACTTGCATGATTATAAAGGCTGGAATCAAATGCAAATCTGCAACCAGTGAGCTTGAAAAAAGCTCCGCTGATAAGACATTGCGAACACCAATCTTAAGCAAGGTAGATGCAAGATTTATACTTGCAGCCACAAATAGTGATGTTGTATTATGGTCATACAAAAAACCTGCCGTTGTAGTCAAGCTCATTAAGGCAAAAAAGACATAAGTAACCTTTCCCCAATCCATTACCACTCCTTACAAGGCGGGTTAAACCACACCTTTTTCAAATTGTGCTCTCATCTTTTCTTTCTCTAAACGACGTTTTTGTTTCTCAGCCTCTTTTGCTTTATAGCTTCGAACATCAAACCCTAAACGAGATAGCAAAGGTGCAGCTACAAATACTGAACTATATGTTCCAACTATAATACCAACTAAAAGGGTAAGCCCAAATCCATGAATTATCTCTCCTCCAAATAAAAAGAGCATAAGCACAGTAAAAAAAGTTGTAAGAGAAGTTAAAAGGGTTCTTGTTAGAGTCTTAGAGACTGAAAAGTTGATAATTTGTGCCAAATCAAATGTTTTGCTCTCTTTGACACTCTCTCTAATCCTATCAAAAACTATAATCGTATCATTTAAAGAGTAGCCAAGTATTGTTAAAAGTGCCGCTAAAATATCAAGATTTATATCGACTCTAAAAAGAACTAGCGAGCCAACAACGATGGATATATCATGCACCAAAGCAATAACAGCTGCAATTGCAAACCTCCATTCAAAACGAAAAGCGATGTAGGCTAGAATGGCTAAAACAGAAATAACAAGAGCCATCAAGCCCTTTTGGCGCAATTCGCTTCCCACTTTTGGTCCAACCATATCCACACGGCGAATTTCAAAGTCGCCCGTACCCTCAAGGTGAGAGCGCGCAACATCTCCAATATCCTCTTCAACAGCACCGCTAGAGCCGGAAAAACGGATTACAATCTCTTCTTCCGAACCAAAACGGGTTACAGTTGCATTCTCAAAAAGAGAATCTTTTGCTATGGCTTCTCTAATCTCATCTAAAACAACTGGTTTATCGTATTTTACCTGTATAAGAGTTCCGCCTGAAAAGTCGATTCCATAATTGAGCCCCTTAGTTAAAATCAATCCAAATGAACTAAGCACCAATATCAATGAAAGGACTAAAGTGATGGGGCTTAACTTCATAAAATTATATATTTTATCTTTTGAAAATATCTGCATACTACCCCCGTTTCATACCAAACCACAAAGATGTGCTCTTTGAGCGCTCTATGCGGTTCATAAAATAGTCATACACTCCATGTGTTCCTAAAATTGCTGTTAACATAGAGGCTAAAATACCGATGCTAATCGTTACGGCAAAACCTTTAATTGGTCCTGTTCCATACGCGTAGAGCACAACTGCTGCAATAAGAGTTGTAATATTTGCATCCAAAATTGCACTCAAGGCATTATCATAACCTTGTTCAATCGATTTTTTAATGCTGCATCCTTGACGCAAAAGCTCTCTGATTCGCTCATTTATAATTACGTTTGCATCTACTGCCATACCAACAGTTAGCACAATTCCAGCCATAC
>DDHL01000038.1:2756-17476 GCA_002352945.1 Campylobacteraceae bacterium UBA1877 | reverse complement strand
TCTCCTGCCATCCCAACAGTTAGCACAATCCCAGCCATACCAGGAAGGGTAAGGGTTGCACCAAATAGAGCCATAATAGCAATGATGATAAAAAGGTTAGCAACCAAAGCTACGTTTGCAATTACTCCGGCTAAACCGTAATAAAGTACCATAAAAACAATAACTGCTAAAAATCCTAATGTCAGTGCAATCATACTTGCTTGGACACTATCTGCGCCCAAAGATGGGCCAATGCTTCGTTTTTCTAAAAGTTTTACAGGAGCAAGCAAGGCACCGCTTCGTAGGGCAATTGCCACATCATGGGCCTCTTCGACACTAAATCCACCGCTAATTTGCCCGCTTCCTCCGCCAATTCTCTCTCTAATAACTGGAGCTGAGTAAACCTTATTATCCAAAACAATAGCTAGGTGGTTTCCCACATTTTTTCCAGTAAAATCTCCAAAGATTTTAGCACCTTGAGTATTAAGAGTAAAATTGATTACGGGTTGATTCATTTGATCAAATGCAACCCTTGCATCAGTTAGCAAGCTTCCATCTAAGATTGGAATTGCATGCAGTACATACTTTTGTTCTGGATTTCGCACATCAGGAAGAATAACATCCCCATAGGATGCTGCTTCTTGTTCACTCATACGATAAGCTTGGTCATTGCGCTCTTCATCAACTGCCATAAGCTGCAAGTGAGCTGCTTTTGCAATAAGCTCACGAGCGCGCTGCTCCTCGCTTGCTGTTTTGATTCCTGGAAGTTCAACCAAAATCTTCTCATCCCCCTGTCTTGCAACAGTAGGCTCGGCTAATCCAAATTGATCGAGCCGGTTACGGATAGTCTCAACAGCTTGGTTTACTGCAAACTCAATTGTCCTTGCAATCTCCTCTTCACTAAGATGGATTGAGTATCTATTGCCATCTTTTTGAATAACCAAACCGCTAATCTCATTTAGCATCTTCTCTAAATTTGCTTGTTCATCAGGATCGAGTAGTTCAAAAGTGATTTTACTCTCATCCATCCTTAACTCATCAATCAAAATTGATTCATCATCTGTGAAGAACTTGATGCTTGAGGCGATCGATTTAATCTGGCTTGCAACCGCAGCTTGGGTCTCAACACCCAAAAGCATATGCAAGCCGCCTTGCAAATCTAATCCAAGGGTGATTTTTTTGCCCACGTCAGTTTGCAAAAAGGTGGGTAGTGAAAAACCAACACCTAAAACAAGGGCTAGGAAAAAAATCACTAGCCTATACGTAATTTTACCCTTATGCATCTACTTTCTTTGACACATAATCGCGAGAAATTTTGACAATGATGTCATCATTAAGTTTCACTTTGATAAAATCTTCTTCCGGCTTATAAACTTCGCAAATTATACCGCCATTTGTGATGATTTTATCACCTTTTTGAAGGGCATTAACCATCTCTTTGTGCGCTTTAACCTGCTTTTGCTGAGGGCGAATAACGAGAAAATAAAAAATTGCGAACAAAACCACTAGAGGAAGTAGTGATGCCAAAATATTTCCATCTTGCATATCAATCCTTTTGGGGGAAAATTTTAAGCTACTATTTTAACACTTCAAATATAATAAACGCCTTTGTCATCGCCCTAATTCTTTGGCTGCCTCTTTGTTTTGAATATCTTTCTTTTAGTTTTTGGCCTTTACATGTAAGCCTCTTTTTTGCAGGTTTTGCCTTTTTGCTTTACCAAAATAGAGTCGGCTTTTTTTGGACTGGGGCTTTTGTGGGTCTATTTTGGTTTTATTGGATTAGCTTTAGTCTTATTCATTATGGATTTTGGTATTTGATTCCTTTAGCGCTTATTGCAATAATGTTAATTTATGGGTTTTTATTTTATTTGTGTGCAATTTTTGAAAATATATACTACAAAACTCTGGCTCTTTTTGGACTTGGATTTGTTGCACCCTTTGGCTTTAATTGGTTTGATTGGAGACTTTTTTTGATAGATACTCCATTTCGAGTCGATATGCTTGGTGTTTTTGTCTGTTTTGTGAGTATTGCACTCTTTGTTAGTTTAAAAAACAGATGGCGTTGGGCTAGCATTTTTATACTCATTTTTGCCCTTGAATTTCACTACAAAAAAGCCCATTTTTTACCAAATGTCCAAATAATCCAAACCAATGTCGCCCAGTCAAAAAAGTGGGAACCTCAATTTTTACAGCCCCAAATAGATGCGGTTTTTCACTCCATTGAAACTGCTATTTTAGAAAACAAATCTTTAATTATCTTTCCAGAGAGTGCCCTGCCGCTTTATTTAAACCACAACGACACTCTTAGGCAAAAATTGCTTGATTACTCATCAAAAATAGCAATTATTCTAGGAGCGCTTACCTACACCGATGATGGGATATACAACTCTTCATATTTTTATTCCAACCAAAAAGAGCAAATTGCACATAAGGTGGTATTAGTGCCTTTTGGAGAGCAAGTGCCTTTGCCAAAATTTTTAAGAGATTGGATAAATGAGGTTTTTTATAAAGGAGCTAAAGATTTTTTAACTGCTCCAAAACCTCAAGATTTTAAGATCAAAAACCTTGAGGTTCGAAGCGCAATCTGTTTTGAAGCAACCCGCAAAGAGCTTTTTAGGGATTTCCCAAAAATCATGGTTGCAATTAGCAACAATGCTTGGTTTACTCCCTCAATCCAGCCATACCTTCAAAGACGGCTTTTGCGGGTTTATGCAACCAAATATGAAACTACAATCTATCACAGTACAAACGGCTCAAAAGCAGGAATTATCACTCCTTATAACGGAGTATTGGCAAATTACTTCAATAAAGCTTGGAACTCATCGATGTAATCTAGCTTCTCCCATGGATAATCTTCTTGTCCAACCTGTCCTCTAGCAGCAACATCTGCGTATAAAAAGTGTCCTGACTTTGGTTTGTCAAGATTGAATTTTTTAGTAATCCATCGTGGTGTTAAAGGAAAGCTCTTCATGACAAAATCACTTAAAATATCATCACTGATGCCTTTTACGTGAGTTCCCATAGTATCAACTGAAATTGAAATAGGCTCGGCCAAACCGATGGCATAACTTAGCTGAACAATACATTTTTTAGCAAGTTTTGCCCCAACAATATTTTTTGCAATCCATCTTGCTGCATAAAGTCCGCTTCTATCAACCTTTGTATAATCCTTGCTTGATTGTGCACCGCCTCCAATTGGCGAATACCCCCCAAAGCTATCAACAATTAGCTTTCTTCCTGTAAGTCCAGAATCATGCAAAGGACTATGATTAACATAGCGACCAGTTGGATTAATATGGATCTTTGTATCTTTTGGATCGTATAAGTCTTTTGGCAAACCTGCATCATCAATGAGAGATTGAATAAGGCTGCGAACTTCTTCAATTGGCATTTTCTCAACTGATGGGGCAGATACTACAATTGTATGGATTTTTTGAGGTTTGCAATCTTCAAAATTCTCTTTTGTGCCATAATCAACTGTAACTTGGGTTTTAATATCAACCCCAAACAGATCTTTATGCTCTAGAGCATATTGGTAAACCTTATTACAAAGCATCCTAGCATAGCTAATAGCTGCTGGCATTAAATCTTTGGTTTCACAAGTTGCAAAACCAAACATAATTCCCTGATCGCCAGCACCAATCTCACCATCATTCTTATCAACTCCTTGGTTAATATCTGGTGATTGCTGGTTTAAAAATACTTGCACATTCACATCTTCAGGATAGAGTGTTTGCTTTCTTGTAAAGGCTGTTTTGCCATCATAGCCAATCTTTTTTAGAGTGCTTTTTACAATCTCTTCATATTCTTTGTCGCTCAATTTTACCTTTGAATTCACTTCGCCGCCAATCACCACCTGATTGCCAGCAATAAGAACTTCGCTAGCTACTCGCGCATTTGAATCTTCGCCTATCAAGCGATCCACAATTGCATCTGCAATAATATCTGCGCATTTGTCTGGATGGCCTGGGCTTACAACTTCTGAAGTGAATAAATACATTGCTTTCCTTTACATGTAAAACTATTTTTTATGTTATAAGTCGCGTATTGTAACGCACCTTAATTTAAAAACATATTCTAAAATGGCTTTTGGAGAAATTTTAATACTACTTTTTTTAAAAAAATAGTATTTAATCCAAAAGAAATGGGCAAGGATTGTCTCTGCCCTCTTTTAAAAGTTTTAAAAATTTTTTGCGCTCAACCACCTTTGCTCCCAAACTTAGCAGGTGTGGATTTGGCACTTGGCAATCGATAAATCTTAAGCTGTTGCTAAATTTATACATTAAAGCCCACAAAGCAACTTTTGATGCATTTGGACGCAAAGAGAACATTGACTCTCCGCAAAAAATATCCCCCACACAAACTCCATAAACTCCACCAACTAATTGCTCATCTTCATAAACACTCACGCAGTGAGCTTTTTTGCTTTGATGCAAACAATTGTAAGCTTGGCGCATTTTTGGTGTTATCCATGTCTCTTTGCGGTTTGCACAAGAGGAGATAACCAAATCAAAATCCCTATCAAACTCAACCCTATAACGCCTAATAAAACGTCTTAGAGTTTTATTGACTCGATAATCATTAGGAAAGATTACACACCTTGGATTTGGCGACCACCACAAAAGAAGCGAATCGCTATTAAACCATGGAAAAATCCCCTCATAGTATGCCAAGCTCAAACGTTTTGTACTTAAATCTCCCCCAAAAGCTAGTGGAGCATCATCTGGAGCTAAAAGAGGATCTGGAAACCAAAGATCCTCTCCAAGAAAAAAAATCTTCTCATTCACTCTCAAACTCAAAATAGAGAGCCTCTTTTTTAACACCTATTTTTACAACCCCACCTTTGCTTAACTCTCCAAACAAGATAGCATCAGTTAACGGAGTTTTAATCTCTTCTTGAATAAGTCTTCGCATCACCCTAGCACCTAAGGTATCGCTATAACCTTTTTTAGCTAGGTAGGCTTTTGCTTTTGGATTTACCTGCAAAAGAACCTTTTTAGGCTCTAATTGAGCTTGAAGTTCATTTAACATTTTATCAACAACTAAAAGCATATGCTCATGCTCAAGAGGGGCAAATGGAACAATTGCATCTAAGCGATTTCGAAACTCAGGTGCAAAGAAGTTATTTACTGCTCGCATTTCATGAGCGCTACTTTGTTTAGCAAATCCCATTTGAGGAGCCTCTTTTGTTCCAAGATTAGATGTCATGATGATAATAACATTGCGAAAATCGGTTTTTACTCCATTATTGTCTGTAAGACTTGCTGCATCAAATACTTGCAATAAAATATTTAATAGATCAGGATGGGCCTTTTCAATCTCATCCAATAGTAAAACTGTATATGGATGCTTGCGAATTGCTTCAGTTAATTGACCTCCGGCTTCATAGCCCACATACCCCGGAGGCGCTCCAATCAAACGGCTAACTGTATGTTTTTCCATATATTCGCTCATATCATAACGTTCAAAATGAACGTTTAAAGCTTGGGATAGCTGCTTGGCAACCTCGGTTTTTCCAACTCCTGTTGGACCGGTAAATAAAAATGCACCAATTGGACCATCGGGATTTCCAAGTCCAGCTCGTGATCGCTTAATGGCTGAAGCTAAAACTTCAATAGCCTCATCTTGGCCATAAACTTTGGATTTTAGGGTTGCTTCCAAATCTTTTAAAACTTGGGTATCGTCTGTGTTTACATGTAAAGATGGCATATGGGCCATTTTAGCCACAGTCTCTTCTACATCTTTTACATGTACTTGCGTGCGCTTTTTGGCACTAAGATGAAAAGAGGCTCCAACTTCATCAATTACATCGATTGCAGAATCTGGCAAAAACCGCTCATGCAAATGGCGCTTTGCAAGTTCAGCACTCACTCGTAAAACTTTGGAGCTGTAGTGGACGCCATGGTGCTCTTCATATCTTGATTTCAAACCTGATAAAATCTTAATTGTATCTTCCAAGCTCGGCTCACCCACATCAATCTTTGCAAATCGGCGGCTTAATGCCTTATCTTTGTCAAAAAAGTTTCTAAACTCACTATAAGTTGTTGCCCCGATACATCGCATCTTTCCAGAAGCTAGAGCTGGTTTTAAGAGGTTTGATAAATCCATTGCCCCACCGTTTGTGGCTCCAGCTCCCACAATGGTGTGGATTTCATCTATAAAAAGGATGGCATGGGGCTCTTTTGAGAGAGCATTTAAAACCTCTTTGAGGCGCTTTTCAAAGTCTCCTCTATATTTTGCTCCTGAAAGCAAAGCTCCCACGTCAAGGGCAAAAAGCGAGCTATCTTGTAAAATTCGAGGCACCTTTTTTTCAATAATTGCAAGAGCTAAACCCTCTACTATGGCAGTTTTTCCAACTCCAGGTTCACCTACTAAAATTGGATTATTCTTTTTACGTCGACATAGTACCTGCCATAAGCGCTCACTCTCTTTATCCCGCCCAATGAGCGGATCAATAGCGCCAAGCTTTGCTTGCTCAATAAGATCAATTGTATAAGATTCTAAAGCTTCATCTTTTGTCTCCAAGGCGCCTTGAGCAAGAGCCTCTTGCAAGTCTAGTTTTGAAATTTTTTGCTGGTGCAAAAGGTAGACACAATACGCACCCTCTTCATCCATCAAAGCTACTAATAAATCTTCAGGACGCGCCTCATCCTTGCCCGCGCTTCTTACATGGGCAATCATCCTCTCCATGGTGCGATTGAGCGCAACTGTCTCAAAAGGCTGCTCTGATGCCCCATCTGGTAATGGTTTAAAATTTGCATCAAGATGGGCTAGAATACCCTTTTTTAAAGTTTCTATATGTGCACCGCAGCTCTCAAGGAGAGCCTTTGTTGATGGCGTATTTAATAGTTCGTAAAAAACATGCTCAACTGTTATATATCCATGGCGCTTTGTTCTAGTAAAATCTAAAGCGTTTGATAGCACCGAATTTAAAGCTGGACTAATCATAATTATTCCTCTTCCATAATTGCGCGTAAAGGGTAAGATTTACTCTTTGCCCTTTGTCGCACTTGCATTATTTTTGTTTCAGCTACCTCTTTTGTATAAACTCCGCAAACAGCCCGCCCTTTTTGGTGGACTGTTAACATTATATCAATAGCTGTTTGTGCACTGTGGTTAAAAATATCCATTAATATTTCAACCACAAAATCCATACTCGTATAATCATCATTGAGCAAAAGTACCTTATACCGACTTGGCGGAGCAATATCGGTATGGCTTTGTACTACCTCCTCAAGACTCATTTTTCCTCCAAAATACGCATCAAATCTTCCTCGATAATTTTGGTATCAATTTTGCCTATATAGTATCTATTATCAGGCTTATTTTCCCAAACATCGGTAACTTGCTGGTATTTTGCATCTTTTAACATCACTTTAAAAGGAACTTGCAAGGCTTGTTTATACCCAATATCTTGAGTAACAGTTTCAGCAATCCTTGCATTATCTTTGCTATTTGCAATAAAGTAAAAAGCACCATATTTTTGGGCAAAATGTTCAAGAACATACTCATCGGTTACCTCTTCTAAGTGAGTAAGGCCGATAAGAATAAAATCATCACTCTTTCTAAGCTGCAAATCCGTTAGCGCAGGAGCCTCTTCTTGACAAGGTTTACAAAAAGTTCCAAAAAGATCAATCATTAAAACCTTTTTCTCTTCGCCCTCAATTACAAATCCGTCATTAGTTCTTAAAAGCGTCTTTGAACCGCCGTGAATATTGTTTAAAACAATTTTATCTCCATTTTTAAACGGCTCAATGCGCAATGGTCCATCCGAAACCTCATTATTTGAGCAGCCAACTAAAAAGAGTGCAGCAAAAAGCACTTTGAACCATTTTAACATCAAAATCATCCTTTGAAAGCTTATTTTTGGTACTTTTGTAACCAATTTCTTTACATGTAAAGGTATTTTACTACACTTTACTAAACTATTGGTAAATTATTAAATGTATTTTTTCATAGCAGCTCTAGCTTCACGATCGGCCTCTTTTCTTTTAAGGGTTTCTCGTTTATCGTGGATATTTTTCCCACGAGCTAGACCAATTTGCACTTTTACGAGATTTTTTTTATTCAAATAGACGCTAAGAGCCACTATCGTAAGTCCATCTCGGCTTACTTTGCCCATTAGCTTATCAATCTCTTTACGGTGCAAGAGCAGTTTTCTATCACGCTTCTCATCTGGCCTGTAATGGGGATTGGCAGTTTGAGGATATGAGATGTGGCTGCCAATGAGAATCGCTTCTGATTTTATAATTCTTACATAGGAGTCTTTGAGGTTAATTTTACCCATTCTAATGGATTTAACCTCACTTCCTTTCAACTCGATTCCAGCTTCAAAAGTTTCTAAAATCTCATAATCGTGCCAAGCTTTTTTATTTCGCGCTATTGTTTTAGCCATCTTTCATCCTAAAAAGAGAACTTCCGCTTCCACTCATACACCAACCTGGATTGATGTAAGCTGTAAGCTGAGGATATAAAGCAAGGGCTGAAACCATAAGATCATTCAAACTTGATGCTTCATAGCTAGTTAAAAGAGTATGGCTATCTAAAGTGAGCATCTTGCTAGCTAAATCTGAATCAATAAAGCCAAGACGGTGTTTTCTAAAGTGTTCATAGACATTTTTGGTACCACATGTAAAAGGAGGTGTTACAATCTCGATTGATGGTGTATTTTCTTCAAATGGTTCAATAATTTCACCAATTCCTCTTACATTTGCTGATTTAAAACCGTAAACAAAAAATGGTACATCAGCACCCACTTTTGAGCCAATCTCAGCAAGCTCTTTTGTTGTATATTTTAGCCCTGCGGCCTCATTGCACATATGTAAAAAAGTTGCCGCATCACTACTCCCGCCGCCTAGCCCTGCTCCTTCTGGAATGGATTTTTTTACATGTAAAGCATATGCATCAAGTAGCTTGCTAACTTTTGAGCCCTTTTTTGATTCTAAAAGCAGATTGGCTGCTTTAAAAATAGTATTGTTTTTATTTGGACAACTAAAATCTCCAATCAGCTCAAATGCTTCATCTTTATCCATTTTGGGCTCAAAACTTAGAGTATCATAGAGCCAATCAACCCTTACAAATCGAGATGCCAAAGTGTGATAATCACCTCTAGTGTCGGTAATTTTTAAAAAGATATTAACTTTTGCTGGAGCTTTTTTAATCATGATTTTTGTTTTAATCGTGTTGCTAAATTTAAAAAAGATAGGTCGCTAACATTTGTGCTTGCTGCCTTATTGGTCTCTTCTACGGCCTTTGCAAGTTCACTTCGCAAAATGAGCACATCTTTAGGAGCCTTTATCCCAAGGCGCACAACCCCTTTGCTGATTGAAACAACCTCTATTTCTATACCATCTCCTAGGCGAATCCCTTCGCCCTCTTTTCGTGAGAGTACTAACATCGCTCCATCCTATTTAGGTGATAAACCACGCCCTGGGGCGTAATCTCTATAATAGAAAAAAAGTGTGGATATTCTAACACATAAGTTCCTAGTTGCGTGCACTGAAAATCTTGAGGGTTCAATTTTTTACCCAAATATATATCATTCTCATCTTTTAAATACTTATTGCGCGCTAAATCAATATACTCCAAAGGGTTTAACGCTTTTTCACCTTCAAAGACAAATTTCCCTTCACCCAGACGCTCAAGTGCACTAAGAGCTCCGTTAAAACCCAGTTTTTGACTAATCATTTGACCAATTGAGCGCACATAGCCCCCTTCACTTACACTCACTTCAAAAGTTAAAAACGGATGGCAATAGTGCAAAAGCTTCGCCTCATAAATCTCCATTGAAACCGGCTCAAGCGTGACACTTTGTCCACTTCGAGCAAGGCTGTAAGCTCGTTTGCCATTAACCTTTTTAGCGCTGTAGATTGGTGGAGTATAAGTATGGCTTCCAACCAACTGCTTAAATATAATTTGGAGCGAATCTGGGTGAAATGGCATCATCGTTTCAACTTTTTTTGCCCCTTCAATATCCAAGGTTGGACTTTGAGCCCCTAGCCACAAAGTGGCTCGATACCTCTTTGGCGCCTTTGATAAAAATCGAAAAAGCTTCGTATACTGTCCAAAAGCTACAACTAAAACACCACTTGCAAAAGGATCTAAAATACCAGAGTATCCAGCCTTTTTAATGCCATATTTTCGCTTTAGAGCACTCAAACACTGGCTACTTGTTTGTCCTGATTTTTTACGGGTTACAAAAAGGCGGTTCATCAAATCTTCTCAACAAATGAGGCCATAATATCACGCTTGGAGCCTCCAAAATTGATTTTTAGTTTAAACTCTCGACCAACTTTACTAATTTCTACTACGCGCCCAATACCAAAAATTTTATGCTTAACCAAATCACCCTTTTTAAAAGATGTGGTTTTTTCTAAAACCAAGCTTCCCTCACACACACCAGACTCTTTGAGAAAACGACTCTTTGTAAGCTCGGTCCTGCGGCCTTTGTAAAAACGGCTTGCCGAGTAGCTCAAACTCAACTCTTTTCTTGCTCTAGTGATTGCTACATAGCCAAGTCTTCGCTCCTCTTCAATATCACTTCCATCGCCAATTAGAGGAAAAAAGCCCTCCTCTAAGCCGATTACAAAAACATAATCAAACTCCAAACCTTTGCTTGCATGAACACTCATAATTGTAATTGAACGGGCATCGATTTGATCTTGATCGCTTTGAAGAGCTAGCTCATTCAAAAAATCATCTACAGAAATCTCTGGGTTTTGTTTTACATAATCTCTAAAAAGGCCATAAAATTCATCGATATTTGAAACCCTCTCAAAACCATCTGGAAGTTCACTGTAATATTTTTTTATTCCAAAATCATCTTCTAACACATCAATTAAATCATAAATTGCGCTATTTGCAACCTCACTTAAATGGGCTAAGTTTTCTAAAAACTGCAACACTGCTTGGTGAGCTTTTTTGCTCATGATTGAGCCTAGCGCATCTTGATTTTTTGTCATATAATCATATACTGATAGACGACTTTCGTGAGCAAGCCTTAAAAGCTTATCAACAGTAACTTTTCCAAGTCCACGCTTGGGTCTATTTATAATTCTGCGCAAAGAGAAATCATCATGGGGATTTGCCACCAGCCGAAGGTAGCTAATAAGATCTTTAATCTCAGCTCTTTCGTAAAACTTCACACCCCCAACCATCTTATATGCAATTCCTTCTCTATTTAACCCCTCTTCTAACGAACGGCTAAGGGCGTTTATGCGGTATAAAACTGCAATCTCTTTTGGATCAACACCCCGATCAATGAGCTTGCGAATTTTACTTGCAATAAGGCTCGATTCTTGAGATTCATCGCTTGCTTCAATAAGCTCAATCTCCTTTCCCTCTCCTTTAGTAGATTCAAGCACCTTACCCATTCTTCCACGGTTATGCTCAATTAACTCATTGGCAGCTTTTAAGATTTGTGCAGTTGAGCGGTAATTTTTTTCAAGTTTTACAACGCGTGCATTGGGAAAGTGCTGGGCAAAATCCAAAATATTGCGTATATTTGCCCCCCTCCATCCATAAATGCTTTGATCATCATCACCCACAACGCAAATATTCTCATGAGAAGAGCAAAGTTTTGTTAAAAGACGGTACTGTAAATCGTTTGTATCTTGATACTCATCAATCATAATATATTGGTATCGATTGCTTGTAGCCTCGCATAAGGCCGGGTCATTATCTAAAATTCGATATGTTAAGACTAAAAGATCATCAAAATCAACCAAATTGTTTTGAGCCAAATAGTTTTCATACTGCTCATACATTTTTGCCATAAGACGGTAATTTTTCTGCTCAGCCTGACTCCAAGCATCTTCGGGAGTAATAAGAGAGTTTTTATATCGAGAAATCTCGCTAGCAACAGAGGCTACCGGCAGCTCTCCACCAAAACTTTTTAAAATTCTCTTTTTATCATCTGTGTCAATCACAACAAAGTTTGTTTTTCGACCTAGCTTTTCAATATGAAATTTTAAAAACAGCAATCCAAATTTATGAAAAGTGCAAAGTAAAGGAGGATAAGTTAGAGAAGTTTGAAAATGGCTAAGCAGGCTCATTGCACGCTCTCGCATCTCAGTAGCTGCTTTATTTGTAAATGTAAGAGTAAGTGTGGAGGCTGGGTCAATCCCAACTTCTGCAATTAAGTAAGCTAGTCTTGAGGTTATAGTTTTAGTCTTTCCGCTACCCGCACCTGCTAAAATCAATACGGGCCGGTTGATTTCTCTTACAGCCTCAGCCTGCGCTTCGTTGAGTCCATCAAAAATTGCGTGCATACTTCTCTTTCAAAAAAATTATTAATATAAAGTCCTTTAGTATACCAAAACAAAGATAAGGAAAGACTTTGCTACATTCTATTGTATTTATTATCATACTTTGTTATAATCATTAATTATTTCATAACAAGGAATCAAATGCTCCGAGACTTTTCCAAAATAGAGACTTTCATGACCGTTGTTAAGGAAAAAAGTTTTTCAAAAGCTTCTAAAAAACTGGGCATTTCTCAACCTGCAGTAACCCAGCAAATTAAGCTTTTAGAAGAGTATATGGAGATTAAAATAGTAGATCGTAAAAAAAATGGTGTTCGCTTAACCAAAGAGGGTGAAGCGCTCTACCGAATTGTTCAAAAACTTGAAAAACAGATCTCAAATGCTGAAAAAGAGGTGCTAAAAATTATAAATAAACAGCTAACTTTTATTTTAGGAGCCTCTTATACAATTGGAAACTACATTTTGCCAGATTTTTTAAGTCAGATCAAAGAGGCTATTAATAGCGATGTAATGGTTAAAGTAGAAGACTCTAAAGCTATTTTAGAGCAGCTAATAGATAAAAAGATCGACCTAGCCCTCCTTGAGCTTCCAATTTTTGAAGAGGGGGTGATTTATCGTGAATGGATGCAAGATGAGTTAGTTCTCATTAGCAAATCGCCTTTGCCAAAATATGTAAAAAAAGATGATCTTTACACCTTTGATTGGATTTGCAGAGAAGATGAGTCCCATACAAGAAAGATAATTCATGAAGCCTTTGAAGGAATCGGGGTTGATTGCCAGCAATTTAATCTAAAAGGTATCGTAACTACCTCTACTGCAGCTAAGCAGACAGTGCTTAGATCCTCTCCAATTGGAACTCCTACAGTTTCAATCGTCTCAAAACACATTGTTGAACAAGAGGCAGAAAATGGATCTTTACATGTAGCAAAAGTAAGGGGCTTAAAGCTCTCTAGAACGCTTTATTTGGCCTATTTAAAAGAGCGTAAAAATGACGCATTCATCGATAGAGTCTGCAACTACATAATGAGCAAACGCAAAGTTTAAGATTTTTTAAAAAGTTTTTGGTTTTCGGGGTTAGATAAGAGTGCTTCCATTGACTTTTCTACCCCTCCGCTACTTTTTGGTTCAGGCTCTCTTGGAATGGAAAGATTGATTAAAATTGGTGTATCTTCTATAACAATTTGCAAAATTGCACCTAGTGGAACAGTGACAAATGAGCCGACATTTTCTGGTCCAAAACCAGCTTCAAAAACCAATTCATCATCAATTATTTGAGCACTCTCAAAAGTGTATCCTGCAAGAACAAACATAGTTATGGGTTTAAATTTGCTCGTAATACTATCTGGCAATTTTGGATCAAACTTTACCTGAGCAATATTTGCTAAAAGACTAAAGTGAACTCCTTCTTGAAACAAAAGGGCTAAAGTCTCTTTTACATGTAAACGCATGAGGCGCACAAAGGCCTCATTTTCAAGAAAGTTTTGCAGCATACGCCTCTCCTTCTAAAGTCTCCACCAGCCGCCTTACTTCAGCAATTCCAATTTCCCAAAAGCTCTTATCCTCAATATCAAAACCAAATAGCCCAACCAACTCTTTTGGACTTTTGCTTCCGCCTGCTCGTAAAAACTCTTGATATTTTCCTGTAAAATCTTTACATGTACCGCTTTTATAAAGCCCGTAAAGAGCTAAGACCAAAAGCTGTCCATAGCTATATGCGTAGCAGTAAAAAGGCGAATGGATAAAGTGAGGAATGTAGCTCCACCACAATTTATAATCATTTGTCAGCTTAACGCTACTGCCAAACATCTTTTTGCTCTCTTGCATCCAATACTCATTAAACTCCTCAGTGCTCAACTCTCCATCGTGAGCATGGACAAGTCGCTCAAAAGTTGTAAAATTTATCTGGCGATACAAGGTTGCAAAAATATCTTCAATTTTGCTAGCAAGCATCGCTTTTTTAGATTTTGAATCGGCTGTTTTTAGCATTGCATCAAATACAAGCATTTCGGCAAAAACCGACGCAGTCTCAGCTGTAGTTAAGGGAGTGTCACTTAAAAGATAACCTACATCGCGAGCTAAATATTGGTGGATTGCATGACCAAGTTCATGAGCAAGGGTGAAGACATCTCGTCTTTTATTTGTAAAGTTTAAAAGAACATACGGGTGGGTATCTGGAGTTGCGGGGTGAGAAAAGGCTCCGCTTCGCTTGCCCTCTTTTGGATAAACATCAACCCAACCATCCTTAAAAGCCTTTCTTGCAATTTCGCCAAATGAGGGGCAAAAATCATCAAAGGCCTTTAAGACAATTTGGCACGCTTGTTCATAAGTATAATCCTCTTCATGTTCACTAAGCGGGGCATATCTATCATAATCATACAAAACATCAAGCCCAAGCTGCTCTTTTTTGTATTCATAGTATCGATGCACCAAGCCAAAATGCGACTCAGTTGTATCAATCAGGGCATCAACACTCTTTTG
>DDHL01000038.1:2106-2528 GCA_002352945.1 Campylobacteraceae bacterium UBA1877 | reverse complement strand
ATCAGGGCATCAACACTCTTTTGGGTTATTTTATTTTCCAAATGTCTCGAAGCCTCTGGGGTTTTATATTTTCGCAGACTATTTTCAATTTTGTGGTCTTGTTTTATTTGGTTAAAAATATACGCTAACAACGGTTGGTGCGGTTTTAAGCCTTTTGTAAGAGATTTTGCCGCCTTTTTTCTCACCTCTCTATCTGGGCTGTGAAGCATGCTTAAAACAACCTCTTCAGAAACCTTTTTGCCATCAATAACAAAATGCATTCTGCTAAAGTGCTCATCAAAAAGTCTTGAAAAGGCTGAGCCTGAAGTTATCGATTTTTTAAGAAGAATCCGCTCCTCTTTATAACTTAACTGATGGGGCTTTGCATCTTGAAGACATTTCAAGTAGTATTGATACTTTCCTGATGATTGGATCAAATTTGT
>DDHL01000038.1:483-1964 GCA_002352945.1 Campylobacteraceae bacterium UBA1877 | reverse complement strand
CCTGATGATTGGATCAAATTTGTCTGTTGCGCCTTTGAGAGACGATTAAATTCAAGCTCAAAAAAGAGTAAAGATTCATAAATATCATTTACTGCCTGCTGAAACTTAGCTAGCAAGCCACCCTCTGAAGCATCCTTTGCAAAACGTAAATATGCATATGTCATTATTTTTCCAAGCTGCTCCATTATGGACTCATAAGCTCTTATAGATTCAACAAAACCCGCTTCACAACTATTTTTTAAATTCCCTTTTACAAGCGCTTCAAAACGCTTTGCCTTTGCTTTTGCATCTTCCAAAGCCTTAGTGGCTGCCTCTTGGCTGCTATATAAATCGTCCAAATTCCACGTGGTTTTGTTCATAAACAGTTATATTCCTTCCAAATGTAGTTTCTTTAAATCCAATTCTAAAAATCCAAGTAAAGCGTTCATTATAGCAAATTTTTGGGCGTTTTTTAAATCTTCAACGCAAAGATCAGCTGGCACAATCATGCCTTTTTTAAGAAGTCTTTGCCTTGTTGTGCCCTTTAAGAGCGGTTTTTTTGGCGTAAACCATTTTCCATCTATTTTAAGAGCAATATTTGCTATTGTTGTATCTAAAAGCAGATTATCTTTTATTAAAATTGCATCATCAAAACCCTTGCGAAGAGCATCGAGCCAATCCCTTTGGACAGTTTTGTACGGATACTCTTTTGGTGTTTTTACTATGCAAAAGTGCTCAAACTTTCTTTTTTGAACCAAAGGGTAGTAGAGCACATTAAAGCTATTTATATCATAAATAATCTTACAGCGGCAATCTTTCATCAAAGGATTAATCAGCGAAGCTAAATCTAAATTGGTATCAATTTGAAAATAGTTTTTACATGTAAACCAAAAACGCTCATTGTGAAACCTTACATGTAAAGGTTTGCCATTTTTAATTTGAATCGTCTCAAAGCATGGGTACATAAACTTTATCCACCATCTCTTCATACTCTTTAATTGGGTCGCTATCTAAAGTTATCCCTCCTCCGCTTTTATAAAAAAAGCCCTCCTTTGTCTTTTCAATAAATCGAATCATCACAGCAGTATCTAGGCTTTTGCCATCAAAAATTCCAAAAATTCCAGTATAGTAACCTCTTTTATAATCTTCAACCTCTTTTATAATTTGGGTTGTTTTTCTCTTTGGCGCACCTGTGATTGAGCCTGCTGGCAAAAGAGTTGATAGAAGATCGCCTAAACGATCTTGCCAATTTTTTTCCAAATCTCCTTTTATGTGCGAGCTGATTTGCAAAAGCTTTTTAGGACCTGCATCTATTTTTTGCACATACCTAAAACGCTCAACCCGAACATTTTTTGCAACCATCGATAGGTCATTGCGCAAAAGATCTACTACCATTACATGCTCACTATGCTCTTTTGGGTCATTTAAAATCACACTTTCTGCCATTGGCAAATCTGCATCAATTGTTCCTTTCATAGGAAATGTATGGATTTGCTCATTTT
>DDHL01000038.1:0-192 GCA_002352945.1 Campylobacteraceae bacterium UBA1877 | reverse complement strand
GACTGAAAACTGTAAAAAAGAGATTTTAAATCTATCTCTCCAATTAACTTAGTTTTACATGTAAGATTTAAAAGATAGCTATTGCCTGCTTTAAGGTGCTCTTGAACTCTATTGAATTTTTCAAGATAGACTCTATAATCTTCTGGGAGCTTGTAAAATTTATTCTCTTTTTTATCATAGGGTTTGCTAAAT
>DDHL01000089.1:5445-8253 GCA_002352945.1 Campylobacteraceae bacterium UBA1877 | reverse complement strand
AAAAATAGAATTTATCTATAAAAATCATACTTTACATGTAAAGAGTCAAAAGAAGCTGTATTTAGCAAAAGAGGCGGCTAGAAAACTTGTTAAGCCTACCCCTTTTGCAATTGCTTTTCGTTAAAATTGACGTCCAATTGTAAACTCAAACGAGGTTGTATCGTCTCCGCTTTCACTCTTAATTGGTTCGGCAAAAATAAGTGAAATTGGACCAAGAGGAGAGATCCACTCTAAACTTATTCCAGTACTTGCCCTAATCTCTTCACTTAAATCATCTTCACCAATCATGCCATAATCCACAAAGAGCGCTCCACGCATCTTAAAACGCTCAACAAGCGGAAAACTAGCCTCAACTGAGTTGGCAAAATAGATTTCACCACCTATAAGCTCACCATCGCTATCTTTTGGTGAAATGGAGCTTGAATCAAACCCTCTTAACGTACTAATACCTCCAAGATAAAGCCTTTCATTAAGCGGTAAATCTCCATTGTCCCAAACAACTCCGAATCGAGCTTTATAGCGTAAAATCAAATCATAATCAAAGGTATCTCGAAGACCATAATAGTAGGCAAATCGATATAGATTTTTTACAAATTTCTCATCACCGCCAATTCCGGCATATTCTAAAGATGCTGATGTGCTAATACCTGATCTTGGAAGATAATAATCATCGGTATTATTAAATGAGACAGAAGGTGTAATAGAGCTTTTTACGCTAGGTCCCTCTTCATACCCTCTATCAATTAAACTATCACTCAAATCAGAAAGGGTTGTCTCCTCTAGGGTGTAAGTTAAACTGGCATTTGTGTATCTACCAAACTTTCGTCCCGCTGATACACTAAAACCTAAAACCTCTTCATCATAATTTGTCCAAGAGTTATCCTCAGCATACAAGCTGCCACTTAAACTATATATTGAATCAAATACTCTTGGATTTGTTAGCGAAATTCTACCTGAGAGCTCATCATCAGAACGCTCACCAATAATAGTACCTTTAAGTCCTGTTCCAAAAATATTTCCATCTGAAACACTAGCACTTAGTAAAATTCCACTAGAAGTTCCATAGCCAATACCTCCAGCAATTGCACCTGTATTGGTCTCGGTTACTTTTACGAGCAAGTCTACTTGATCTTCACTGACTCGCTGTTCTGTGATTGAAGCATCCTCAAAGTATCCTGTTCTTCGAATCGCATTTCTTGAATCAATCAAGTCGCTTTTACTATAAAGACTCCCCTCTGTTAAATAAAGCTCTCGTCTAATAACCCTATCAATAGTTCTGCTGTTTCCAGAAATGCGAACATTTCGGATATAAACTTTCTCTCCTGGATTTATATTATAAACAATATTAACGGTTTTAGTTTCTTTATTTTGCTGCAAATCTGGATAAACTCTTACAAAAGCATAACCTTTATCGGCCACCGCAGTTTCAATTGTCTCCAAATCCCTTCTTAAATGGCTAATATTGATCCTCTCTCCAGCTTCTAATAAAAGTGAATCTACGATACTCTCTTCATCTAAAATTCCCTCTGGAGCATCAAATGTGATGGATTCAATCGTATAAGCTTCTCCCTCATTAATATGGTATGACAAAGAGGCATCAAAGCTATCTGGATAGGTGCGTAAAAATGGAGGACTTACTTGCACATCTAAAAAACCTTTTTGCAAATATGCATCTTTTATCCGATTGCTATCCATTGGTAATTCATGAATTTTTAACTCTCCTGAGTTAAAACCCCAAAACCATCCTAAAAACTCTCTCTCTTTATTGGCAATATCTAACTCTATATCACCATAATCCAAAAATTCTGCCCCGCACATTTGAAAAGAACGGATGATTATCTTCTCTCCACGGTTTACATTAAATGTCACCTTTAAACTACGCTCATCATCATTTAATGGTTCACTTTTAGCTTCTACTACTGTATCAAAGTAACCCTTAGCTTCAAAAAATTGTCTAATATGCGTTTTTGCCTGCTTGATCTTTGTTTCATCATACATCATGCCGGTTTTAACACCTAGCAAGTCTAAAATTGTATCCTTATCATTTTGGCCCACACCCTCTAATTCGATTCTTGCAATAGAAGGTTTTTCTTTTACATGTATAACAATGTTCCCACTATCTTCTTCAACCCATATGTCATCAAAGTAGCGCTGCGCATAAAGAGCTTTGATCGCCTCATCAATCTGCTCAACATTGAGTGTATCACCTACAGATATGCCTGCAATTTGGCGGGCAGTATCGGCAGATAGTCGCACAAGTCCTTCAAAAGAAATTGACTTAATTGTAACTGCCCATAAAGAGGTAGTTAAAAGTAGTGGAATAAGGTAGACGATTCTTGGCAAGGGAAATTCCTTAATTTATAGGGATTTTTAGTTAAGTGGCTATAATACCATTTACTGTTTTAATTCATTGTAAAACTCAAAAAAATGAAGGAATTTATTTAATGCGTGCAGGAATTATTGGATTAGGGTTAATAGGTGGCTCCCTTGGGCTAGCTTTAAAAAAGACAAAATTGATATCTGAAGTAGCTGGGATTGATCACAATATCTCCCACTGCGAAGAGGCACTAGCACTTGGACTTGTGCAAGAGATTGTCTCATTTGATGAGATTAAACAGTGCGATATAATCTTTTTAGCGATTCCAGTAGAGGCTATTATTGAAACCTTGCAAGAGCTTACAGACATTCCAAGTACAACAACTATTGTTGATTTAGGAAGCACTAAAGCTAAAATCGTCCAATCTGTTCCCCAAATTATCCGCCAAAATTTTGTAGCAGCCCACCCAATGGCAGGGACAGAAAAAATTT
>DDHL01000089.1:2613-5221 GCA_002352945.1 Campylobacteraceae bacterium UBA1877 | reverse complement strand
GGCAGGTACAGAAAAATTTGGACCAAGTGCGGCTGTTGATGGACTTTTTCAGGGGGCTGTTGTGGTTTTATGCGATTTTGACAAAACCGGCCAAATACATAAAGAACGGGCAATTGGAGTGTTTTCTCATATTGGCATGAAGATTGTTTTTATGGATGCTATAGCCCACGACCGTCACGCGGCTTTCATCTCCCACCTTCCTCATGCCATTAGCTATGCTCTAGCAAATAGCGTCATGGGTCAAGAAGACCCAAAAAGCATCCTCTTGCTTGCTGGAGGCGGATTTCGAGATATGAGTCGAATCGCAAAGAGTTCTCCGCAAATGTGGAGTCAGGTTTTTAAACAAAATCGCTCTAATTTGCTCGAATCAATTGAAATGTTTGAAAAAGAGCTTTTAAAAGTTAAAAAGATTGTAGAAAATGAGGATTGGGAAGAGCTTTATGGCTGGATGCAAAATGCTACAACAATTCACAAGATTTTATAGTTTAATTCAGATTTTATAGTTTAATTCAATAGTTTTTATAGTTAACTTTGATAGAATTACCTCTTTATTTTACCTTGCCTAAGGAGTTTTTATGGTTTACAATTTTAATGCAGGTCCGGCTATGCTGCCCAGAGAAGTTCTTTTAAGTGCTCAAGAAAACTTAATCGATTTTAAAGGCAATGGTCTATCAATTATAGAAGCATCCCATCGATCAAGTATGTACGAAGAGGTGCACAATGAAGCTATTGCAAATATTCGCAAAATTTACGAGCTTCCAGATGATTTTGAAGTCTTATTTTTGCAAGGCGGAGCTTCTATGCAATTTGCAATGGTTCCGTTAAATCTATACCAAGGTGGAACAATTGAGTTTTGTGACACTGGAGCATGGAGTTCAAAAGCAATTAAAGAGGTGGATATTTTAGGATACAACTATAAAATTGCCGCTAGTGCAAAAGAGTCTGGATATGATCATATTCCACAAGTAAATTTTAGCAGTAGCGCTGATTATGCTTATATTACATCAAATAACACCATCTATGGAACCCAATATAAAACCTTTCCAAAAACCAAATCTCCCTTAGTTGTAGATGCATCAAGCGATATCTTTTCATATCCAATTGATTGGGAAAATGTGGATTGTCTTTTTGCTGGTGCGCAAAAAAATGCTGGCCCTTCTGGGGTTACTTTAGTTATTATCCGAAAATCATTACTTGAGCGCGTAAGCGAGAGTGTGCCTACAATGCTTCGATATAAAACCCATGCAAAAGCCAACTCTCTTTATAATACACCTCCCACATTTGGAATTTATCTCATCGGCCTTACTCTTAAATGGATTGAGTCTCAAGGGGGAATTAGGTCAATTCAAGAATATAATGCAAAAAAAGCTGCACTGCTTTATGATGTTATTGATCAAAGCGATGGGTTTTATATTGGGCATGCAAAGCCAGAAGCCCGCTCACACATGAATGTAACTTTTACAATACATGATCAATCCTTAGAGGCAAAACTTTTAGAAAAAGCTGCACAAAATGGCATGATCGGATTAAAAGGACACCGAAGTGTTGGTGGTCTTAGAGCATCAATTTACAATGCTATGAGATTAGAAGGTGTTCAAGCCCTTGCTTCTTTATTAGAAGACTTTGCTAAAGAAAATCGTTAGGAGGCTTTCGTGTATAAAATCCAAACACTTAATAAAATTTCAGCAAAAGGACTCAACCTTTTACCTCATGACGATTATGAAATTGCAAGTGAATTTAGCGAGCCCGATGGTATAATACTGCGTAGCTATAAAATTCATGATATGAAGTTTCCTTCATCCCTAAAAGCTATCGCTAGAGCTGGTGCTGGGGTTAATAACATTCCAGTTGAACGCTGCAGCCAAGAGGGTATTGTGGTTTTTAACACTCCAGGAGCCAATGCAAATGCAGTAAAAGAGCTAGTTATTTGTGGGCTTCTTCTCTCTTCTCGTGGCATTGTTGAGGGAATTAATTGGGTAAAGAGCCTTGATGCTCCAGCAGATCAAATACCAGCTCTTATTGAAAAAGGCAAATCAAATTTTGCAGGCAATGAATTAAAAGGAAAAACCCTTGGTGTTGTGGGGCTTGGAGCAATTGGAGCCTTAGTAGCAAAGGATGCTCTTGCTTTGGGAATGGAGGTTATTGGTTATGATCCATATCTTTCAGTAGATGGAGCATGGGAACTTTCTAATGATGTACAAAAAGCAACCGGCCTTGAGACTCTTTTAAAAAGCGTTGATTACCTTACAATCCACGTTCCTCTCCTGCCATCAACAAAATATATGTACAATGCCGAAAAATTTGCCATGATGAAAAAAGGTGTTAAAATCATGAATTTTGCAAGAGGAGAACTCTTTGATAATGCCGCTTTAATTGAAGCTCTCAAATCTGGGCAAGTCGGTGCTTATGTGACCGATTTTCCAACCCATGAACTTTTACATGTAAAGGGTGTTATACCAGTTCCGCACCTTGGAGCTTCAACAATAGAGAGTGAGGATAACTGTGCAATTTCGGCTGCAAAATCAATAAAGCAGTTTTTAGAAAGTGGAAATATTGAAAATTCAGTCAATTTCCCATCTTGTAAAATGCCACTAAAAGAGGGTTTTAC
>DDHL01000089.1:0-2383 GCA_002352945.1 Campylobacteraceae bacterium UBA1877 | reverse complement strand
CCCGACTTAGCATAATAAATAAAAATATTCCAAACCGCATTGGTGAAGTAACTTCACTCCTTGCAAATGCAGGACTCAACATTGATGACATGATAAACCAAAGCAAGGGTGATTATGCTTACATGCTCCTTGATATTAAAGGAGATGTAACGCCTGAAGTTAAAGAGGCCCTAAAGAGGCTTGAAGGAATTATACGAGTGCGTCTTATTGGGGGTTAATTTCCCCCAAAACGCACCAAAGCACTTCCCCATGTAAATCCGCCCCCAAAGGTATCTAGAAGCATTAAATCGCCCCTTTTAATTCGTCCTTCTTCAAAAGCGTCATTTATTGCCATCGGGATTGATGCAGCAGATGTATTGCCGTACTTATGCACTGTTAGGACAGTTTTTGATTTTGGAAAATCAAGTTTTGCCCGAACCGCTTCTATAATTCGATAATTTGCTTGATGGGGAACAAAGTGATCGATTTCATTTGGATTTATTCTATTCTTTTTTAGAATATCAATCACATCATTTGTAAGAGTTTTAACAGCAACTTTAAAAACTTCATTTCCTGCCATTTGGATATATTGTCGCTTGCTCTCTAAAAGTTTAGCTGAGCATGGCTCTTTTGAGCCTCCACCTGGAGTCATAAGCAAATGACCATACTCTCCATCTGAGCTTACATGTACATCAAGAATGGCTTCATTAATATCGTTTGTACGCCCAATTATGGCCGCCCCTCCACCATCGCCAAACAAGATACAAGTGCTCCTATCGGTATAATCAATATAACTGCTAATCTTTTCTGCACCAACAATGGAAAGATTTTTATACGCTCCTGATTCAACAAGGCTTTTTGCAAGATTTAATAAATAGACAAACCCGCTACAAGCTGCTGAAATATCAAAAGCCATTACATGTCCAATTCCCAATTTATGAGCAATAATACAAGCAGTTGACGGCATAGTTAGATAATCTGGACTTAGTGTTGCGCAAATCACACCATCGATAGTTTTTGGATCAATCCCAGCACGCTCTATGGCTTTTTTGGATGCAGCAACACCCATATCGCTTGTTAACTCTTCTGGAGCAGCAATTCTTCTTTCTCGAATTCCTGTACGTTTTTGTATCCATTCATCGGAGGTATCAACCATCTTCTCTAAATCATGATTAGAAAGAATCTTTGAGGGAGCATAGGCCCCAATGGATTTTAATGAAGCATAATAGGACATTGGCTAGCCTTTTTGGTAGCGTTCAATCTGTGTTTCAATATGTGTATTGATTGACGAATCTGAAAAAGCGATCGCTTGAAAAACTGCATTTTTTATCGCTTTTGAGTTACTCTTTCCATGGCTTATTATAGCACACCCTTTTATTCCAATAAGCGGTGCTCCACCATATTCAGCGTAATCTACCTGTTTTTTAAGAATCTTAAAGACTTTACGCATCAACACAGCACCTGCAATTGCAACAGGTGAGCGCTTGATATTGTGTCTGATAATTTTGGTAATTGAATCGGCCACACCCTCACTCGTTTTTAGTACAATATTTCCAATAAATCCATCACATACAATTACATCAACAGATCCATCAAAAATATTGTTCCCTTCAATATTACCAACAAATGAGTCTAGTTTTAAAAGTTTTTTATGGGCCTCTTTTGTAATCTCATTTCCCTTGCTTGACTCTTCGCCATTAGAAAGCAGTCCCACTTTAGGGTTTTTAATACCCATCACATCCTTAGCGTAAGCTTCGCCCATGATGGCAAATTGAACTAAATGGTCACTTTTACAATCCACGTTTGCGCCTACATCAAGCACTAAAGCGTGTTTTGCGTTTAAAGTGGGCATAAGTGTGGCAATTGCTGGTCGGGATACCCCTTTTAATCTACCAATTCTTAAGGTAGCAAGGCTCATTGTAGCCCCGCTGTGACCTGCTGAAACCACTGCATCTGCTTTGCCTTCACGCACCAAATCAACAGCTTGGTAGATTGAACTATCTTTGCGTTTTAACGCATCAGTTGCTGACTCCTCCATTTGAATACAATCTTGGGTATTAATTATTGTAATTCGATCTTTTAAATATGAAGGAATGAGAGGTTGTAGCTGATCTTCATCTCCGATTAGTAGAGCATGAAACTCTTTTTTTGCAGAATGTAACGCTTGGATGGTTCCTTCAACTATTGGCCTAGGGCCGAAGTCACCACCCATAGCATCAATGGCAATTCTTAACATGGGTTAATATTCGCCGGTTGTTTTATTAATCCTATGTGGCATCTTCCATGAGCCATCTTTATCTTTAATAGGCATTGGAAGAGTGATTTTATAGTGCGTTCTTCTCTTTGCTGCTCGAGTTTTACTAACGCGTCGCTTTGGTACAGCCATTTTATTCTCCTACTAATA
>DDHL01000030.1:6399-8866 GCA_002352945.1 Campylobacteraceae bacterium UBA1877 | reverse complement strand
CAGAAATTATTTTACACTACCATCATATTGGTTGAGAAGTGTTTATTGGGTGTGTAGTTTTTGAAAATCATACTCTTTGGCGCAGGTTTTATTAAAAGAGTTTAAAACTCAAAGGAATTGGCGTGAAAACCCACCATAAAATTATTCTTATTTTAACTATAATTACTTTAAGCCTTTTAGGCGCCAAAGCTTATAGGGATTATCTTAACTTAAACGCTACTTACTCAAGTAATTACAAAAAAAGAGTCTGAATCTTTAGCTAATTTATATGTCATCTTTTTTCAAGCATACAAGGAGGCTTTTTCAAATGATGTTAAACTCCTTGATGAGCATACATATAAATTTCTTCCTGTAATTAAATCAACCTCAGTTGCTAAGAGTTTTAATAAAATTGACAAAAGTCATCGAAATATCCGTCTTATTTTTAACAATGCTACAGAACAATCTAATTTACCATCGCCCAAAGAAAAAGAGGGGCTTGATTATTTTATCTCAAATCCTAAATCTCAAGCCTATTTTAGACAGGTTGAAAACCAATATCTTTTTATGAAGCCAATAAGAGTGCTTAAGTCATGTCTTAAGTGTCATGGCTCTCATGCTAATAGACCAGAAATCATGAAAGCACTTAATAAAGAGTGGAATTTTAAAGAGAATGATTTAATTGGGGCAGTAAGTATTGCAGGGGATAATTTAGAGATAAAAAGTTCTTTGATTGAAGATTATGTTCAAACGATGGCAATTTACGCGCTTGTTGGTTTTATTCTTCTATTTGGATTAAGCATTATTATTAAAAATGCTTACCATGAAGATGAAAATTATAGAAAAAAACTTGAAAAAGAGGTGGGATCGCACGTTAAAACTTTGGAAAATCAAGCAAAACTTATGCACCATCAACTCTTTCACGATTCGCTTACTGGCCTTTCAAATCGAAACCAGCTCATAGAAGATCTTTCACTGCTCTTTTTTGATGGTATTGCCCTTGTAAATGTGGATGATTTTAAACATATTAATGATTTGTATGGATTGGATGCTGGAGATGAGGTTCTAATCTCTTTAGGAGGAATGATAAAGCTATTTGCAAAAGATTATGACGCAAAAGTTTATAAGCTTCATGCCGATGAGTTTGCCATTGGATTGAAATCGATTGATGAAGATTCGCTAGAAAAGTTTGTCAATAAGCTTCTTGATGAATTAAAACGCTTTGTAGTGATAACTGATGATGATTACAATATTGATATTTCAGCCACTATAGGAGCTGCTCTTCATGAAGAGGATCTTTTAGCTTGTGCTGATATGGCTCTAAAACGGGCAAAATCTGAAAGAATTTCTTATCTTCTTTACAATCCAAGCATGAAGATTAAAAAAGAGTATGCGTACAACATCGAATGGACTAAAAAGTTAAAACAAGCTATTAAAGATGATAGGATTGTGCCATTTTATCAAGGAATTTACCGATGCAGTGATGGAAAATTAGAGCATTATGAAGTTTTGATGCGCTGCATTGATGAGGATGCAAATCCAATAAGCCCAATCCATTTTTTACCAATTGCTAAAAAAAATAAGCTCTACCATCATCTTACACGGATTGTGATTGAAAAAGCACTAAAAGATTTTGCCAATAAAAAAGCTTCAATATCAATTAATCTATCTATCATAGACATCCTTGATCCAAAAATTGTCTCTTTTATATTAGATAAGATTGACTCTTTTGATGATCCTAGTCGACTTAGCTTTGAAATTTTAGAGAGTGAAGGGATTGAAAATTATCAAGAGGTGTTTGATTTTATCAAAAAACTCAAAAAAAGAGGGTGTAAAATTGCCATTGATGATTTTGGCTCAGGATACTCTAGTTTTGAGCATATGCTTAATTTGCAAGTTGATTTACTAAAAATTGATGCATCGTTAGTTAAAAATATTGATACAAATAAAAATGCAAGGATAACAACGCATGCAATTGTTACCTTTGCTAAAACAATTGGTGTAAAAACCTGCGCTGAATATGTCCACTCTGAAACTATTTTAGCGTTGCTAAAAGGAATGGGAGTTGACTATGCCCAAGGCTACCACCTTGGAAAACCTCTTCCATTTAGCAAGCTAAAAGAGCTTTAAAAAGTAAACTTAAAAAGGCTTAATGAAGCAGCTTATCAATTAACTCTTTATACTTTTTTTCTATGACGTGGCGTTTCTTTTTAAGTGTGTTTGTAAGTTCACTTCCTTTTTTAAACTCCTCGTCTAAAAAGTGGATATTTTGTAGTTTTTCAAAGGGCTTAAAGCCTTTTTTAGGCTGAATAAGCTCATTTATTTTTGATTTGATTTTTTGTGTGAGGTTTTTCTTCTCAAGTAAATGCTCTAAATTGTCAACAACCTCTCCATAATGCTCTTGCACATAGCTTTTTAGCTGTTCAAAATCGGGAACAATGAGCAAGCCAAGCCCTTTTTTATCTTGACCTACCACAATGGCATCAGA
>DDHL01000030.1:1286-6207 GCA_002352945.1 Campylobacteraceae bacterium UBA1877 | reverse complement strand
ACCACAATGGCATCAGAAACAAAAGGAAGCATGGAAATAGCTGATTCAATTCGGCTAGGATCAACATTTTCACCATTTGCAAGAACAATAACCTCTTTCGACCTTCCTGTAATTACAAGCTCTCCTCCAATGGTAAATTTTCCCAAATCTCCGGTTTTAAAAAATCCATCTGGTGTAAAAGATTTGGCATTCTCCTCTAAAGCTTTATAGTATCCTGGAGTAACATTATCTCCCCTTACCCAAATCTCTCCTACCTCTCCTTGAGGAACTGGTTTTGCATTTTCATCCATAATAACAACTTCAATGTTCTTTATTGGATATCCAATGGTTCCAAACACATCACACTGCAGCCCTCTGCCTGCAATTCCAGGAGCACACTCAGTCATTCCATAAGCATTTACAATGCGAATACCACGGGCATCGATCCATGCATCAAGATAATCAGGCAAGCTTCCACCACCGCTAATTGCAAGGCGTAGACGTCCACCAAATTTTTCTTGAACGGGCTTTAAAAGAAGCGCTGCAAAAAAGAGAGCTTTTTAAAAAGGGGCAAATGGCCTTTTCTCATCCTGTCAAATCGATTATAAGCTGCGCTAATAGCCACAAGTTTTTCAAAAATTTTAGCCTTTTTAGGATCTTGTTTTTTGAGTGTATTGTTGATTTTTACATACATTGATTCCCAAAGTCGTGGAACGGTTGCTACTAGAGTCGGGCGATACTCTTGTAAATCAGACGCAAAAGTTTTAACTGTCGAATAGACAGTAGTGCATCCATAAGCAATCGATAAATATTCAGCTGCCCGCTCAAAAATGTGCCAAGATGGCAAAATAGATAACCAAGAATCATCATGGGTTAGATTAATGACTAAAGGAAGATAGAGCACATTGTGCATAATATTTTTATAGGTTAAAATTACACCCTTTGGCTTGCCTGTTGTGCCAGATGTGTATATGAGCGTCAAAATATCACTGGAGCTAAGGTTTTCTTTTCTTTTTGTAAAATTTTCTATATCTTTTGGCAAAATTGTGCGATCTTTTAAAAGATCGTTATATGAATAAATATTGCTAAAAAAAGTGTGTACTAAGGGAGCTTCAATGATAAAAATAGATTTTAAATCGCCCAAAACTGCTTTGTGGCTCTCTAAAAGGGCAGGGGTTTCAATGATTGCATAAGATGCCTCTGCATGAGCAAGGATATACTCAAGCTCTTTTGTTGGCGTGTCAGATCCTCTTGGAATACTAATGGCTCCTAGACTAACAAGGGCTAAATCGCTCACAATCCACTCATATCGGTTATCACTAAGGAGCATAACCTTTGAGCCCTTTGTGACCCCTTTTGATTTAAGTGCCCTAGAAAGCAGTACCACATCTTCAAAGAGTTTTTCATAAGTAACTACAAACTCTTTTTTTTCTACTCTATAAATAAAAGCGCTCTTTTGGGGCCACTTCTGACAAGCGTCAATAAACATATGTAAAAGAGTTGGACCAAAATTCAAAATATTCCTTTTTAATTTTTAATTCCAAGACCAATCTGCTCTTCGATTGGACGTAAAGCAAGAATTACTTCTTGAATAATTTCATCTAATTGCATATTTAGCATTTGAGCGCCTTTTTGAATAACTTCTCTGTCAACTCCAGATGCAAAGGAGGCTTGTTTGAACTTTTTTTTCACCGATTTTACTTCCAAGTCTTTTGTAGAGCGAGATGGTCTGACTAGGGCGCATGCTACTACAAGACCCGTTAATTCATCGACTGCATAGAGTGTTTTTTCAAGTTTGCTTTTGGGTTCAACATCGGTACAAATTTCCCAACCATGAGACATTACTGCCCGAATAAAATCGTCATCAAAGCCATTTTCTTGTAAAATCTCTTTGCTTTTATAGCAGTGTTGTTCTGGAAATTTTTCATAGTCTAAGTCATGAAGCAATCCAACCATTCCCCAGTAGCTTGGATTTTCATCAAAAAGTTTTGCAAAATGGGACATGGCAGCTTCAACAGCAAGCCCGTGGTTAACGAGGGCTGGACCGTTATATGATTTTAGTAGCGCTAGGGCTTCATTGCGTGTTGGCATTTTGTTTCCTTTTTTGTAATAATATCAAATTATGCAATATAAAAACTTTACATGTAAAGCTTTTATATTATACCTTAGTAAATCAATAAGAAAACTTGATTTATCAAATAACTTTGGCTAGAATTTGGCCAATTAATACAAGGATTATTCAGTGATTGAAAAATTACTCTTTTCTCCCAAAGAGATACTTCGATACAGCAGACATATTATTTTACCCGAAGTTGGACCCAAAGGACAAAAAAAGTTAAAAGATGCAAAAGTTTTGATTGTAGGAGCTGGTGGTTTGGGCTCTCCAGTAAGTCTTTATTTAGCAGCTGCTGGTGTTGGCACAATTGGATTAATCGATTTTGATAGAGTAGATTTATCTAACTTGCAGCGCCAAGTTATCCATACTCAAAAAAGTGTTGGAACACTCAAAGTTGACTCGGCCGCAAAGGCTATAAATGAGTTAAACTCTGAAGTAAAGGTTGATAAAATCACCAAAGCTTTAGATGAATCAAATGCTACTAAAATTATAAAAGAGTATGATTTAGTAGTTGACGGTACAGATAATTTTCCCACAAGATACCTTATAAACGATGCTTGCGTGCAATTAAATAAACCCTTTGTGTATGGTTCAATTTATCGGTTTGAAGGTCATGTAAGTGTTTTTGGGCAAAAAAATAAACCTTGCTATCGCTGCTTATTTCCTGAGCCGCCAGCTGCTAATATGGCTCCATCATGTTCAGAAGCTGGTGTTCTAGGAGCACTTGCTGGAACAATTGGAACCCTTCAAGCAACCGAAGCCTTAAAACTTATACTAGAAATTGGTAAACCTTTGGCTGGATACCTTTTGGTTTATGATGCTTTAAATATGGAGTTTAAAAAATTAAAAGTTGCTCATAATGAAGATTGTGCAATATGCGGCAAAAACCCCACAATAAAAAGTTTAAAAATGTATGAAAAAGAGTGTGGGGATGATCTTATCTCATGTAAAATGATCTCTCCAAAAGAGTTGATTGCTTGGCACAAAGAGAAAAAACCGATGCAAATTTTAGATATTAGAGAGCCTCATCAGCGGCTTTTGGGAGTTATTAGTGGGGCGATTGAAGTAAAAATGGATGAATTAAAAGAGGTTGCTAAAAATCTAGATGAATCCAAGCCTTGCATTGTTGTATGCCAATTGGGAGTTCGCAGTAAAGCAGCAATTGAAAAGTTATCCCAACTTGGCTATAAAGGGGAGCTTTTAAATTTAAACGGAGGCATGCTCCAACTTGCCCAAGAGATGATTTAAGGAATTTTTATGCACTTTTGTACAAAAGCTTTACATGTAAAAAATATAGACACCCATAAGGCTATGCGATTTCCCATATACCAAAACAGTGCCTTTGAGGCTTCAAATTCAAAGGAGTTAGAGGAGTTTTTTAAGGGTAAAAAAGATGGACATGTTTATTCGCGCTCTTCAAATCCAACTGTAAGTGCTTATGAATCAGCAGTTACGCAAATAAGCAAGGCTCATGGGGCGATAGCTTTTTCTTCGGGAATGGCGGCTATTGCAAATTTGTTTTTCTCTCTTTTAAAAGCTCGGGATAATTTTATTGCATCAAAACACCTTTTTGGCAATACAATCTCGCTTTTTGATACTTTGTTTAAAGATTTAGAAGTTGAGGTGCGATATGTTGATTCAATCGATGAAGTTGCGTCAAAAATTGATGCAAAAACAAGGTTCTTTTTTTGTGAAACAATAAGCAATCCCCAGCTTAGCGTCATTGATTTTAAGGCTTTAAAAAAGATTTTAAAAGGCTATAAAATTCCTTTTATTGCAGATACAACAATGACTCCTTGGAATATCTTTGATGCTAAAGAAAATGGCATCGATATTGAAGTGCTCTCGGCTACAAAATGGCTTAGTGGAGGAGGGCAGGTTCTTGGTGGAATGGTGCTAGATTATGGAAGTTATGATTGGAAAAATGCTTTTAATTTGGCTCCTTTTTATGAAAAATATAATCAAAATGCACTCCTTTTTAAATTGCGAAAAGAGACCTTTAGAAACCTTGGTGCGTGTTTAACGCCTCAAAGTGCATATCTCTTAAATCTTGGGCTTGAAACCCTTGATTTGCGGGTAAAGTACAGTTGCGAAAATGCCTACAAGCTATCTAAGAGCCTTGAAAAAAGAGGCTTAAAAGTACGCTATCCATTTTTAGATAGCTTTAAATACAGTTCTCTAGCCAAAAAGAGTTTTGAATATGGTGGAGCTTTGGTTTGTATTGAGTTTGAAGATAAAAAGCGCGCTTATGAATTTATGGATAGGTTAAAAATTTTTAAGCGAGGAACAAACATTTTAGATAATAAATCTCTCGCGATTGCTCCTTATCACACAATCTATGCAGAGTTTTCTTCTAGCCAAAAAGAGTTATGGGAAATTAAAGAGGGCTTAGTTCGCCTATCTGTTGGACTTGAAGCGTATGAGGATTTAGAAGCGGATATTTTGGAGGCACTATGAAAAAGATAAAAGTTGCTTTTTTATTAAGCGGTGGAATAGACTCTAGTTATGGAGCATACTTATTGCAAAAAGATGGATACGAGGTTGAAGGGGTCTACTTAAAACTGCATGATGATGAAAAAAAGCATAAAACCTGTATAGAGAATGTAAAAAAAGTTGGAGAGTTTTTAAATATAAAAATACACATTATTGATGCTAAAAAAGAGTTTAAGCAAATTGTTTACGATAGCTTTGTTAAAGCATATAAAGCTGGGCTTACTCCAAATCCTTGTGCACTGTGTAATCCGCATATGAAGTTCGGACTTGCTCTTAAAAAAG
Source organism: Campylobacteraceae bacterium UBA1877 (assembly GCA_002352945.1). Classification (GTDB taxonomy): domain Bacteria; phylum Campylobacterota; class Campylobacteria; order Campylobacterales; family Campylobacteraceae; genus UBA1877. The sequence goes on along the minus strand of DDHL01000030.1, from coordinate 1,337 downwards.
CTTTGGAGTTTGGCTGCGAAAAGATTGCCACTGGTCATTATGCAAGGGTTC
>DDHL01000030.1:0-1061 GCA_002352945.1 Campylobacteraceae bacterium UBA1877 | reverse complement strand
AAAGATGGAAGGATTGCTCAAGCGGCTGATTTGACAAAAGATCAAAGTTACTTTTTATTTGGGATATCCCAAGAGGCAATTGATAGGGTAATTTTTCCATTGAGTGAATTAACAAAAGAGGAGATTAAGCCAATTGCATTAAAAAAACTTCCATGGCTTGGCTCTTTACAAACCTATAAAGAGTCCCAAGATGTGTGCTTTATAAACAGTGATTATATGGATATTTTGCGTTTACATGTAAAGGTTGATGAACCTGGAGTTGTGGTAGACACTGATGGAAATGAGATTGGAGTCCATCAAGGCTATATGCACTATACAGTTGGAAAACGTCGAGGCTTTCGAATAGATGGTGCCCATGAACCCCACTACGTTTTGCGAACAAACCCAGCAAAAAATGAGATAGTTGTGGGTAAAAAAGATGAGTTAAAAACCACAACTGTTCAGGCACAAAACCTCTCTTTGCCAAAAACATTTAAAGATGGAATTTATGGCGTTAAGGTTCGATACCGAAGTCCACAAGTAAAAGCGGACGTAAGTCTTAAAGATGGAGTAATTAAAGCAAGTCTTAAAGAGCCAGTTTATGGAGTTGCTCCAGGGCAAGCTTTGGTAATTTATGAAGATGATAAGGTTTTAGGTGGCGGATGGATTGAATAAGAAGATGAAGACTTTACATGTAAAGCTTTAATGGATATATTTTTGCTTTACATGTAAAGAGATTTGATCCAAGCTCTCAAGGGCTTTTTGAAGATTTGAGTTATCTATTTGAAAATCTATCTTTGAAGGCTTTTTATAAACCTTATCATAATATTCTAAAAGTAAAATAGCAGCTACTTGCTTTAGCTCATTTTTTTCAAAGGCCTCTATAGCTTGAAGCTTGAGGCTTTTTTTAATGTAGGGCGAGATTTTCTCCATTCCTTTGTAAAAAAAGTTTCTATCAATTTTTTTATAATCTCTTAAAATTCTTTCAATTCTTTGCTCAAATGGCGCTTTAACTTCTACTCGAATTCCCTCTTGCATCGCTTTATATAGTGAGTCTGGCAGGATAATTGAGCCAATCCTTT
>DDHL01000006.1:7291-7452 GCA_002352945.1 Campylobacteraceae bacterium UBA1877 | reverse complement strand
CACGCTGTCTTGCATTGCTCGTCTTTGCAGCTCTTGCAAATCATCTGTAATAATATGAGCCTCATATCTTGCTCTTGTTAATTGCGTGTAGAAATCGTTAAACGAAGCACATTGAGAGTTTGCTACGGCAATTACTTTATTCGTTGTCTTGCCTTGGCTTT
>DDHL01000006.1:0-7025 GCA_002352945.1 Campylobacteraceae bacterium UBA1877 | reverse complement strand
AGCATGTTGGATATATGGATATTGTTTCGTATTAAATTGCACTTCTTTATTATTTATTTTCAAAGTAATTTGTTCTCCATCGATGGCGGTGATTTTCCCGATTTGACCATTGGAGACACCTAGCTTGGTATCATTTTTCTTGGTTATAATCAAATCCCCAATCCCAAACTCTGCTTTTACTTCCTTAAACAAATTGAGCTTTTCTCCATTTTTTGTTAGGTCAACTATCTCGGTGAATGTTTTGTTTTTTCCGACATGCTCAATCGTGAGCATGTTTGATTCAATGTCAACTTCTTTAATAGTCGCTTCCCTGCCAGCTGAGATACTTCCAATGTTTTTAGACAGAAAAACTTTCTCGTTTTCTTGGTAATATAGGGCACTTCTCTTTTCCAGCTCACTCATAGATGGCATTTCTCTCGTATTAAATTCATGCGAATCTGTTACGCTTCCATTGCTAATGAGTTCTTCCCGTATCATCTGATTTAGTGTTCTTCTGTCACTATTGGTAGTGGTTATTAAAAGAGAGTTATCTTTGTCTTTCAAATACTCAGCTTTTGCAGTTTCAAGTCGCTCGTTTGAATCTTGAATCTCTCTTGTTGTATCTTTTAATATTTTCAGTCCTGCGACAATATCTCTATCTAGTATTGAAGCAACTGCTTCTCTCATAATTTCGCTTTTTTGCCTGTTTCCCTCATTTAAATTAATAGTCTTGAAGCCTTGTCGTTGCATAGCAGCAAAGATATCACCCTGTGCAATTGACTTTTTTTGATTCTGGTCTCCTGAAAATACGATTTTAAGATTATTTTGTTCTGCAAGCTTTATCAGCTCATAGGTATCACGTAAGCCCATCATTCCAGCTTCATCTACGATCACCAAAGCATCTTTAACATCTGCTCCATTTTCTTTTAAAAATTTTGCGACCGTGTAACTCTCTTTTATTCCAGCTTCTTTTGCAAGGTTTTCAGTGGCCGTTCCTGTTGGGGCGATTGCGATGATTCGCCTATTTACTTTTTCTGCAACTTCTCTCACAATTTCGAGTGAGGTAGACTTGCCAGAGCCAGCGACACCTTGTGCTACAATGAATTGCTTATTGTTTGTTAGTATTGTTTGAACTAGGTCGTCTTGGGCTTGTTTGAGAGTAAAGTTGTTCTTTTTTTCAAAGTCTTGGATGGCCACATTGATAATGTTTTGTTTCTCTGCGATTTTAAAATTTTGGGCATCGTTTTTCGAGAAAATATAGACTTCTTTTTCAACAATTTCTTTAGTAGTATATTGATTTTCGTCCAGTTTAATTAGATCATTGAACCGGACAAATTCTTTTTCAATCGCTTCTAGTGTTACATTGGTAGTTAGAGATAGTTTTAGAGCGTGTTTTAAAAAATCTTCACGCTTAAAAACAGATTTTTTGTCTGTAATGTCTTGAAAAGCTATCTTTACAATATCTTGAGCTTTCATCTCTCTTACATGTAAATTTTCATTTTTATGTTGTATGCTCTCTAGGTCTGCGCCAGCATCAATAAGTCTTTGAATATTTTCCTCTTGAATAGCTAGTCTGTCTTTATTTTTATCTTTCCATTTAGCAGTTTGTTTTTGCGCGGTATGCGATGCTTTGTAGCTTGTTTGTCCGCTTTTAGCCATTTCATCTTTTATGTTCTGCGCACGTGTTGAAAATTTCTCTGCAAGCTCCCTATCTACATTTTTGAGCTTAAAAAAACCATTTTTTGCATCAGTTACCTCTACTTCATACCCTAGTTTCTGTAGCTCTCTTGCAAATTCATTTCTTTGAATCTGCCCTACAAGTTGGTGATTATTCATAATCTGGTTAAATTCAATTGATTTCCAATTGCCATTTTCGTCCTGAATAAAATTCATTGCCAATACATGTTGATGTAAGTGCATGTCATTATTTCGCGATTCGCTATGGTCGAATCTCGTAAAAAGCATCTTTGATTTTGCTTTGATCCCTTGCGTAGAATTTCTATCTTTAGCATAAGAAAAATTAGCTTCCACAAAGTCTAATGCTTTATCAATAGACTTTTTAAAAGCTTCTCTTATTTGAGATTTTTCTTGATTATCTGCTATTTCATATAAAATTGATATTGATTTGTCTGCACCAAAAGTTAAATCACATGCACTTCTTTTTCTTTGTCCATATTCATCTAAATCTTTTTGTGCGAACTTCAAAAGTTGTTCTCCTGTTTTAGGATCTTGGGCTTTCAAGATCGCATCAAAATCATCTAAGTTGAATTCTTTAAGCCCAAGTTCATCTTTTAATTGCCCATAAAAGAATCCTTGTTCAAATTCATTATTAATATAATACGTATCATTCTCAAAATAATTTCGAGCTGAAGTTCCATTGACAAGTTTTGGTCTTGCTAGCATGCTTTTCCTTTTTCTTTTTTCCTTTAAAAGCACCGCTCCACCTCATAGGTGGGTTCGGTGCCTGTGTAGCCTGAGTTAATATTCGGTTAATTTTCATTTTAAATGAGTTAAAAGAGGTTAAACTCATTTAAAACTGGTAAAAAACCTTTTTTATTCCTCTTTTACTTCTTTGTGAACAAATAGCTATCTTTTAATTCCTTGCCATGCCAAGTCTTTGGAATATAAATTTGTTTTTGATTATCACTTGCCACTACCAATAGTCCTAGGTCGAGCTTTGCTAGGTTGTTGGCCGTATACCTAAAAGCTGCAAAATACCCAGTAAAAGCAGATAAAATTAAAGTAAATGCAATAACCAAAAGTCCGCTAAATAGCTTTTGCTTTTGAATTTTTTTTGATTGATTTTTAATCTCATCTAGTACTTCAGGGAGCTCATAGAGCCCCTCAAAATCTTCAAGCTTTTCAACCGCATAATTCAAATCGTCTACGATCTTTTGAATGGTTTTAATTTCGCTCATAGACACACCTCAATTTGATTTTTTGACTCTTCTATTTGCCTCAAGAGCCTGTCACACGCCACGCTTAGACGATGCATTTGCATATTTTTATGGTACGCTTCTCGCCCCTGTTCTCGCCACTCTTTTTTGATCACCTCAAGATTGTATCCAGTGTGGATTAGCGCTAAATCCCATATGGTAGTCTTGTAGGCTTTTGCTATCCCAAACAAATTAGTATTCGGTACTTGATAGCTGTTATCAAAGTGCTCTAAAATGCCAATATTTGGTTCAATTCCGTATTCCTCGGATCCAAAGATGAACCAAAAATCTTCTTTGAGGTCGCGAAAATTTGACAAAATCAAATTACATTTGTCGTTACCAATTAGCTCTCTTGTGCTTCTCAAAACCCCAATGGTTTCAAAATCAGGCATCAAGGGAAGCCAGTACACGACTTTTAGCCCGACTGCTTGAATAGCTTTGATAACTTTTTTGGTATCTTCTCCACCTCCAGCATCGATAATTATGTTTTTTTTGTACCCATCAAAATCAGCATCATCGATAGCTTTTTCCAAATCATTTTGCTTGGTGGTGACGGTTTTCCCATCTATCTGTTGCGAATTGGAATATATTGAACTGAAATTGTTATTATCAATTTCAACTACGATTGATGAAGAGGTCAAAAATGGCAATACATGATTTGCATTCACCGTTTTGCCAACTCCACCTTTGCCATTTACGATCACGTTAATCATCTGAGTTCTCCTTATTTGTTTTTATGTAATGCATTCATAATTGGATTGCCTTCAATTTTAAGCTGTGGTTCCCAGCTTTCCTGTGTTTTTTGATTTTCTTCATCTTTTTTCTCCATTTCATTTTTTTTGATAACATTGTCTTTTAAGTGTTTTCTTATGAATTTGAGAAGATTGGGCTGTGTTGTATTAACGCCATTTCCCTCCAAAAACATTTGAATTGCAGCTAAGCTATAATTACTCACATGTAGGTCAAGAATCTCACTTTTAAAAGGAAGAAGCTTAGACATTCGTTTGGGCTTGTTCTTCTTTTTGAACTCTTCTAATTTCATATTCATATCTCACTTTCTTTCTTTTAAAAGTCTATTTCTTCTAGCCTTACCTAACCTAACTCTTACCTAACCTAACCTGTGTATCCAAGTTGGATACATTTTGGATACATTTTGTATCCAAGCTATATTCTTTTGTCTTTGTGACCCTTATTTGACGTGCTTCTTCTTGCCAGATTGTTGGCTTGTATCTATCCTTTTGTATGTAATTGTGGAGCCTCCAGTGTGTGATTACAATTACTCCACTGTGAAATGGAATCAAAAAATTTTTTGCCACTAAAAGCTTTGCATCGTCATCACTAGCACCAAGCATTCGTTGGATTTTTTTTGGGTTGCCAACAAAGCCATCGTCATCCGCCTGCACGCCGAGTTGAAAATAAAGCGATTGGGCGGATAGGGGCATATCCAGAAACTTATCGCTACTAACAATCTACTTTGAAAACATTCTTCGTTCTGCCATCTGTTTCTCCTTAACTAACTTTTACCTTGTTTCTATCAATATATTTTTGGATGTCTTCGCGGGTGTAGTAGCACTTGCCACCTATTTTTGTCCACGCGATCCTTCTTTTACTCCTTAGATTTTGCAATAGCTGCTGAGTAAAAATTCCAGCGTCAATGCCTTCCATTTTTCCATTTTCGATTTCTTCCCCTGTATAATACTTCTTCATTCTCTTTCTCCTTTATTTTCATTTATTGATTAAAAATAACGACTATTACTGAAACTATATCATAATTACTTTTAATTAATCTTAAATATTAGAAATTATTTCAAATAAACAAAATTTTAGCAATTGATTTTTGAAACTATTTCTATATTATGATACAATTAGAATATTCTAATTAGGGAGAATTTTTTAAAATGTATAAAACTATTTCTAGGCTAGTGGGGAATACGGAGCGAACTATTTTTAGCTGGAAGCAGCAAAACAGACCGATCATAAAATTACTAGAAGTCTCATTTACAAAAAACGAATTAGAGAATTTTTTAGAGACTGGAGAAAAGCCATACAAGATAGAGTTTGCGGATAAATATTTTGTTGGACTATATGAAGAGTTTGCAAGATATATTGTTTTTAATAAAGGCGCCAAGGCTTTATTTGCTGCCATCGACAAAGGCGCATCTAATAAAAATATTGAAAAAATTATTTTACAGGAGTATAAAGAATCTAATTTGGATGATTTTGATGTGGTTTCATACTTTAATAATAAGCCAAGCAAAGAATTACTTCTTTATGTGTTTGAGAACAAAAAAACCAATTGGGATATTTTTAAGAACAGCGTGAATGAGGGGGGTCACGGTTGGTTAGTTCTTTATGTTGAAATTTTACTCATTGCCACAAAAAAGAATATGTATGACAAAGTCTTTGGCCAACCAAATAAAGAAAATAAAGTTGAAAAATGCTTGGTTCCTCCAGCACCTGATTTTTTTGGTGTATACACAAATATGAATAGAATATTGAAAAAATATGAGCAAATATTAACAAGTGTAAAAAATGCTATTGTTAATGAACAATATGAGCTTTTGCCTAAATATGATGTCTTTCTTTCACCGTTTGATATGAGTACTGAGCCAATAAAGACCGAATTGGAAAAAGCTTTGGACGATGAGTTGTATATGGGCGAAGAAGAATTGCCGTCAAACTTAGAATTGGAACCTGAAGAACTCCAAGAAGTTCTAGATAGAGGGCTTGGCAAGAAATCAAAAAAATAATAGAAAGTTTATATAGTGATAAATAAAATAGAAAAATAGCATTTATTGGATGAACGCGAAAAAATAAAATTTTGCAAATATTTGTAATTTATTATGATAAAATATAAGAGAAAGCACTTGCATAGTGTTAGAGCAATAAAACTGCTCTAACAAATTTTTTATATTGCTACGGCATTGTATTGACGGTTTTCTACGCAACGCTTTTAATGCCAAACTCTACATGAAAGTCAGTTGCCAATACTTTTGGCGCGATATTTTTACCTTCCCTCTTAAATTCAACGATACCATACCTTTCTAAGGTTTTAAGTGTTCTTGAAAGATTTGATTTTTTGCGACCACTAATTTTTTCAAGTTCAGTTAATGACTTTGGTTTATTTTCTATGATAAGTCTTAAAAGTTCTTGATTTTTAGAACCGAGTATCTGCCCCATGCTGTTTAAAGACTCAAACCAAACCTTTGGTTCATTTTTTTTAGGCGTATACTCACCTTTAGCGATGGCAATAGTGCGTTTTTTATATTCTGCTTTAGACATAATACCAACACGTAAGGTTTTCATTTTCATTGTCTACTCCTATAGTTTATTGATCCATGAGGGACTCAGCTGCTTGCCAAAAATCTTCCATAAGTTGATCAGCTGAATCAAACTCATAAGGAAATGTATCCATGCGTTTATGGACATGATCCCACGTCTCTTTTTTAGCGCCGTACTTTGCATTTCTTGGTTTGTAGCTATGTGCATTGTCAAAACCTAAAATGCGTTGATTCGTCTTGTCATGCAATGTTAGCGAATATTTTATTCCGTGAGGAATTGCACTAGATACACCAACTCTCTTTGCTTCAAATTTAACCCAATAACCATTATCCATTGGAAAAATTTCTCCATCTAAATTGAGAAGAGTTTCTAAGCCACTCATACGGCTCCTTTGGTTATCATCCAATGATAACATAAAATAATTTAATTGTCTATTTTTTTAGAAGCTTTAAGAAAGCGTCACTGCCAATTTTTGCCATTTCTTCTTTCATATTGCTATAACGTTGTGTTGTTTTTATGCTTTTGTGCCCTAGTGTTTTAGAGATAATTTCAAGTGGAATATTATTATTAATTAGCGTAAATCCTAGTAAGTGTCTAAAATCATGCAATCGCATTTCTAAATTGAGTTTCTTTTTTATTTTCTTCCAAACGGAGCGAGGAAAATCAGACATTTTTCGATTTGTTATAGGAGAGGGAAAGACAAGCCCTTTCTCTTTTTTATCTAAATAAGAAAAATGTTTCAATAGCTCATCATCTAAGAGGTATTTTTGTGTTTCTGCTATTTTATTGTTTTTGTCTCTAATAGTATAACTTTTTTGATAAAAATCT
>DDHL01000025.1:25695-25941 GCA_002352945.1 Campylobacteraceae bacterium UBA1877 | reverse complement strand
ACAACCAAAGAGCTAAGGGACATTGAAAGAGCCGCAATAAGCGGAATCACATACCCAGCAATGGCCAATGGGATTGTAATAACATTATAAAGCAACGAAAAGGCTATATTTTGACGAATTGTTTTATATGTTCGTTTTGAAATTTTAAATGCTTCCTCTAAACTCTTCAAACTTCCTCCAAGAAGCACCACATCACTTACATTAACAGCAACATCTGCACCGCTGCCCATCGCAATAGCAACATCT
>DDHL01000025.1:18066-25487 GCA_002352945.1 Campylobacteraceae bacterium UBA1877 | reverse complement strand
ATAGCAACATCTGAACGGCTAAGAGCCAAGGTGTCATTTATCCCATCTCCTGCCATTACTACATGTAAACCTTCATCGTGAAATTTTTCAACAATCTGCGCCTTGTCTTGCGGATACAAAGAGTGGTAAACCTCATCAATTCCCACTTCTTTTGCAATCCTTTTAGCCGCTATCTCATTATCACCAGTTAACATCACAATACGCAAACCCTCTTTTTTAAGCCTCTCAAAAATGGCTCTAGCATCGGGTTTTGGATTATCTTCGAGCATAAAACGCGCTACAACTTGCCCATTTTGCGCCATAAGATAGTGAGTTCCTTGTGGCATGTTAATCTTTATGTTATTTTCTTCTAAAAGCCTTGCGCTTCCCCCAAGAAAGAGCGTATTTTTGCTATTTTTCGCACTCACGCCCTTAGCTTCAACCACCTTAATTTCATGCAAACTAGCTGGTTTTAAATTAAAATCTTGCTCATACATGTAAGCCAAAACTCCTTTGCTAACTGGATGAGAAGAGCTTTCCAAAAGAGCAATTAAGGCCTCTTTATCGCAGCTTGAATCAATCCAAGCCTCTTTGACAACAGGCTTTCCTTCCGTAATCGTTCCAGTCTTATCAAGCAGCAATACACTCGCTTTTGCCATATTTTCAATAAAACTAGCCTCTTTAAACAAAATTCCTCGCTTAGCAGCAACCCCAAGCCCAACAAGCGTTCCAACTGGAGTTGCCAACCCAAGGGCGCATGGACAGGCTATAACAATAACGGCAATTGCAATAACAAGTGCATTTTCAAATACTCCAGTTGCCAAAAACCATCCGCAAAAAGTTAAAAGTGCAATTAACAAAATAGTTATTGAAAAGTATCCTGAAATTTTATTAGCTAGCTGCTCAATACGCGGTTTTTTAGTCATCGAATCTTCTAAGAGCATCAAAATCTTTGAGAGCATTGAATCTTTATAATTTTGTGTTGCCTCATACCGAACCACACTATCAAGGCAAACTGAACCACTTAAAACTTTTTTTCCCGCACTTAAAAGCTTTGGCACACTTTCTCCGGTTAAGCTAGCCTCATCAAAAGATGCTTCACCACTTTTAACAATACCATCAATTACAGCCTTTTCTCCGGGTCTAAGCTCAATCAAATCACCAACTTTAACAGCTTCAACTGGCACTAACTGTTTTTCATTATCACGAATCAATGTCACCTCTGTTGGCAAGGAACCGCTCATACTATCTAGCGTGTCTACGGCTCGTTTTTTGGTTAAAACTTCCAAATATTTACCTGCAAAAACAAAGGTTACAATCATCGTAACCGAATCAAAATAGGTCTCCCCATGGCCTGTAAACATTGAGTATATTGAAAAAAGATACGCCAAACTCGCACCTGTTGCAATTAACGAGTCCATACTCACATGGCGGTGCCTAAATCCATAATATGCCCCACGATAAAAAACCCATCCTGTATAAAAAAGCGCTGGCGTTGCAAGGGCAAACTCTGCAAAATTTAAAATATGTTTTATGTCTGAACGCATTCCTGTGAAATAACCTGCATATTTTGCTACGGCTAACCACATGATATTCATCGTTGCAAATACACCAACTAAAAGCCTTCCATAATACTCTCGTCTTGCTGCATTTGCATGAGCCTCTTGCAATCTTGGGTCGTATGGATGAGCGTTATAACCTATGGCTCGAATAGTCTCAATAATTTGTGAAAGCGAGATTAAGTCTGGATCCCAAACAATCTTTGCCTTATGGTTTGTGCCATTTATGCTCGCCTCAATCACTCCCTCTTTTTGGTGCAAAACCTTTTCATTTAACCAAACACATGCAGCGCAATGGATTCCTTCTATAATAAGTGAAACTTGACAAAACCCCTCTTTTGTCTTTTGAATGTAGCGCTCTTTGAAACCATCTAAATCAAACTTATGGGCATCTTGCTCGCTAGTTTGCGGAGGCGCAATAGTCTGGCTTCCCAATTTTTCATAAAAGCTATCAAGCCCCTCATTTTTTAATAAATGATAAACTCCTTGACACCCTTTGCAGCAAAAAAAACGCGGAGTTGGTTCGCTATTATCTTCTAATAAAACACTCTCATCATAAAGCAGTTGACAATGATCACAACGACGTTTAGACATATCATATCTTTACATGTAAATTAAAGTGATAGTATATTGTAGCTTTCCTCACAGTCGCCTTAGTATCAATATAATCTATAATAAAAGTTTTTTTGGTAAAATTTCACCCATGGAAACCTCCATCTTTTCTCTTTTAATCGGATTAATCTTTTTTGAATTATTTGAAGTTTTTTGGCAGCAAGGCAGCACAATCCACGCCTATTTAGAAAATCTTGTACGCGTATACAAAAAGAGTGTGCTTCTTTTTATAATCTTTCATCCAAGTTTTTATTATGTTATTTTTTGTATGATGATTTTAAACTGCAACTACATATTCGCAAGCTTAATTGTTGGCATAAAATTTATAGATATTTGCACAAAACTTGTAATAGTTGATCGAATGAGCAACAATAAGCCGCTTGGTATCTATTCTACTTTACTAAGTACTAACCAACCATTTCCTTGGTATATGAAACTATTGCCCGCGGTTTTTTATGGAATGCTTTTTTATGGAGCCTTTGCTTGACATGAACGTAGGTTTAGTATAAAATTAGGTTCTCATTTGCCCCGACTATTACACACAGCTCTCATGCATGTGCCTACGGGCAGACTTTCTGCTCTGCAGTTATTGTAACAGAATATTCAACTACTAAAAGAAGGAACTATGGGCGAAAGCACCACAAATGGAAAACACCACTCCAAGGGCGGACATCACCGCACGCATATCCCTGTTGAGGGATACAAAATCGAGGATTTAAGAAAGCTAGATTTAAAAAACCTTCTTCAAATTGCTGAGAAGGCAGGCGTTGAAAATCCTCAAGAGTTTAAGCGTCAAGATTTAATGTTTGAAATTCTCAAAACCCAAACTACAAAGGGTGGATACATCCTATTTACTGGCATTTTAGAAATGTCCAATGAGGGTTATGGGTTTTTAAGAGCAACCGATTCAAACCTATCAAACAGTCCAAATGACGCTTATGTATCAAGCACTCAAATTCGCAAATTCGCTCTAAGAACAGGCGATATTGTTACCGGTCAAGTAAGGCCTCCAAAAGACCAAGAGCGCTACTATGCACTATTAAAAATTGAAGCAATTAACTACTTGCCTATGCAAGAGTCAAAACAGCGCCCGCTTTTTGATAACCTTACTCCTCTTTATCCAACTGAGGCTTTCCGCCTTGAGTTTGACCCGATGAAGCTAACAGGCAGAATGCTTGATCTATTTACTCCTATCGGAAAAGGGCAGCGTGGACTTATTGTAGCGCCTCCTAGAAGTGGTAAAACTGAACTAATGAAAGAGATTGCCCACGGCATTTCTCACAACCATCCTGAAACCGAACTTATTGTACTATTAATTGACGAACGTCCAGAAGAGGTTACCGATATGCAGCGCTGCGTCAAAGGTGAAGTTTTTAGCTCTACTTTTGATCTGCCAGCCTCCAACCACGTGCGCGTGGCTGAACTAGTTATCGAAAAGGCAAAACGCCGCGTTGAAATGGGTAAAGATGTAATTATTCTTCTTGATTCAATAACCCGTTTAGCAAGAGCTTACAATACAGTTACCCCATCTAGCGGCAAGGTTTTAAGTGGCGGTGTGGATGCAAATGCACTCCATAAGCCAAAGCGGTTTTTTGGTGCAGCTAGAAATATTGAAAATGGCGGCAGTCTTACCATTGTTGCCACTGCACTTATTGAGACTGGAAGCAGGATGGATGAGGTAATTTTTGAAGAGTTTAAAGGTACTGGAAATAGCGAAATTGTACTTGATCGCAATATTTCTGATCGTAGAATTTACCCAGCAATTAACATTATGAAATCTGGAACTAGAAAAGAAGAGCTCTTACTCTCTCCAGATGATTTGCAAAAAATTTGGGCTATTAGAACTGCAATTTCACAAATGGAAGATGTTGAAGCTCTTAAATTTCTCTATGCAAAAATGCTTAAAACCTCAGGAAATGCCGAACTGCTCTCAACACTAAATGAAGGTTAAAATTGCGCGCTGGCGTATTTGATAGCGGAGTTGGGGGGCTTAGTGTTGTAAAAAGCCTCCTTGCCCACCATCTTTTTGATGAGATTATCTACTATGGCGATACCGCTAGAGTTCCATATGGAGTTAAAGACCAAAATACTATCATTCGATACTCTTTGGAAGCTTTGGAGTTTTTTAAAAATTTTGAGATTGATGTTTTAATTTGCGCTTGCAACTCAGTTAGTGCTTATGCAATTCCAGAGCTTCGTCAAAAAGCCCCATTTCCTGTTTTTGGAGTTATTGAGCCAGGAGCCATTGCTGTTAAAAATAAAATTGCCGATAAAAAAGCCCCCATCTTAATCCTTGGCACAAAAGCAACAATTGCAAGCCAAAAATACCAAACACTCTTAAAAAATTTTGGATATGAAAATTTAAGCGCCCTTGCTCCGACTCTATTTGTTCCAATTGTAGAAGAGGGACTACTAGATGGCCCAGTGCTTGAGCAGACAATGAAGCACTATTTTGATCCAGTTGATATTGACCCAAAAGGCATCATTTTAGGATGCACCCACTTTCCTTTGATACAAAAGCCCATCCAAAACTATTTTCCAAAGGCAACTCTTATTCACTCTGGAGAGGCGATTGTAGAGCATTTGCAAGCTTCATTGCAAATGCCAAAAACAAAAACTAATACCTCTTTGAAACTTTTCTCATCTGAAAATCCAGAAAACCTAAAGCGTATTGCAAACCAGTGGCTAGGGTTAAAACCTTAGCCTTTACGGTGCAAAGGATGCTGATAATCACTGCGTTCACATCCTGAAAATAGCGCTGCAATTCCAAGAATGATTAATGTTGCAGCCACAATCTGCTTCACCCAAACTCCTTTAAAATTTTTACTCCATTATACCAAAGCTTAATCAATTTTCTAGTACAATCAAATATATCCTTACATGTAAATAGGAGCCTAGTGATGTCTGATTCTTCTTCTGTGTTAGCCTTAAAATATCGCCCAAAATCCTTTGAGCGACTCATTGGACAAGATGCCATCACGCAAACACTCACCCAAGCACTAAGTGCTAATAGGCTCTCACATGCATATCTTTTTTCTGGTCTTAGAGGAAGTGGTAAAACATCTACTGCTCGTATCTTTTCTAAAGCATTAGTGTGCGACCATGGCCCCACTGCAAATCCATGTGAAACTTGCATCAATTGCACCATGGCAAATGAAAATCGCCACATTGATATAATCGAAATGGACGCAGCAAGTAGCCGTAAAATTGATGATATTCGAGATTTGATTGAGCAGACAAAGTACCGTCCTACAACTGCCAGATATAAAATTTTTATTATCGATGAAGTTCATATGCTCACAAAAGAGGCATTTAATGCCCTGCTAAAAACTTTAGAAGAGCCGCCAAGTTATGTAAAATTCATTTTGGCAACTACTGATCCACTTAAACTTCCAGCCACAATTCTCTCACGCACCCAGCATTTTAGATTTAAACAGATTGCAAAAAGCGATATAGTCCACCATTTAAGCCACATTCTTAATCAAGAAAATATTAACTATGAAATAGAAGCACTTGAAATGCTAGCTCGCTCTGGAAATGGTTCTTTAAGAGATACACTCACCCTTTTAGACCAAGCAATTTTGTATTCAAAAGGAAATGTTGGTGCAAAAACCGTTGCAAATATGCTAGGTCTTTTAGACCCGCAAAAATTGGATGCAATCTTTGAAACACTCTTTAAAGAGGATAAAAGAGGATTATTAAATCTTGTCAAAGAGCTTGAAGATTATGAGTGTGAAACTGTTATTGATGAACTTATTGCCTACTTAAAAGAGAAGTTTTTTGAACAAGATAGCCGCTTTTCAACGCTTTTGTGCGAAAGGTTTTTTCGAATCTTAAGCGAAGCAAAACAGCTTTTGTTTATTAATGCAGACAATGGATTTGTTTTAACTCTTGTTTTTTTTAAAATGCTTGAAGCGTTAAATATTAAAAGCATTGAGGAGATGATAAACTCTCTTGAAGAGGAAAAATTCCGCACTTTTGAAACCAGCCCAGCTCAAGCTCCACAAATCCCACAAACCAACAAACCCCAAAATGAAACTCCAAGCCAGCCTGCAAAGAGTGACTTTGGTGACCAGTATAAAAAACTTGTTGATAAGCTTTATGATAGAGATTTTGACTTGGGAAAATGTTTTGAAGATTATGTGAGATTTGTTGCCTATGAAGACAATACCTTAAAGCTCTCCTCTTTTGTAAATGATGCGTGCAAAACCCGGTTGCGTAATGCTTCTGGAATTATTAAGCACTTTGCAAAAGAGGTTTTTGGAATTGATACTCGCATCGAAATTACAGCCTCAAAGCCGCCTGAGCCTTCAAAAAATATTGAACCTCAAGAAGACAAAGAAGATACAAAAAACAACCAAGAACAAGGAAGCGCAGGATGTGTAAGTTCTATCGTAGAAGAGGGAACAAGAGAGGTTGACCCAGAAACTATTTTAAACGATCCAATCATCCAAAAAGCTACCGAGCTTTTTCCGCCCAAAAAGATACAAATCAAAAGAAAGGTTTAGCCTTTACATGTAAAGGCTAAAAACCCTGCTCTTGCTTTGCATGTAAAGCTAAAAACAGGGTTTTTGGTTTTATGCTTTTTTAAATCCTTTTATATAAAAAGTCTCTTTGCCAGGTACCTTTTCAAGGACAACTTTAAACTTATCTGCCCACTTTTGAATAATTTCATTTACCTCATCAATATCCTCTTTACTAGTAGCCATATTTTTTATCTTAAAAAGGGGTTTGCTACTAGAAAGAGCCACGAAAGAGGATCGAGGCACCAAACGATCGTGCAGTGTAATTATGTGCTTCCCAATATGGTCAAAACCGGGTGTATTAGAGATTGCACTATCTAGTTGAGCCAAGGCACCATCATTTATACTATAACCCAATTGGGTCAATAAAGCTTCTCGTGTCACGAGTCTCCTTTCTTGCTTTGTTGAGAAATCAGAACATCTTCAATTATTTTTGTAATGTCCCCATCTAAAATTGCATCAATTTGAGAATATGCCATATTGCTGCGCGTATCTTTTACTTGTTGATAAGGGGCAAGTACATAACTTCGTATCTGATGACCCCAGCCAATATCGCTTTTGACAACCCCATCTTTTGCAGCTTTTTGCTTTTCAAGTTCAAATTCGTAAAGTCTCGATTTTAACATTTTCATAGCATTTGCTCTATTTTTATGCTGGCTTCGGTCATTTTGACACTGAACTACAATATTTGTTGGAATATGGGTGATACGTATTGCGCTATCGGTTTTATTAACATGTTGTCCGCCAG
>DDHL01000025.1:8477-17891 GCA_002352945.1 Campylobacteraceae bacterium UBA1877 | reverse complement strand
ATTAACATGTTGTCCGCCAGCGCCACTTGCACGGTAAGTATCAACCCGGATATCTTTATCTTCTATAACAATATCAATATCATCATCCACTTCGGGACTTACCATGACTGAACTAAAAGATGTATGGCGTTTTGCATTAGCATCAAAGGGGCTGATGCGAACCAATCGGTGAATGCCGTTTTCAGCCTTCATATACCCATAGGCATTTTCTCCCTTAAGAATGAAACTAACATCTTTAATGCCAGCCTCTTCTCCATCTTGATAGTCTAAAACCTCAACACTATACCCCATTCTCTCAGCCCAGCGCAAATACATTCGATAGAGCATGCTTGCCCAATCTTGAGACTCTGTGCCGCCAGCTCCTGGATGGATAGAAACTATTGCATTTTTACTATCATTTTCTCCGCTAAGCATCATAGAGACTTCGAGTTCTGTAATTGCTTTTTTTAAGTTTGGAGCATCTTCTAAAATTGCATTTAATGTCTCTTCATCCTCTTCAGCTCCAGCTAACTCAAAGAGCTCTTTTGCATCTTCAACGGCACTGGAAGCTTTATTGTATTTATTAAGCATCGATTGCAATTTTGTCTTCTCTTTTTGTAAAACTCCAGCTTTTTTGGCATCTTCCCAAAATGCCGGGTCTTGCTCCATTGATTCAATTTCACTTATGCGCTCTTTTAATGTATCTGGTTTGATTATTTGGGCGATATTTTCTACTTTTTGGGATAATTTTTTTAATAATTCACTATATTCGTAATGATCCAAGTCTACTCCATTTTTGGTATAATGCGTTCTTTAAATATATATTTTATCCAAAAGTCTCTAAAATGAAAATTGTATCCACTCCACAAGATTTACGTAAAATTCGGGCAGATTTTAATGATAGTGTCGGTTTTGTGCCTACAATGGGAGCTTTGCACCAAGGACACCTCTCTTTAATCAAGCGCTCAGTCGCAGAAAATAGACATACAATCGTTTCAATATTTGTAAATCCTACACAATTCTTACCCGGCGAAGATTTAGATGCGTATCCAAGACGCATTGAAGCTGATTTGAAACTGTGCAAACTTGCCGGCGTTGATGCAGTATTTACCCCCAAAACTCAAGATTTATACTTTTTTGATGAGCCCATGGTCTGTGCTCCACAAATCCTAGGCTATCTGCTTGAAGGAGTAAAAAGGCCAGGCCATTTTGATGGTGTCTTAAGAGTTGTTTTAAAGCTTTTTAACCTAACTTCTCCAACAAGGGCCTATTTTGGGAAAAAAGATGCACAACAACTTGCCATAATTCAAAAGATGGTTGAGAGTTTCTTTTTGGATATCAAAATTGTTCCATGCGATATCGTTCGCGATGAAGACGGCTTAGCTCTATCTAGCCGAAATGCGTACTTAAGTCCTCAAGAACGAACCGAAGCTTTGAAACTCTCAAAGGCACTAAAACATGCTTCAAGACTTGTAATGCAAGGCGAGCGAAAAGTTGAACCTATTGAAAAGGTGATGTTAGAAACCCTAAAACCTTTACATGTAGAGTATGCGAAAGTTTTAAAAAGGGATTTTTCTCCCATAAACAAGGTTGAAATCGGACAGACACTCTTAGCAATCTGCGCCCATGTTGGCAAAACCCGACTTATTGATAACATATGGATTTAATATGCAAAAAACCCTCTATTTAGTCTCTTTAGGCTGTAATAAAAATTTGGTTGATAGTGAAATTATGCTTGGAAAACTAGGCAGCTATAAACTTATAAATGATCCTAAAAATGCTGATGTACTCATTGTAAATACATGTGGTTTTATTGGGCCAGCAAAAGAGGAGAGTTTAAATACTATATTTGAGCTTCATGCCCAA
Source organism: Campylobacteraceae bacterium UBA1877 (assembly GCA_002352945.1). GTDB lineage: Bacteria > Campylobacterota > Campylobacteria > Campylobacterales > Campylobacteraceae > UBA1877. The sequence continues at coordinate 16,046 of DDHL01000025.1, read as the reverse complement.
CGTAAAGAAGACTCTTTACTTGTTGTAGCAGGCTGTCTTAGCGAACGATACAAAGAAGAACTAGCCAAAGAACTTCCAGAAGTTGATTGTTTTACAGGCGTGGGTGATTATAGTGCTATTGAAGAGATTATTACAACCAAGCAAAGTAGATTTTCTCCAAGAGTCTATTTGCAAGATACCTATGAGCGAACCATTACAGGCTCAAATGCCCATGCATACATTAAACTCTCAGAAGGATGCAACCAGCAGTGCAGTTTTTGCGCAATTCCAAGCTTTAAAGGAAAGCTTCAATCAAGAAGTGTTGAGGATATTGTCAAAGAGGTAGAGTATCTATGCCAAAAAGGTTTTTATGACTTTAGTTTTCTCTCTCAAGATAGCAGCTCATATTTGCGCGATTTTGAAGATAGTGATGGGCTCATTACTCTTATCGATGCGATTGAGAAAATAAAAGGTGTTAAAAGCGCAAGGATTTTATATCTCTATCCTACAACTACATCAAATAAACTCATTAAACGCATTAGCTCCTCTTCGATTTTTCATAACTATTTTGATATGCCAATCCAGCACATAAATGACCAAATGCTAAAAAGGATGAAAAGAGGAGCAAGCAAAAAGAGGATTTTAGAACAGTTAAAACTCATGAAAAGTGCTCCTGGCTCTTTTTTGCGAACAAGCATTATCGTTGGCCATCCGGGAGAAACCAAGGATGAGTTTAATGAATTGCTCTCTTTTTTAAACGAGGGTCTTTTTGATAGGATTAGCATCTTTGCCTACTCTGACGAAGAGGGAACCTTTGCATATGATATGAAAAATAAGTGCGATAAAGAAGTTATTAACAAGCGCATTGAAATCCTAGATGAAGTTGTAACAAAATCGATTAAAGAGAGTTTGCAAAAAGAGGTTGGAAAAACCTGCAAAGTAATTATAGAAGGACAAAGTAGCGAGCATGACTATTTTATGGGTGCGCGTATGCTCCAATGGGCGCCTGAAATTGATGGTGAAATTTTAATTAACGATTCTAACATAGGAGCACTAGAGGTTGGCAAAACCTATGAAGCACAAATCACCCAAAGAGCTGGGGAGAAGCTTATTGCAACAGTTACCAAAACTACCTAAAACACTTCTTCCAATACTAAAAGAGGGCAAAAACTTGCTTGCCTTTTCAGGGGGAGTTGATTCATCTGCACTATTTTTTACTCTTTTGCAAAATCAAATTCCCTTTGAGGTTGCCCATGTAAATTACCAAACACGAAAACAAAGCGACATAGAAACCGCTCACATAAACAACCTTTGCAAAAAACACAATATTCCTTGTCACATTTATACATGTAAACTAAGCAAAAGCAATTTTGAACACAATGCAAGAAAGATTAGATATAGTTTTTTTGCAAGAATTTTGCGCCAAAGAGAGTTAAAAGTGCTTTTAAGTGCGCACCAATTAAATGATCGCCTTGAATGGCTCTTGATGCGGCTGCTTCAAGGGGCTGGAACGATGAGTCTGGCTGGATTTTCCCAAAGAGAAATTTGGAAGGATTGGGAGTTAATCCGTCCCTTTAGTGACGTTACTAAAAAGAGTTTAAAAGAGTTTTTAGACTGCAACAAACTTCCCTATTTTATTGACGAATCAAATAGTGACTTTTCCTATCTTAGAAATCAAATACGCCATACTTTTAGCGACCCTCTTTTGCAACTAGGAGAAAAAGGCATAAGAGATAGTTTACATTTTTTAGAGCTAGATGCAAAAATTCTTCAAGGACCAAAACCTAAAAAGATTCACAATCTTTGGCTCATTGATAGAGCCAACACGCCATCTATTGTCGGAGTAATTGATAAAATCTTAAAACAAGAGGGGCTCTTAATGAGCCAAGGGGAACGAAAAAGCATTACATGTAAAGATGGAGTTATTCGAAATAAGTTTGCAATCGGCTGGCACAAAGAGTTTGTAGGAATCGCCCCTTACACACAAACAGCAATGACAAAGGAGTTTAAAGAGGCTTGTCGCAAAGCAAAAATCCCGCCTCTTTTGCGGCCTTACATGTATAAAAAAAGTATTAATCCTGATCTTTTAACTCATATGCTTTAATATTAAATATTGCGTGGATTTTGCCCTCTTCAATCCACATTTCAATTGGAAAATCGGTGCGAACAATTGTTTCATATCGATTAAGACTTTCTAAAAAATTATAAAACTGTACAGGAGTATCAAGCTTAGAAGTTACCGTTAACTCATAGAGAGTAAACTCTTCTTTAAACTCTTTTTTATCCTGTTTTTTTAACTCCACCTCTTCAAAAAATTGGCCCGCATAACTTTTAAAGCGCTCTTCATCAAAGGATTTTGCAAAGGCTTCTAAAATTTTTCGATTTTGGGATCTTAAATTCAGCAAACTATTTTCGCGCTCAGAGAGGATTTCATAAATTTTTTGGGTTGCAACCTGCTCACTGTTTAAATCACTCTTTACGCTTTTGTACTCTCTTATATCTGGAACAACAAGTCCTAAAATCAAACCCATAATGATTGCTACAAATAGTAAAAAAAACAGCAGCAGTTTAATAATATCAAACTCTTCTAAACTCTTATCGCGCTTACTCACTGAAACCATCCGATGTTGCTATTGTATTGGTGGACACAAAACGGTACCAACCATCTTTATTGAGATAAAACACTGTGCTTGAACTGTGAAAAATCGAACGCAAAGGCGAGGCTAGCAAAAAGTTAAAGGTCTCTTTTGAGGGAGTTTTACCATAAATTACTAACCTATCTTTTTCCATAATAACCCGACTAAGCGTAATTTGATCTGGCACTAAATCAAATAGGTTTTGCATACTGTCTTTTAAAACCGTATTTGAAGCATAAACACTCTCTGCTACCGCCTTTTGTCTGTTAACATAGGCTATTTGCTCATCAGTTGTCTCTATGGCTTTTTCATATTCAATCTGCTTTTTAGCCAAATTTTTCTTCTCATTTTGGCTAAGATTTATCTCTAATCTAACAAACAAATCAAATATAACTACAAGCAAAACGCTAAGTGCAATAAAACCAATCCAAAGTTTTGAAAAGAGTGAGAATATGGGTTTTAACTTTGGTTTAATAAAACTGTAACTCATAAACCCAAATCCTTTCTAGCCATCTCAAACATCAACTCTAAGGTTTTAACCTTTTGCAATTCAATTCTTACTAAAAGCTCACTCTCTAAAATATCAAAAACAGTTTGGCTCATTTCATAATTATCGTATATTACAATATCCTCAATAAAATCACTCTCGTAAAGTGGGTTGCAATAAAACTCTTCGATAGAAGATTTAAGATACTTATACATGAGCATATTGCGTCCAAAAAGCTCTATGGACTTTTCAGTATCAAAATCTTTTGACTTTTGAGAGCTGCTATCTTCTGGGCCTTCATCAAATGACTCTTCTAAATTCACATTTTCTGAAAGATTCTCATCCATTGTCTCCACATCGGCTAGCTCATCTAAATCATCTAGGCTTTGGTACTCCTCTTCCTCCTCTTCTTCATCAAGCTGCAAAAAGTTTTTTACGCCTTTTTCCTCTTCTACTTCATCCCAATCTTGTTCTAATATTTTATCGCCCACTTGCGAATCACTGCCATCGGATGTGCGGAAAAAAGCTCCAAAAAGCAGCTTCTCTTCTTTAAAAATAGCTATGGCAAAAGAGTCTTGATGGTTATACATGTAAAGAGTAGCTTTTTTCTTAAAACCATCCTTTTTTGCGCAATCATACAAAAATACAAAAGGGGAATATATAAGATCAAGTCCAATTTCTACAAACATCTTTTGCGCCCAATTTATTTCAATGCAAGAAGCATACAAGGACCATGAGTTATTAATCTTTACTTGGTGTACATGCTCAATATCTACACTATATTTTTCAAAATCTCTTGGATTAACCGTGGGCACAACCCCTTGTCCCATCGCATCTAAAAAGTAGATAATGTATAAATCTAAGCAATCTTTTGCTTTATCTTGGATGTATTCTATGATTTTTGGATTTAATCGATCAGCTTCAGGATTATCAAATGCAGCCTCATAGCTGTTTTGAGTTTTACCATTTTTAACCACTTTTGCAAGCAGGTGGCATTGACCACCCTCAATGGTGAGTGCAACAATAAGATTAGAAAAATAGCGTTGTGGTAAAAAAGGCATCACTCTCCTTCGCTATACATCACCAGTGGCGTTTATAGATGTTATATGGTAAACTATTTTCCCTTAAGATGAGCATTAAGTCCCACTTACTGCACTCTTTCTAGACTGTTTTTACCAAAAAGTTCACCATATAGATCTATAAATTTTTGACGCACTTGCCTAGCACTCTCTTTTAAACTCTCTTTCGTTAGTGGTGATGATGGTAAAGATTTATAACCCTCAATCATAATTTCACACATAAGCTTAATGCGGCTCCTATCAGCTTCTTCAACAGTCTCTTTAGTGCTCATTGCATCAATTTGTTCTAAATATTGATTGCCTTCGCTAATATATTTTTCATACTTTAGAGCAATTTCACTTTGAGTCAAAAGAGTAAATGCCATTTTATTGTACAAATCTTTTTCATATGCTCTTTTGGCTAGGGTGTATGACTGCTCATAATCTCCCAAAATATAAAACATTCGCGCTTGAAAAGAGTCTTGATAGGAACTGCTGCTAAAAAAGTAGAAGCCTCCAAGAGCTAGCATAATAAGTACCATTAAAACCATAATTGCTCTAGGCAACATAGCTTAACATCCTCTTTTGAATCACCTCTTTTGCCTCACTTTTTGACAATGATGCAATATCTTTTGGACTTTGAACATAAAAGTCAATCTTACTAAAGGGCTTTGGGATAAACATTTTATCCCAACTCTTTAACTGCCAAAAGGAGCTAGCTTGAGAATTAATGCAAACAATTGGCACCTTACATGCTTGAGCAATGGCTACTGCCCCATCTGCAACGCTATGTCTTGGTCCTCTTGGTCCATCTGGAGTAATTGCCACATTTCCACTTTTGCGAACAAAGCGAATCGCTCCTCTTAGAGCCTGCATTCCACCTCTTGTGCTACTTCCTCTTAAGGGCACAATGTCAAGTTTTTGCATTATCTTAGCTAATACTTCTCCATCTTTATGCTGGCTGACAATAACTGCAAGAGGCATTTTAGATACAATCGTATTTTTATAAAGCCATGGCATCATCACTAACTCCCCATGCCAAAGCACATAAACACAAGGAGTTGTATCTAAATGCTCTTGGCCATGAATTTTGACTTTACATGTAAAGCCAATAGTTCGCACCAAAAATAGAATCAAAGATGGCGCAACATAACTGCCAAAAGAGTGTTTTAAGCTCTTAAACTTTTTACGCAACCACTTCGCCATAAAGCGCTAACCGGCGTGGATTTGTAATGCGAACTTTAGAGGTTTGGCCAAGCAGCTTCGCGCTTGCTTTTGCCTGAACGAGAAAATTGCTAAAACTCCTGCCTGCAATCTGACCATCTTCTCGAACCTCTTCCCAGTAAACATCCATAATCTCACCCTTTTTAGATGCACTTATCTCATCTAAAATTTGAGCATGCCTTTCTTGAAGCTGGCTAAGGCGAGCTGATGCAACTTTTTCATCCACCTTATCTTCCATTTTAGCCGCCTCTGTCAAGGGTCTAGGAGAGTATTTAAAAGAGAATATTTGCTCAAATCTTACTTTTTCAAGCACATCAAGTGTATCTTTAAAATCCTTATCACTCTCACCTGGAAAACCTACAATTATATCGGTGCTTATTGCCACATTTGGAACCAATTTCCGTAAAGTTTGGGCGCGGTTTAAAAACCACTCTTTTGTATAGCCTCTTCGCATCTTTTTTAAGATTTCGCTAGAGCCACTTTGAAGCGGCATATGCATCGATTTGCAAACCTTTGGGTTAGAGGCAAAAACTTCTAAAAATTTATCATCCATATGCAATGGATGCGGCGATGTAAAACGTATCCGCTCAACCCCTTTGACTTCACTTACTAAATTAAGCAAATCTGAAAAGTCAATCTTTGGCTCATTTGAGCTAAACCTACGTCCATAATTATTTACATTTTGCCCCAATAAAAAGATCTCTTTTGCTCCAGACTCAGCCGCTTTTTGCGCCTCTTGAATGATAAGCGAAGGAGGAATTGAAATCTCTTCACCTCTTGTATGAGGAACAATGCAGTAAGTACACTTCTTATCGCACCCAATTGAGATATTTACATAAGCTTTATATGGAGATTGGCGAAAATCGCTAAAAGCGTAAGTGCTCTCATCATAATTAATATCAACTTGCATAAATTTTGGAGTTTTAATAGCCTGCCTGATTTTGGAGACATTTCTAGCGCCTAAGACAAAATCCACAGCGGGTGATCGGCGAAAAATTTCATCGCCTAAATGGCTAGCTGTACATCCGCAAACTCCAATTTTTGCATCCGGTTTTTTATGCTTTGCAAAAGAGCCAATCTCTGAGAAGAGTTTATGAACGGGTTTTTCGCGGACACTGCAAGTATTAATTACAATAAGATCCGCCTCAGATACATCTGAAGTAAGTTCATACGGCTCTTCTTGGTTTAGCTCAGCAATCATGTGCTCAGAATCTCGCACATTCATCGCACAACCTAAGGTTTCAATAAAAAGCTTTTTCACTCAAATACCGCCATTAGAGGATATGAACTTCATACATGTAATCCCCTTCATCGAGACCATATTTTACTTCACGTAAGTAAACGCTAAAAGCTTTAGATTCAAAATATTCAACCAAAGAGACCAAATCCTTATGAGAATTTTCTTTATCAAAATAGAATATTTTTTGCCCCTCTTTAGCAAGAGTTTCTTCAACTTTTTCTAATTGTATCGGGCGAGGTTTGCCATTTATTGCAGTTCGAGCAAGTTTTAATTTCATAGTATCCTCTTTAAGTTATATCTCCTGCTATCTTTTAATGCGCAGGATATCGTAGATAGTCTAGCATTATTTGAATAAATATCTCATTAAACTTATCCAAAGCCTCTTTTAAGTATAATACCCGTCTTCATGCAATCCGAACATCACCTCCCAGATACGAGCATTGCAATACCCATCCAAAAAGGATAAAGTGTGGAAAAAATTGTTGATATCATTGAATCTATTGCTCATGAAAAAGGGTTAAATATTGACGATGTTAGAACAACCCTAACAACCGCAATGGCAAAAACCGCTAAACGGATATATGGCGAAGAGTATGAATATGATGCTGTGATTGACGATAAAAAAAAGACTCTCACACTTTTTCAAAAAGTGATGGTTGTTGCTCCTGATGATGAGCGCTTAAAAGATGAGGGTGAGAAATATATTGCCCTTCCTGAGGCAAGAGAGATTGATCCTGATATTGAAATTGGAGATGAGTTAACATATGAACTTCCTCTTGATAATTTAGGCCGTACAGCGGCTGCAACCCTTCAAAGGGAACTTGAATTTCATATCCAACGTCTTTTAGAAAACAATATCTTTGAAAAATACCAAAATATGGTTGGACAAAGTGTATTTGGAACCGTTGTTCGCGTTGATAACGATGAGAATACTTACATAGAAAT
>DDHL01000025.1:6825-8244 GCA_002352945.1 Campylobacteraceae bacterium UBA1877 | reverse complement strand
AATACTTACATAGAAATTGACGAAATAAGAGCGGTCTTGCCAAGAAAAAACCGTATTAAGGGAGAAAAGTTTAGCGTTGGCAATGTTGTCAAAAGCGTTATCCGCAAAGTTTACATTGACAAATCCCATGGCATTAGAGTTGAGCTCTCTCGAACAAGTCCAAAATTCCTTGAGGCTATTTTGGCCCTTGAGGTACCTGAAATACAAGATGGAATGGTTGTTATTAATAAATCGGCTAGAATTCCTGGCGAAAGAGCTAAGGTTGCCCTTACATCTGTACATCCAAATGTGGATGCAGTTGGAGCAACCGTTGGAACAAAGGGTGTTAGAATCAATGCAGTAAGCAAGGAGCTGCATAATGAAAATATTGATTGTATCGAGTACTCTACAATTCCTGAAATTTTCATTGCCCGTGCACTCTCGCCTGCAATCATAAGCAGTGTGAAAATGGTGGGTGATAAAAAAGCAATTGTAACCCTTCAAAGCGATCAAAAATCAAAAGCAATCGGGAAAAACGGAGTAAATATTCGGCTCGCTTCAATGCTTTGCGGTGTTGATATTGAGCTTAATGAAATAGGAGCTAGCACAAGCAGCAATGGCGATAAAAATGGCGAAAAAGAGGAGATTAAAGATTTACGTGCACTCTTTGGAGAGGCTTAATTTTTAGCCTTTTTAAAGTGAGGGTTCAGTTTTAAAAGAATCAAATCAGCAATGATATTGCCAAGCAGTGTCAAAAACGCCCCAATGATTAAAATGCCCATAATTACTGGATAATCACGGCTAAGAGCACTTTGGTAAAAGAGCAGCCCCATCCCATTGATTGAAAAGATGGATTCTAAAATAACACTTCCGCCAATAAGTCCGGGCAAAGAGAGCCCTAACATTGTTATAATGGGTGGTGAAAGGTTTGGCAAAATATAGTATCGAAGCAGCCTCCACCCCTTAATCCCCCTAGCCTTTGCAAAAAAGCAGTAATCACTCTTTAAAATCTCCAAAGTCAAATTGCGCACATAAAGACTCAAGCTTCCAAAACCAGCAAATACAATAACGCCTATTGGCAAAACCAAGTGCCAAGCAAAATCAGCCCAATACCTAATGCCATCTGCTTCTATTCCAACTGAATGCAAGCCTGAAATTGGCAATACTTGCCAATAGACTCCAAAAATCAAAATTCCCAAAAGCGCTAAATAAAATGATGGCATTGCATAGCTAATTAATGCACCCTGCGCAATGCATTTGTCTGAAAGTCTGTTTTGTCTTAATGCAGCATAGATTCCTAATGTTAAAGAGATGATAAAAACTAAAATCATACTTATTATGTTTATAACTAGAGTAATTGGAAGTCTACTTAAAATCTCATCTTTAACCGCCTTTCCACTAGCAAACGAGATGCCAAAATCAAACTGCACCAATGCCCAC
>DDHL01000025.1:1834-6609 GCA_002352945.1 Campylobacteraceae bacterium UBA1877 | reverse complement strand
GCACCAATCCCCACAGCCAAGAGAAAAATTGCTGCCACAAAGGTTTATCTAGCCCATATACACGCTTTAATTGCTCAATGGATTCTGGAGTAATGTTTGGATTTAAATCGCCACTAGCAAAAAAGGAGTTTGGGGCAAGATGGATTGCCCCAAAAGATATAATAGCAATCAATAAAAGCATTCCCGTAATATAAAAAATTTTACGAAAAAGCTCTTTTAACATCTATTTTATAGCATCCCACGCCATAATGGTTTTGCCTTCACTGTCTTTTGTAACAGCCCCCATTCCCATGATATTATAACCAGCATCCACATAGTGAATCTCTCCGCTTACACCCTTACTAAGGTCGCTTAAAAGATACATTCCGCTATTTCCAACCTCTTGGGTTGTTACATTCTTTTTCAAAGGAGTATTTGCCTCATTCCATTTTAAAATTGTTCTAAAATCCCCAATTCCACTTGCTGCTAAAGTTTTGATTGGGCCTGCACTGATTGCATTAACTCGAATTCCCCGACTGCCACAATCAACTGCCAAGTAGCGAACGCTTGATTCTAGCGCAGCTTTGGCTACTCCCATAACATTGTAGTGAGGAACATATTTTGGTCCACCAAGATAGGTTAGTGTTAAAATTGACCCGCCATCATTCATTACAGGCATACAAGCTCGCGTTAGACTTACAAGAGAGTAAACTGAAGTTCCCATTGCAATATCAAAGGCTTCTCTGGTAGTATCTAAGAAACTTCCTTCAAGAGCTTCTCGCGGAGCGTAAGCAACTGAGTGTACTAAAAAATCAATACTTCCAAAATCATTTTTTAACGAATCGGTTAATCGGCTTAAATGCTCAGGATTATTTACATCAAGTTCATACACGCACTTGCTTCCAAACTCTTCTGCGATTGGGCGAACACGTTTTTCCAAAGACTCATTTAAATATGTAAAAGCCAGCTCTGCGCCTTGTTCATGACATGCTTTTGCAATCCCATATGCAATTGATTTATTATTGGCAACTCCTACAATGAGTCCCCGTTTTCCTTTCATTATCATCTAATATACTCCTTTAAAGTTTATTTTCAACCGTTTCAATCATCTTTGCAAAATCCTCTTTTTTCCAGCTTGCTGAACCAACCAAAACCCCATCACACTCTTTTAGCGATCCAATATCTACAATAGTTTCAATCTTAACGCTTCCGCCATATAAAAGGGGAGCCTTTGATCGGGATTTTATTCCTTGATGGGTTGAGCTAATTTGCTCCAAACTGGCGCTAAGTCCAGTTCCAATGGCCCATACTGGCTCATAGGCTAAAATGAGATTTTCATAATCTAAATCAATTCCTTCAAGTTGGGCATCTATATAATCCATTACCGCACTATCGCCTTTTAAACGCACCTCTTTTGGCTCTCCAATGCAGTAAGTAATCTCCCAGCCCCTATCCTTAGCAAAGGCAAATTTATTTTGAATAAGCTTGTTGCTTTCGCAAAGAATGTGGCGTCTTTCACTATGCCCAATGAGCACGCTTTTGATATTAAATTCATCAAGATGAATTGCTCCTATCTCTCCTGTGAAAGCACCTTTTTCAACTGGATAAAAATTTTGTGCTCCTACTTTTACATGTAAAGGCAACTTAAAATCATCTAATGCTGTAAAAGGGGCAAAAATGCGCACTTGATGAGAAGTTTTTATAGAGGCGATCTCTTGAATAAATTCCCTTGAACTTGCACGTGTATGGTTTGTTTTAAAGTTGCTTGCTATTATCATTCATCCACCTTATAGCGCAAAGGTTTTACACCAGGAAGCTCTTTACCTTCAATGAGCTCTAAACTCGCTCCGCCACCAGTAGAGATGAAAGTCATCTCATCTGCATCACCAGCTCTAGCAACCACATCGGCAGTATCTCCACCGCCAACCACGGTTGTAGCGTGTGCTTCGGCAATAGCATGGGAAATTTTAACGCTCCCTTTTGAGAACTTTTCAAGCTCAAACACACCCATTGGACCATTCCATAAAATTGTCTGTGCATCATTAAGAGCTTCTCTAAAAAGCCTCACAGTTGCCGGACCAATATCAAGCCCCATCCAACCTCGCGGAATCTCTTGGGAGGTAACAAATTTCATAATAGCATCTTGAGAACATGTCTGAGCTGCAACAACGTCTACTGGAAGATAGAATTTTACCCCCAATTTGGCAGATTTTTTCATAATTTTGCGAGCATCTTCTAACAAGTCATCTTCCACTAAAGAGTTGCCCACATCAACTCCTTGAGCTTTTAAAAAGGTAAAAGCCATTCCTCCGCCAATAAGAAGCTTATCAACTCGAGTAATGAGATTGTGCAGTGCTTGCAATTTACCACTTACTTTACTACCACCCACTACTGCCACAAAGGGTCGTGTTGGGCGCTTGAGTAGGTTTTGAGAAAATTCAATCTCTTTTTGCAGCAAAAAGCCGGCAGCTTTTGAATCAAAATCATACAAATGGGCAATTGCCTCTACTGACGCATGTGCTCTGTGGCAAACTCCAAAAGCATCGTTAATATAAACTTCTCCAAACTCTGCTAAAGCTTTGGCAAACTTAACATCGTTTTTAGTTTCGCCCTTTTCAAATCGTAGGTTTTCTAAAACTACAATGCCGCCTGGCTTTAATGCATCAACTTTTGTTTTTGCATCTATTCCCACAACATCATTTGCTAAAACAATATCATCACGATCAAGTAGTCTGTTTAATCTTTTAACAACAGGCGAAAGAGAAAATTTTTCTTGCTGCCCATCCTTTGGTCTTCCAAGGTGAGAGCAAAGAATAAGCGAACAACCCTGATCAAGACAATAGCGGATTGTTGGTATTGCCGAGCGGACACGTCTATCATCTGTTATGTTTAAAAACTCATCCAAAGGAACATTAAAATCGCACCGGATAAGCACTCTTTTCCCAGCAATATCAAGATCTTTTATTGAACGGATATCTGACATCTACCCTCCCTTATTTGCTTACATGTAAAGCCATGTCAACCAAACGCTCAGAGTAACCCCACTCATTATCGTACCATGCCATTATCTTAATCATATCTCCATCAATAACTTGCGTTAAATCTGCAGCCACGATTGAGCTAAATGATGAAGTTTGGAAATCTTGACTCACCCGGTAAGATTCATCAACAGCTAAAATTCCAGCAAGTTCATTTTTGGACTTTTCTTTTAAAAGTGCGTTTATCTGCTCTTTTGAGGTTGGTTTTGAAACAAGCACATTCAAATCAACCATAGAGACATTTGGTGTCGGCACGCGAACGCTTTGACCATGAAGCTTGCCTTGTAAATGAGGCAGTACCAAACCAATGGCTTTTGCAGCTCCGGTGGTGGTTGGTATCATGTTTATCGCAGCTGCACGGGCTCGACGCAAATCTTTTTTATGTTTTACATCTAAAATATTTTGGTCGTTTGTATAAGCGTGGATTGTAGTCATTAAGCCTTTTTGAATTCCAAAGGCATCATCAATAACCTTTGCAACAGGGCCAAGACAGTTGGTGGTGCAGCTTGCATTTGAAATAATTGCTTCACCTTTGTATGTTTGCTCATTTACTCCAAGAACATATGTTGGCGTATCATCTTTTGCAGGAGCAGACATAACAACTTTTTTAATTCCGCTATCAATAAAAGCCTGCGCTTTCTCTTTAGTGAGCATTGAACCGGTGCACTCTAAAACCACATCTGCACCCAATTTTGCAAAAGGCAGCTCTTTGGGATCACGTGTACAAAAAAGTTGAACTACTTGGTCATCAATAGCTAATTTATCCCCTTGTAAAATTTCAACTTTATGGTTAAAAGTGCCATGAACGCTATCGTACTGGAGCAACTGTTTTGTCATTGCCCTATCTGCTGTATCGTTAATCGCTACTAGCTCCACATCGTCACGATTGGCGATAATTCGAGCAACGCATCGTCCTATGCGCCCAAATCCATTTATTGCAACTTTAAGTGCCATGGTCATCCTTTTGGTATAATACAAGTAAAGTAAGGCATTCTAGCAAATCTGAGGTTAAAAAATCGTAAATGAAAATTGCTCTTTTTGGCGGCTCTTTTGACCCGCCGCACATTGGACCCAGTGCAGTCATCCAAACTGCTCTAGATGAATTAAAATGCGACAAAATTATCGTGATGCCAACATGGCTTAGCCCTTTTAAAACTGGAGCGTGTGCGCCAGCTTTTTTGCGACTTTTGTGGGCAAAAAAATCGTGGGAAACCCAGCGTGTACATGTAAGCGATTTTGAAGTAAGTCAACAAAGAAGCGTCTCATCATATGAGAGTGTAATGCATTTAAAAAAACTCTACAATCCAGAGCATTTTTACTTAATCATTGGTTATGATCATTTAAGCACGCTCAATCAATGGCACAATTTTGATAAACTTCGCAATGAGGTTGAGTTTGTCGTAGCAACAAGAGAAGGAAATTGTGCAAAAGGGTTGAAAAATTTAGCGATTAATGTTAGTATCTCATCCTCAAAGCTTCGGCAGCACATGGAGGCTTCTTACCTTCCTGAAGCAGTGCGAGCACAAGTCTTCGAATATTACCAAACAAGGATTTTAATGGAAAATCGTATAGAGCGCATTGTCGCACTATTGGATGAAAAAAAGGCTGAAAATATTCAAGTTTTTGACATGGAAGGCAAAGATTACTTTGTAAATAGTGTTATTATAGCCACCACTTTAGGTGAGCGTCATGGAACATCGCTTTTAGAAGAGTTAAAAGAAAAGCTTAAACCAAAGGGTGAAAAGTTTTTACATGTAG
>DDHL01000025.1:0-1613 GCA_002352945.1 Campylobacteraceae bacterium UBA1877 | reverse complement strand
TTTACATGTAGACCCAGCAAGCGAATGGGTTGTGATAGATTTGGGCGATATTCTTATCCATTTGATGACGCCAGAGTATCGAGCAAAATACAACTTAGAAGAGTTTTTAAGTGATTTTGAAAAAGCTAGGATATAATCTACATCCTAGCTTTAGCTTCAATTCCTAGTAACCCAAGCCCAGTTCGTAAACTTACAGAAACTACCGCAAAGAGCTTAAGTAAACTCTCTTCATTTGGGCTGCCAATTACACGATTTTCATTATAAAACTTATGAAAACTAGCCGCTAATGACCTAAGATAGTCACTTACTTTTTGCACTTGCCTGCTCTCAAACGCATCCTCTAAAACCTCTCCTAACAATAGAGCTTGGAATAGAAGATTTTTAGCATCCAAAGAGAGCTCTTTTAGATTATGTTCTGCTAATTGAACAGGGCTTTTTTTACTCTTTGCAAAAAGTTGGTTGATTCTAGCATGGGCATAGTTAATGTAGTATGCTGGATTTGACTGGTCGTGCTGTTTTAATGTATCTACATCAAACTCTAAATGGGTATCACACTTTTTGCTTAAAAAGATAAATCGCAGCGCATCTGCACCAATCTCATTTACAACATCGCTCATGAGAATAAAATTACCAGCACGCTTGCTCATTTTATACGGTTCTCCACCTTTTAACAAAGATACCATTTGAGCCAGTAAAACTTCTAGCTTTTTCTCATCATAGCCCAAAAAGTGTATAGCCGCTTTTACACGAGCAATATATCCATGATGGTCTGCACCCCAGATATTTATGTAATGGTCATACTCTCTTGCAAATTTATCATCATGGTAGATAATATCGCCAGCTAAGTAGGTAGGTCTTCCATCCTCGCGTACTACGACCCTATCTTTTTCATCTCCATATGTTGAAGAGCGAATCCAAACTTTTCCATCTTGTTCAAAAGTGCTTTCGTTTGCTTTTAATTTTGCAAAACTCTCATCCCACTTTTCATACAGTGCTTTTTCACTTACAAATTGATCAAAAACAATCCCAGCATCGGCTAAATCTTTTTTGATTAAGCTAAGCATCTGATCCTTGCCCCAAAGGCTAAGGGTTGGAATGTTAGATTCGTTGTGAAAAATCTCCTCTCCAAAAGACTTGCTAGCCTCACGAGCGAGATCGACAATATACTCACCTCTATAAAACTCTTCAGGCCACGTTACAGGCAGCTTGCAAATATTTTCACGGCCAGCTAAATAAAGGGAGAGTCCTAGCAAATCGATCTGATTTCCTGCATCATTTACGTAATATTCAGTTGTTACATCATAGCCCATATGGCGGCCTATTCGACATAAGGCATCGCCATAAATAGCTCCTCTAGCATGTCCAATATGCAAAGGTCCAGTGGGGTTGGCACTTACATATTCTAATAAGATTCTACCCTTCTTATCGCCCTTTGCAAACAAACCAGGATGAACAATTGCATCTGTTGCAAATTTATCAAGCCATGTATCGCTTAGAGTAAAATTAACATAGCCGCCTACTGCTTCTACTTTGGAAAAGAGACTTTCATTGTCAAATTTGTCAGCAATCTCTTTTGCAATGATTGCGGGTGATTTTCGCAAAATTTTAGCGAG
>DDHL01000028.1:5171-5457 GCA_002352945.1 Campylobacteraceae bacterium UBA1877 | reverse complement strand
GAAGCTGGCCGCCGCTTAATTCAGATGGATAGCGCTCTAACAAGGATGGATTAAGCCCAACCTCTTTCACATACTCTTTGGCATTTTCATGAAAAAATTGATTTTTAATACGTGTTAAAGGAGAGAGCGACGTAAATGGATTTTGGGGAACAAAAGCGACATTTTCTCCCCTTGTTAATTTAAAAGAAGATTCATATTCAAGTTCTACATGTAAAGATGATGGAAGAAGATTTAAAAGAGCTTTTAGAGTTAAACTCTTACCACTTCCACTTTGTCCAACTAGCGC
>DDHL01000028.1:4466-4910 GCA_002352945.1 Campylobacteraceae bacterium UBA1877 | reverse complement strand
ATCAACCAAAGGTTTTTTTGAATCGCTAATGAACAGACGTTTACATGTAAAAGCCATTAAAACTCCAAAAATGGAAGCAAGGTTTCAATGCAAAGCCCCTTTGCCGTACTTTCATATCCGATAACTTTTTTGATATAGGGTTTGCAAAATCCCTCCACCATGCAAGCACCCGCCTTACCTTGCCAATCATTAGAGTTTAGATATCTATTTAAATCTTTGCTGTCATACTCATCAAAATAGTATGTTGTTTTTGCAAACTCTTCTAAATAAAGTGCTTGGCTTTGGTAAATCATAGCTGTTAAAATCTCAACCTTATTGCCGCTTTGCATTAAAAGCATCTTCCTTGCTTGCTCTTTATCTTTTGCTTTGCCTAAAACTTGATTACTGCATACCACAACCGTATCGGCACATAAAATCTTTCCATCAGTGCCATATAGACTCGTA
>DDHL01000028.1:1281-4344 GCA_002352945.1 Campylobacteraceae bacterium UBA1877 | reverse complement strand
TTGTTTATTTTCTTTTATGCTTCATATGCTTTATCTAATTCTGCTAACATGTTATATACTGCTTCATAACTTTCGCATACATCAGTGCCATATAGACTCGTATAGCGCAACAATTTTCCCTTAGCAATTTTATATACTAAAGCATTTGGGTTAGAATCGCAAATGGTTGTTTCATCAAAATCTACACTTCTTTGTTGAAACTTTATGCCCGCATCTTTGAGTATTTTTGCTCTTGTTGTGGAGTTTGAAGCAAGTGTTAGCATCAATATCCTCGCAAAATAATTCCAAAATATGCTGCAATCAATCCCAAAACAAAATTTAATGGAATGAGGTAGTGGATCATCAAAATCAAATTTTCTTGCACCTCAATCCACTCCTTTTTTTCGTATGCCTTACGCGCACTTCTATATTTAAAATACATATAGATAAAGTTAAATAGCATAAATGTCCAAATAGCCTCTTTTGTGTGAACGAGCACATACATGGTTGGATTTCCATACTTAAATCCAAGCCCTACATTCATAAAAACCGACGCTAAAATCAAAATGAGCATTAATGTGACGATAATGTAGCCAAATCGCCGCATCAAATCAATCCCTTTTTTTAGGCGCTCTTCCTCTTTTTCGATACTCTCAATCACAGGGGCAGCAATCACCCGAATAGCAAAGAGACTGCCAACTAATATCATTGAAGAGACAATATGCAATAAAATAATAAGTCGCGTAAAGTTTCCAAAAACTTCCATTAAAAGTTCGCGCATCACTCCTCCAAAGCAGCTTTTACATAAGCTAAGGCTGCAGATTTTGCAGCTTCAATTCCATCGGGATTCTTTCCGCCAGCTTGGGCAAAATCGTCCCTTCCGCCGCCGCCGCCGCCAACTTTTGGGGCAACCTCTTTAATCCACGCACCAGCCTTTACAGGTGCATTTTTTACTCCTGCTGCAATAAGAACTTTTCCATTTTTTTGTTGAAAAAGAAGTACTGCAACACTCTCTTTGGCATTTTTAAGCGCATCAATACTCTTTTTAATATCGCCAACTTTCAAAATATCTACAATCACTTCGGTTTTACCAATTTTAGTGCCAGATAAAGTCTCTTTTGAGCACGATTGGAGTTGATCAATCTCTTTTTTTAAGCTTTTTACTTCATCTTTAAGACGAGAAATTGCAGGAATCATCTCTTTGGCTTTTAAAATCTCTAATGCACTACCAATCTCCTCTCTCCAACTCTTTGCAAGACGCAGCGCGCTTAAGCCACAAACTGCTTCAATTCGCCTTACTCCAGCACTCACACCAGACTCTTTAGTGATAAAAAAGCTTCCAATTTGAGCACTATTTTTTACATGTATGCCTCCACAAAGCTCTTTACTTGCTTCACCAAAGCTTACTACGCGAACCTCTTTTCCATATTTTTCTCCAAAAAGCGCCATAGCTCCGCTCGCTTTTGCTTCATCGATTGACATATAAGCAGTTTCATTTTCAAGGGCTCTTAAAATATTTGTATTTACAATGGCTTCAACAGCCTCAATCTCCTCTTTACTCATCGCTTGCGGATGGGAAAAATCAAATCGAAGTCTATTTGCTTCCACCAGTGAGCCTGCTTGAGCCACATGCTCACCTAAAACCGCCCTTAAAGCTGCGTGTAAAAGGTGGGTTGCTGAATGGTGCTTCATGATTTCAAAGCGATCTTCATTAACTTTTGCATTAACTTCCATATTTACATGTAAAGGTGCAGTTGTTTTGACAAAGGAGAGGTTAAGCCCGTAAAAAAGCTGCGTATCTTCTACTTTTGCAACCCCTACTAACTCTCCAGTGTCTGCGCACTGTCCGCCGCTTTGGGCATAAAATGGAGTCTTGTCTAAAAATACCCATCCGCTTGAGTTGGCATCAAGCTTATCTATAAGCTTAAAATCTTCATCCATCAAAGCTAAAATCTTACTCTTCTCAAAGAGAGTTTCATATCCGCTAAATACATTTGGGCCAAACTTTTCTAAAAGCGGTTTAAACTCTCCGTGAGCAGCACGGTCTCCGCTTCCTTTCCAAGAGGCTTTAGCCCGCTCTTTTTGCTCTTGCATGAGTGCATCAAAGCGCTTAACATCTACATTTAAATTTCGCTCACGCAGCATATCTTGTGTTAAATCCAATGGAAAGCCATAGGTATCATAAAGCTTAAATGCAACATCTCCACTAAAGGTATCTTTTGTCTTTTTAAGCTCCTCTTCAAAAAGCTCCAATCCCGAAGCGATAGTAGCTAAAAATCGCTCCTCTTCAAGGCGAATCTGTTTTGCAATAATCTCTTTTTTTTCTATCAAGTATTTATAGTGTCCACCCATTAATTCACAAAGAGTATCTAAAAGAGTGTACATAAAAGGCTCAGTAATTCCCAAAAGATAGCCGTGGCGCACCGCTCTTCTTAAGATGCGTCGCAAAACATAACCGCGCCCCTCTTTGTCAAAATTGACCCCTTGAGCCAATAAAAATGCAACAGCTCTAATGTGATCGGCAATTACTCTGTAGCTTGCCCCGCTTTCATATTCGTAAGGTTTGGCGCACAATTTTGCAACCTCTTCGATTAGAGGCATAAATAAAGAGCTATCATAATTGCTAAATTTACCCTCTTTAACCGCAACCATTCTCTCTAAGCCCATGCCGGTATCAATTGATGGTTTTGGCAAAGGGGTCATCGTTCCATCAGCAGAACGCTCATATTGCATAAAAACAAGGTTCCAAATTTCTAAAAACCTATCTCCATCCCCGCCCATATAATCTTCGGGACCATTAAAATGCTCGCTTCCTTGGTCTATAAATATCTCGCTGCATGGTCCACAAGGGCCCGTATCGCCCATTTGCCAAAAATTATCTTTATCACCAAAACGCAAAATACGCTCTTTTGGGACATGTTTTTGCCAAATGCGCTCTGCCTCATCATCGCTTTCATGAACAGTCACCCAAAGCTTATCTTTTGGCAAACCTACAACTTCAGTAACAAATTCCCACGCATTTGCAATTGCATCTTCTTTGAAGTAGTCTCCAAAAGAGAAGTTACCTAACATTTCAAAAAATGT
>DDHL01000028.1:392-1023 GCA_002352945.1 Campylobacteraceae bacterium UBA1877 | reverse complement strand
TGGTGGCGGGCTGTGTAGCCAACGTTATCTAAATCATTATGTTTTCCACCTGCACGGATACAGGTTTGGCAGCTTACCGCTCTTGGCGGATTTGGAGCTGGAACTTCACCAGTAAAGATCGATTTAAAAGGAACCATGCCTGCATTTGTAAATAGCAATGTGGCATCTTCTGGCACCAAAGGAGCACTTGGAACAAAGGTGTGGCCTTTGGCTTCAAAAAATTTGATAAACTCAGATCGAATATCCATCGGTTTTCTTCCTAGTAATTAAAATTCACTTATTTTAGCCAAACTTGCTTTAAAATCGCCTAGTTTGAGCAACTAGATGCTCTCTTTACATCTTTTAGAGGCTCTTTTTTATTCTGTAATTTATTAATTTATGCAATTTTTTAGAGGCTTAAAAGTATCCAAAGAGTATAATCGTCCTTACAGGTTCATCCATTTTATACTAAAGGCTATTTTATGCAATTTCCCTTCATCGACTTAAAAACCCCCTATTTGCAACACAAACAAGAGTATTTAGCAGCCATCGAGAATGTTTTAGATTCCACACAATTTATTATGGGAGCTGAAGTAAAGACTTTCGAAGAAAATCTTGCTAAGTATTGTAGCGTCAAACATGCCATTGCATG
>DDHL01000028.1:0-199 GCA_002352945.1 Campylobacteraceae bacterium UBA1877 | reverse complement strand
ACTTGCTAAGTATTGTGGCGTCAAACATGCCATTGCATGCTCAAGTGGAACCGACTCTTTACTTTTAGCACTGATGGCTCTTGATATCGGACCAGGAGATGAAGTTATCACCTCACCATTTACTTTTATCGCCACAGCAGAGGTTATTGCATTTTTGCGAGCAACTCCTGTATTTGTTGATATTAACGAAGATGATTAT
>DDHL01000041.1:3648-8955 GCA_002352945.1 Campylobacteraceae bacterium UBA1877 | reverse complement strand
TGCTCCTTGGTGTTAACATTGATCATATTGCAGTTTTACGTGAAGCAAGGCGTATAAATGACCCAGATCCCATAGATGCACTTGGGATTTTAAAGCGCGCGGGCGCCGATCAGGTAACAATCCATTTGCGAGAAGATAGGCGTCACATTCAAGATGAAGATGCAAAAAATATTGCAAAACTCTCTTTTTTACCGCTTAATATTGAGTGCTCTATCGCTCCAGAAATTGTTGAAATTGTTTCAAATCTTCACCCCAATCGTGTTACTTTAGTTCCCGAAAAGAGAGAAGAGGTAACTACTGAAGGAGGATTGGATGTAGCTAGCGGTTTTGAGCAAATTCAAAGAGTTGTTAACCTTTTTCATGAACAAAGCATTGAAGTCTCTTTATTTATCGACCCAAATTTAGAGCAAATCAAAAAAGCTGCCGCTTTACATGTAGAGTGGGTTGAGCTGCACACTGGAAGTTTTGCAAATATCTACGCATCTTTGTATTCAAACTTACTCCACTCGCACCATAGAATTGAATCTTTAAACCTGCCTAAAAAGAGCTTAAAAAAAGCTCTAAAAGAGTCATTAGAACTCATTAAAGAATCGGCTAAAGTTGCAGACTCTTTGGGTTTAAATGTGGCAGCTGGACATGGATTAAACTACCAAAATGTTACGATGATTAGCCCAATCAAGGAGATAAAAGAGTTAAATATTGGCCAAAGCATTATTGCTCGCTCAATCTTTACAGGCCTTGAGAGGGCAATTTCTGATATGAAAAAGCTTGTAGAATGAAAAAGATTGCTATAAGTATAGGCGACTTAAACGGTGTTGGTATAGAGATTGCTCTAAGAGCACACAATAAAACCAATAAGCTTTGCACTCCCATATATTGCATCGATCCAGTAATGCTTACTTGGGCAGCTGCTATGCTTGGAATTGATGTGCCAAAAGATTTTCAAACTACTTCTTGTAAAGGGGTTTTTGATATTACCCCATCAATCCCAACTAAAGCTTCAGCAATTGCATCTTATAACTCATTTTTGAAAGCTTTAGAGTTGGTTCAGTCCAAACAAGCAGATGCTCTTGTTACCTTGCCTATTAACAAAGAGGCTTGGAAGATGGCTAAAATTCCCTACAAAGGGCATACAGATGCACTAAGAGATCTTTTAAAACAAGAGCCTATTATGATGCTAGGATGTGAATCGCTTTATGTTGTACTTTTTACACACCATATTCGCTTAAAAGATGTGGCAAAAAAAATTTCAAAAAAGAGTTTGTGCAAATTTTTAATTAAAACTTATGAAGCTTTACATGTAAAACCCATTGGAGTTCTTGGACTAAACCCTCACGCAGGTGATGGGGGAGCAATTGGCAAGGAAGATTTTAAGATAAATAAAGCAATTAAAAAGGCTAATAAAATTTTAAATCAAGAGATTTTTATTGGTCCAATGGTTCCAGATACTGCCTTTAGAGCCTGCAATGTAAATAAAATAAAATATTTTGTATGTATGTATCATGACCAAGGATTGATTCCTTTAAAAACCCTCTACTTTGATGAGAGTATTAATGTTTCACTAGGACTTGATATTGTTCGAACTTCAGTTGATCATGGAACTGCATACGATATTGCCTATAAAGATAAAAATCCATCTTTACAAAGCTATATAAATGCGGTGCAAAAAGCTATAGACTTAACGCAAAATTAACTTTATTACAAAACAATTACAGTTGTTTCTTAGTAAAGATTTGAGATAATTATGCCAGAAAATCACTCAAGGATTTGAATGTCTCGTGACAATATATTAGCGCTCTCTTTATTTGCCGTTTCAACTCTTGGTTTTTTTGTTTGGGGGTATGATTACATCCCTTCTCATCATTTTATTCTCTTTACTATTGCCACCCTTTTTGGTCTGTTTATGGCATTTAATATTGGTGGAAATGATGTTGCAAACTCCTTTGGAACAAGTGTTGGAGCAAAGACAATCACCTTAAAACAAGCCCTTATCATTGCAGCTATTTTTGAATTAAGCGGAGCTATATTTGCCGGAGGTGAAGTGACCAAAACAATCCGCAAAGGCATTGTGCAAATGCCATCTGCTAACTTTGATCCTATGCTCTTTGTAGCTGTTATGTTAGCAGCCCTTCTTAGCGCTGGACTTTGGCTTTTGATTGCTTCAAAAAAGGGTTTGCCAGTTTCAACTACCCACTCAATTGTAGGGGGTATAGTTGGTGGAAGTTTAGCCTTAGGTTATGTAGTAAGCGCAGAGCATACTTCGCTAAGTATTGTAAACTGGGGTAAAATTGGACAGATTGCTTTAAGCTGGGTTGTCTCACCACTGCTTGGAGGAATTGTTTCATATACCATCTACTACTATATCAAAAAAAATATCCTCATGCCCATTCAAAAAGCTACTGATGTATTAAAGCGGATGAAAAAATATCGCAAGGCATATAAGGAGAAGTTTGCCAATGCACTTAAACTAAAAAGTCCAGAAGAGCAGATTGAAGCACTGCGTCACCTTGCAATGTACGATGAAGAGGATATTGGAGATGAAGTTCCAAACGAGACAGACTTTCAAAAACGCATAAAAGCTATGAAAAAACGTGAAAAACAGATTGACCTTTTTGCTCCACTTCGCCGAAATATCCCAGTTGTTGGGGCTTTGGCTGCAGTCTCAATATCATCTATGCTTCTTTTTAAAGGCTTGAAAAATTTAGATTTTATGCATATTAGCACAATAGAGACTATTTGGATTATATTTTTAATTGGAACTGCAGGATATTTAGTAAGCTTGGCAATTGTCAATCTTATGTCAAAAAATGATGCTCAAAAGAGCACTACTCGCATCTTTGCCTGGCTGCAAATCTTTACAGCCTCAACCTTTGCTTTTAGCCACGGCGCAAACGATATTGCCAATGCCATTGGACCCTTTGCGGCAATTTTAGATGTTCTCAAAACTGGAGCAATCAATGCGCAAGCACCAGTGCCTATTGTGGCTATGGCTGCCTTTGGAGTCTCTTTGATTGTTGGTCTTTGGTTTTTAGGGAAAGAGGTTATTGCAACTGTCGGCTCAAGGCTTGCTGAAATTTTGCCAGTAACTGGTTTTTCAGCAGAACTTGCTGCAAGCCTTGTTATTTTGCTTGCAACTGCTTTTGGAATTCCTGTCTCTTCGACGCATATTTTAATTGGAGCGGTTTTGGGAATTGGGATTTTAAATAAAGACGCTAACTGGAAATTGATGCGTCCAATTGCCTTAGCTTGGGTTATAACACTACCAGCTGCCGCAATATCTTCAGCAATTTTCTTTTATATTTTAAAAACATTAATGGGGCTATAATCTATTTGGCAGTGTAAATCTAGCAAATTTTTAATTTAAAAATTTATACTCTTACATGTAAAGACTTTGTTAGTTAAAGTCTTACATGTAAAGATTTAAAAAGTAATCCAGCTTTACATGTAGGGATAAATTTAAACTACCTTACATGTAAAGAGTTCATTTAAAAAGCTTTTTAAGTTTTAAATTCTGCCAATTTAGCATTAAGTTCTTCAGTCATCTTATTTAAGTATTCAGATGCACTTACAATCTCCTCAACACTTCTTGCATTCTCCGCTGAGAGTACATTGATATTATTAATATTTTCCATAATCTCTTCAAGCTCTTTGCCATTTGTAGTGTAGTTATCTGTGGTCTTATCTGACATAGCAATGGCTTGACCCATTACCTCGCCCATTTTAGTAATTTTTTCTTTTACATCAGATGCGATAGCAGTAAGCTTTTCGATTCTGTTTGCATTGCTTGTCATGTGTTCACTTGAATCGGCTATTGCTTGAACGATAACACCAATTGTAGTGTTAATCTCAACAAGGCCTTTTTGTGTCCTTTCGGCCAATTTTCTTACCTCATCTGCTACAACTGCAAAGCCTCTTCCATGCTCACCAGCCCGAGCTGCTTCAATGGCTGCATTTAGAGCCAATAAATTTGTTTGATCAGCAATATCATTTATTACCGTAAGCACCTCTTTGACCTGCTCGGCATCCTGACTTAATTGCTCAATTCTTTTAGCAAGCTCAACTTCTATACTAGCACTCTCTTGGATTTGATCTGAAAGTTTTAAGATTGAACTGCTTGCATTTTCTACATACTCATTTGCTTTTTGTAAATCCTCTTTTCCTTTTTGGGCTTCAAGGATTGAAGTTTGCATCTCTTTTTGCATTTTGGCAGCTTTTTGCGTTGTTTTATCAACTAAAAGCGTAGATTCTTCAATTCGCTGACCCGATTTTGCAGATGTCGCTGAGAGTTGATGCGCAATTGAAGAGTTTTCGTTTGAGAGCTGTTTAGCTTTGCTTATAGTATGGCGCACTTTTTCAATAAATTTATTTATAGCTTTGCTTGCAATAGCAATTTCATCTTTACCTTCAACCTTTAATTTTTTAGTCAAATCCCCTTCGCTACTTGATAGGTTTTGAGCTCTTTCAATCAATGTTCTAAGTGGAGAAATTATTTTAATACGCACAATAATTAAGCTTATAAGACAGACCACAACCACCCCACTCATTGCTATAAAGCCTGAATAGATATAGTTTTCCCAATTTGTTTTTGCAACATCTGCAGTAAAGGTTTGAATGTCGGCTTGAATATTATCTGTATAAACACCAATTCCAACCATCCAATTATAAGGCTCAAATGGCAAAACGTATGAAATTTTTGGATGGGGCGTTTGATCTTTTATTTTTGGAAAATGGTAAGTAACAAAGCCACCGCCTTTTTTTGCAGCTTCAACTAACTCTTTTATGTAAAATAGACCATTGCTATCTTTTGAATCAATTAAATTTTTTCCCTCCAAATCCCTATTAACGTGCATAAGGGCATTGCCATCATAATCAAAAATAAATACATATTCACTCTTATCATCAAACAGTCGCAATCTGCGAAGTTTATGAAAGATGGCTGATTGGATTTGGTCATCATGTTTGCCTAGGGCTTGCTGCTCTTCATAGACTTTTTGCATAAATGAGTGGATAATGTGCATTTCACTCTTTAGCTCACTTTTGCGAGCCTCTACCATTTTATCACTATAAACTTGCGAGAAAAAGCCCAAATTTTTCTCTGTTAAATAGTGGGTCGTCACTCCAAGAATGAGTGCCAAAACCAACAAGGAACCAATAATCATTGTAATGATTCGAGTAGAAAGATTCATCTTGCTCCACCTTAAATGTCATTATTATGTCATTATAACCGATTTTTTCTCTAATTTTGCTTTTAATAATAGTTGCAAAATGTTGATTCCATTATATACAAAAAGCTGTATTTATTATAGC
>DDHL01000041.1:1224-3428 GCA_002352945.1 Campylobacteraceae bacterium UBA1877 | reverse complement strand
TATTTATTATAGTTTTTTTAATATAAATCGTCAAAATTTAAATATTACCGTCCATTTTTACACCCTTTAAAAGCTATAAAAACTCCAGACCATAGTAAAAATGTTGATATTGTAAAGGCAAGAGAGTAATCGCCCTTTAAATCTCTTAAAACGCCAGCAACCAAAGGACCAATCATCTGCCCTACTCCAAAAAAAAGAGTTATTATTGCTAAAATTCTAGCGGTATGTTTTGATCCAAAAAGTTCACTGCTTAGCGTAGCCATTATCGAAGGCACTGCCCATGTTGAAAGACCAAAGATTGCAGCACTTATAAAAAATCCATATAGTGGAACATTAAAAGCAACTAAAAGATGGGCAAAACCTTGCAATCCAAATAAAATGCCCAAAGTTACATGCCTTCCAAATTTATCGCTTACCATTCCAAAAATGGGCCCTGAAAAGAGGCTGCTAACACCCAAGATTGCCCAAAAAATTCCTGAAACTTTTGCATCAAGTAGCCACGCCTCTTCAAGAGCAGCAACAAAAAAGGTCATAAACATAATTGCACACGAGCCAAATATAAAAAACAAAATCCCAGTTTGCCAAAAGGGGCAGGATTTAAAAATGTAAGCTAGTGTTAATGCATCGTCATTATGGCTTTGGTCATGAAAAAGAGTTGGGTTTTTAGATATTTTAAAAAAGCTAAGCACACTAGTAGCAAAAACCAAAAGAGCAAATATCGCCCAGCTGATTCGCCAAGGATTTTCCACAAGAGCACTGACTGTTGGCGTTATAATACCGCTTAAAATAACCGATAAGCCTATGCCCATCATTACAATTCCAGTCGCACGCCCTTTCATATGCAAAGGAACACTTTGGGCAATAAAGGTCATTATGCTAATATTTGCAAGTGCTCCAAAAAACCCTGTGAAAACAAAAAAGGCAGATGCTATAAGATAGTTTGAGCTAAGAGCCATGCTAAGCATGCCTACTGCTTGAGCTAGCAAAGATAAAAAAATGAGATTTCTTGGACCAAATTTTGCGTACCATCTGCCAACAACAAAAAGACCTAAGAAGTAACCTGTAAAATTGGCGCTTCCAACTATGCCTGCTTGAGTTGCATTCATATGAAGATTTATCTGCATATCAGGCAGTATCATTCCAAATGCAAAACGAGCCAAACCCAAACATGCAAAAACACCAAGAAGTCCTACTAGAACTATCCCTTTGTGCTCTTTTAAAACTCTAACCATCAGAGCTTTTCTTCAACAGAGGCAACCTTTTGATGCAAAGCATCGATTCTGCCTTTGCGGATATCAAATTTAACTGTGGCATAAACCCTTTGGCAATCTTTTTCAAGCAGTTCGTATGATTTTTCAACCAACTCAAGAGCCTGCTTCATGTCTGCAGTTTCAACAATCGTTCCCATGGGAGTTAAAGAGTAGTTATGACCGCTATCTTGAATCATCTTCACAATACGCGCAACATAAGCACTCTTGCTACTAGTGCCATCAATGGGAAACATTGCCATTTCCATTAAAACGCTCATCCTAACTCCTTAACTTTTTTAATTAAAAGGTTTGTTATTATAAATTAATTTGAAAATACTCTGGTGCTTTAGCTTTTAGTTTTTCATAAATATCTTCAAAAGGAACACCCATTACTCGGGTATTGGCAATTGTTGTTATAAAATTTGTATCTCTTTGCCATCTTGGAACTAAGTGGTAGTGAACATGCTCTGCAATTCCAGCCCCAGCGCATACACCAAGATTCATTCCAATATTAACACCTTTTACATGTAAAACCTCTTTTAGCATCCTTACTCCATCTCGCACGTGACGGCTCATCTGTTCCCACACTTGTGGCTCAAGAGTTTCAATTGAGTCTGAATGGGTATATGGAATTACCATAAAATGACCCGGTGTGTATGGGTATCGGTTCATAACCCCAAAGCAATGGCTATCTCGAAACAAAACCCCAAGCTCATCATCCTCTTTTGTAGCTTTTGTAATGTGACAAAAGACACACCCTTGGATATCTTGAGTAAAATATGCGCTCCGCCACGGCGCGTAAAGATGCTCCATCAAGTCCCCTTTTTTAAATTTTTTAAAGCCAATTCAACATCATCTTGTCGCATAAAATGCTCTCCAACCAAAAACGCATCCGCTCCCGCTTTACTAAGCTGGGTAAGGATTTGGGGCGAATCAATTCCACTTTCAGCAACA
>DDHL01000041.1:0-1058 GCA_002352945.1 Campylobacteraceae bacterium UBA1877 | reverse complement strand
TTCCACTTTCAGCAACAATAATCTTATTTTTTGGAATCAGTGGAACTAAATTTTCCGTCAAGCTCATATCCATCTTAAAGGTTTCAAGATTGCGATGGTTGATTCCAATAACATCGGCTCCTGCAAAAATAGCCTTTACCAAATCGGCCTTGTCGTGAATCTCAACTAAGGCCTCCATTCCAAGATGTCTTGTGTATTCTAAAAGCTCTTTTAACTCTTTTTTGCTTAAAGCCTTAGCAATTAAAAGTACAAAATCGGCTCCATACACTAAAGCTTCAACCAATTGGTATTTATCTACGATAAAATCTTTTCTTAAAAGCGGAGTTGGAACATAGCGTCGAATTTGGGTTAAATACTCTAAATCACCTTGAAAATAGTGCGGCTCAGTAAGAACTGAAATAGCATTGGCTCCGCCGCTATGGTAATTTTTTGCAATAAGAATTGGATCAAAATCCTCTCTTATAACACCTTTGCTAGGACTTGCTTTTTTAACTTCGGCTATAATCCTATATGGCTCATCTTTAGTTGATTTCAAGGCATCATAAATTGGTCTTGGAGGGTAATTGTTATAAGCTAAAGATCGTCCTAACCACTCTAGGGGAAACTCCTTTTTTTTACGCTCTAAATCCTCTTTTGTCTTTTTGATTATCTCATCTAGTATCACGCTTTTTCCTTATGCAATCTAAAATAAGCTCATAATGCTCTAACACTTCTGGCTCATTTGTTTTATCTATAATTGGCTCAATTGTCTCTAAAGCCTTTTTACACTCATTAAGCTTATAATACCCCCATGCCAAAGAGTCTATATAATAAGGCGACTGGGGTTCGTAAATAAGTGCTTTTTGAACTAAAGAGATTCCTTTTTTTATATCTAAACTATGATCAATTAATAAATATCCATAGTAGTTTAAAAAAAGAGGATCTTTTGATTTTTGAACAACTCGTTCAAATTTTTTACTAACAGAGTCCAAAAGAGCCTTGGAGTCTTTCTTTTTTGCTCCCTCATACTCATATACTGCCATCAAACCCAAATAGTGTAAATCACACGCTTCTTTATC
>DDHL01000027.1 GCA_002352945.1 Campylobacteraceae bacterium UBA1877 | reverse complement strand
GATTCCGAATTTACATCAAAAGATGTTGTTTTCTCTTTTAAAAGACAGTTTGACAAAAACCATCCATACAATAAAGTTGGTGGTGCATTTAAATACTGGTCTGCGATGAATATGTCAAATATTGTTAAAGATGTAATCGCGGTTGATAAATATACTGTCAAATTCATTCTTAAAAAGCCAGAAGCTCCTTTTATTGCAAACTTGGCGATGGAATTTGCCATGATTTTAAGTGCTGACTATGCTGAAGAGTTGGCAAAAAAAGGCAGACAAGAGGATATTGGAAGAAAGCCGGTTGGAACTGGTCCTTTTGTATTTCAAAAATGGATTAAAGATGACAAAATCATTTTTGAAGCAAACAAAAACTATTGGAATGGCCGACCATATGTAGATAAGCTCATTTTTAAAGTTATCACAAACAATTCAGTTCGAGCAGCTGAGCTTAAATCTGGCTCAATTCACATTATGGATTTTCCAAATCCAGCAGAAGTTGCTGATTTAGAAAAAAATCCTAATATTAAACTTGTAAAACAAGAGGGCTTAAATGTTGGATGGCTTGCTTTTAATAATGAAAAAAAACCATTTGACAATGTTTTAGTTCGCCGTGCAATCCGCCATGCGATAAACACTGAAGGAATTGTAAAATCAGTTTATGAAGGTCTTGGAAAAGTTGCAGTAAATCCAATTCCTCCAACAATGTGGTCATATAACGATGCATTAAAAGGGTATGAATACAACCCAGAAAAAGCAAAAGCCCTTTTAAAAGAAGCTGGCTATGAAAATGGTTTTGAAACCAATATTTGGGCTATGCCAGTTGCTCGCCCATATATTCCAAATGGACGAAAAGTTGCTGAAGCTATTCAGGCTGATTTGGCAAAAGTTGGCATTAAAGCAAAAATTGTTTCATACGATTGGGGAACGTATCTTAAACGTTCATCAATGGGTGAACACGATATGGTACTTATTGGCTGGACTGGAGACAATGGAGACCCAGATAACTTCTTAAACGTTCTTTTAAGTGCCCATGCGGCTGAAGAAAAACCGGCTCAAAATCGATCTTTTTGGAGAAATGCTGAGTTTACTAAACTTGTAGATGAGGCAAAGATTACGACCGATGTTGCAAAAAGAACTGAACTTTACAAAAAAGCCCAGCTCATTTTTGAAGAGGATGCACCTGTTCATCCAATTGCCCATTCAATCGTAGTTGAACCGATGCTAAAAAAAGTGCATGGATTTAAGCTTGACCCTGTTGGGAAAAGAAGATTTAAAGAAGTTTGGATAGAAAAATAACACATAAGGGAGCCTTGCTCCCCTTTTTTTAAAAGGAATGCTTATTGATTAGTTATATTATAAAACGACTTTTATGGGCAATACCAACCCTCCTTGGTGTCTCAATTATCGTTTTTTCAATGGTACATTTAGCTCCCGGCGATCCGGCTTTAGTAATGCTTGGGGAGCATGCAAGTAAAGAAGCGGTAGAAGCTCTTCGAGAGCAGATGGGTTTAAATAAGCCGCTTATTGAACAATATATTCTATTTCTTTCAAATGCACTTCAAGGTAATTTTGGCATATCTA
Source organism: Campylobacteraceae bacterium UBA1877 (assembly GCA_002352945.1). Taxonomy (GTDB): domain Bacteria; phylum Campylobacterota; class Campylobacteria; order Campylobacterales; family Campylobacteraceae; genus UBA1877. The sequence continues at coordinate 17,184 of DDHL01000027.1, read as the reverse complement.
CAATCTCAGGAGAGCCTGTTTTAAATGAGTTTTTAGAACGTTTTCCAGCAACTGTGGAACTATCGCTTGTGGCTTTGACATTTGCAACCGTTGTTGGGTTATTAGCGGGTATTTTATCGGCTGTTAAAAGATACAGTATTTTTGATTATACAGCAATGAGTGCTGCGTTAGCTGGGGTTTCAATGCCCGTTTTTTGGCTTGGCTTGATGCTGATTTATTTCTTTTCGGTTGAGCTTGGATGGCTTCCGGTGTCTGGAAGACTCGGGTATGAGTTTGATATTGAACAAATTACAGGACTTTTTTTGATCGATTCTCTTTTGGTGCAGGATTATGAAGCTTTTTGGGATGCGCTAAAACATCTTATTTTACCTTCAATTGCTCTTGGAACCATACCAATGGCTATTATTGCAAGAATGACAAGAGCAAGCATGATTGAGGTTATGAAAGAAGATTATATACGAACTGCTAAAGCAAAGGGTTGCACAAAGGTGCAAGTAATTTTCATTCATGCCCTTAAAAATGCTCTCATGCCAGTTATTACAGTAATTGGTCTGATGCTAGGAACCCTCTTTGCAGGATCAATCTTAACCGAGACCACTTTTTCGTGGCCGGGTATTGGCAAATGGCTTGTTAATGCAGTAAATCAAAGGGATTTTCCAATTATCCAATCCACAACCCTTATTATTGCTACAATGTTTGTTGCCGTGAATCTAATCGTTGATTTGCTCTATGCCCTTGTGAATCCAAAAGTGAGGTTAAGTTAATGAGAGAAAGAGTATTTGAATTTTATAAACAGTTTAAGAAAAACAGGGCAGCTTTGGTTGGAGCTTATATCGTAATAGCACTCATTTTATGCGCAATTTTTGCTCCACTTCTTACGCCTCACGATCCACTTATTCAAAACTTAGATAACCGTTTAGTTCCTCCAATTTGGAGTGAAGGCGGTATGAGTGGATATATTTTAGGTACTGATGATTTTGGAAGAGATGTACTAACAAGAATCCTCTATGGAGCTAGAATTTCACTTGTTATTGGGATAATTTCAGTGAGTATTTCGCTTATTTTTGGAGTTTTAATGGGGGCAGTTGCTGGCTTTTTTGGAGGTTTGGCAGACTTAATTATTATGCGCATTGTAGACATTATGCTCTCAATCCCTGCAATACTATTAGCTATTGTCATTGTCTCAATCTTGGGACCAAATCTTTTTAATGCCATGATTGCCATTGGAATTGTAGGAATCCCAACCTTTGCTAGGATTGTGCGAAGTTCAGTTTTAGCTGAAAAAGAAAAAGAGTATGTAATTGCAAGTAGAGTAAATGGATCAAATAATATAAGATTAATCACAAAGGTTGTGTTGCCAAATTGTGCAACTCCACTCATTGTTCAAGCTACGATGGGTTTTGCGTCAGCTGTTTTAGAAGCAGCAGGCCTTAGCTTCTTAGGGCTTGGAGCCCAACCTCCAACTCCAGAATGGGGCGCTATGCTGTCTGATTCGCTCCAATTTATCACTACTGCTTCGTGGATGATTATATTTCCAGGAATCGCAATATTCTTAACCGTAATGGGTTTTAACTTAGTTGGCGATGGGCTTATGGATGTACTTGATCCAAAGCTAAAGGAGAAGTGATGCTTTTAGAAGTGAAAAATTTAGTTACATGTTTTTACTCTGATGAAAATGTTAACAAAGCTGTTGATGATGTCTCCTTTAGCATTCCAGAGGGAAAAACTGTCTGTATTGTAGGCGAGAGTGGGAGTGGCAAAAGTATTACATCCCTTTCAATCATGGGTTTAATTGAAAAACCAGGTGTTGTTGAGAGTGGTGAAATCATTTTTGAAGGGGTTGATCTTTTAAAATCCTCTCCAAAATATATGCGCTCTATTAGAGGAAGAAAAATTGCTATGATTTTTCAAGAGCCAATGACATCTTTAAACCCCTCTTTTACCATTGGTTACCAGCTTGATGAAGTTTTGCGGCTGCACCAAAAGCATTTAAGTAAAAAAGAGCGCTACGAAAAAGCAATAGAAGCCCTTAAACTTGTTGGAATGCCATATCCCGAAGAGAAGTATAATGATTATCCATTCAAACTTAGCGGTGGTCAAAGACAGCGGGTCATGATAGCTATGGCAATGACTTGTGAACCAAAGCTTTTAATTGCCGATGAGCCAACAACTGCCTTGGATGTGACTATCCAAGCTCAAGTGCTTGAGCTTATGGCAAAACTTCAGCGCGAAAAGGGAACTTCAATCCTTTTTATTACCCACGATTTAGGTGTGGTTGCTGGAATTGCAGATGAGGTTGTGGTAATGTACAGAGGCCATGTGGTAGAAAAAGCAAACGCTAAAGAGCTTTTTACAAATCCGCTCCACCCATACACAAAGGCTCTTTTAAACTCCATTCCAACTCCTGGCAAAAAAGAGCGCAAATCAAGGCTTGAGACTGTGGATGAGAATATTGACTATCTTCAATTTCCAAGGCAGATACGATGAAACTGTTTGAGATAAAAAATTTACAAAAACATTATGAAATTAAAAAGAGTCTCTTTGCCAAGCCTAGCATTATAAAAGCTCTTAATGGTGTCAGTTTTGATGTGAATAAGGGTGAGATTTTAAGTATTGTAGGTGAGAGTGGCTGTGGCAAAAGCACCACTGCAAAGCTGTTGATGACAATTGAGAAACCAACAAGCGGCTCTATACTCTTTAATGGCGAAGATGTGACTAAGTTTGATAAGGCAAAGCTAAAAGAGTATCGCAAAAAGGTTCAAATCATCTTTCAAGACCCATACTCATCATTAAATCCAAGATGGAAAGTTGGTAAAATTATCGCAGAGCCTTTGCTTTTAAATACAAATTTAAATAGCAAGCAAATAAAAGAGAAAGTGCTTGCAATTATGAATAAAGTTGGTTTAAAAGAGGAGTGGTACGAAAGATATCCTCATCAATTCTCAGGTGGCCAAAGGCAGCGCATTGGAATAGCAAGAGCCTTGGTGGTTGAGCCTGAAGTGATTATTTGTGATGAGCCAGTAAGTGCTCTTGATGTGTCTATCCAGGCTCAAGTTTTAAATCTTTTGCTAGATTTGCAAGAGGAGTTTAATCTTACATACATTTTTATCTCCCATGATTTGAGTGTTGTTGAGCACATTTCAGATAGGATTATAGTAATGTATTTTGGAGATATCGTTGAAAGTAGCGATGTTGATACCCTTTTTAAAAATCCAACCCATAAATACACCCAAACCCTTCTTAAAGCTATTCCAAAAATAGAGTTTTAGCTTTTTACATGTAAAAAAGAGGCGCTAATTCATTTTAGCGTTTCTTTACATGTAAAGATTGATTTATATAAAAAATAAATTTTTTATATAAATTGGTATAATATTAAACTTTCGTTAATATGCCAGATAGGTAGTGTTAAAATCTTTTAATTACAATCTTTTTAAACAATGAAATGAAAGGGTTGTAATGGATAGATCTCAAATAAAGGTTTGGGCTACCTCTTTAACGGCTTTAGTGTTTTTGGTTGTAGGTATTAGTGGAGTGATGCTCTTTTTTCATCTTGGCGAACAGTATGTGAAAAATTTGCACGAGTACTTAGGTGTTTTATTTGTATTTGCTGCTTTTTTTCATCTATTTTTTAACTGGAAGCCGATGAAGCGCTACTTCACTAAAAGAGCTTTTCAAATTGGACTAGTTGGCACTATTTTGGTAAGTGCTCTTTTTGTATTAAATAGCAGCTCTTCTCACAGCTCTAAGGGCGCTTTGGCTAATTTGCTTTTACAAGCTCCTTTGCAAACTTCATCTTCTGTATTTCATACAGATGCAAAAAGTGCAATAGAGTCATTAAAGAGCGCAAATATTGATGCAAGAGAGCAAGATACCATTGTTTCAATTGCAAAAAGAAATCAAATTTCGCCAATGGAAGTTGTCAATGTATTGTTAAATAAGGAATAAGGGTGATAGATAAAAGATATGAGATTATAGTTTTTGCATTTTTCATGAGCCTTTTCATGACGCTATTTATGAGTTTTTTTGTAACTTACTTTAATATGGGCTTTCATTCAGCCTTTCTTCTTTCATGGATGACTGCTTTTGCAAAAACGTGGGTATTAGCTTTTCCAACCGTTTTGATTGTGGTTCCACAAGTGCGAAGAATTGTCTCAAAATTGATTCGCCATTAAAAAAGGTGCTTTACATGTAAAGCACCAGATAGTTTTATGCAGGATGTCCAGAAATTTCGTCTTGCCCCATGGATTGAAGAGCAAGGTATTTATCTCCGAATCTTTTTAAATTATCAAGCTCTTTATCAAAAGCGTCATAATGACCCTCTTCATCACCTACTAACTCTTCAAAAATCTTTTTAGTTACCGAGTCGGCATTGGCTGAACACTCAAGGGCTAGCTTGTTGTAGTCTTTTGCACTTGCCTCTTCCATCGCGCAAGCCATTTGAAGCATATCTTTTACTTCATTGACCCGTTTAACAGGCTCTTTTGGCTCCATGTTTACATCGCCACCTAGAAAAAGAATTCTCTCAGCTAACTTTTCAACATGCATCATTTCTGTAATGGCAGTACGCTTAAAAAGTGCGGCTAGTTTTACATAGCCTTGATCGTCACAGTGAAAATGAAAATACATGTATTGATGGATGGCACTTAACTCATCGGCAACAGAGTGGTTTAATAAATCGATGCTTTTTTCGTGCATAGATACTCCTTAAGGGTGATATTTATTAGTTTAGCATAAATTAGTTAAACAAAAGAGGATTTTAACAATTTTTTGTGGGAAAAAATCTTACAATGTCTAAAAGGCAAAGGAGCATGATGCTACCCACTTGGAAAGACGCATATAGCGTTAATCACACCAAGCTAGACAGCCAGCACAAAGAGCTTTTTCGTTTAGCAGCAAAGGTTTATAACCTTGATTCATCGGCTGCTACAAAAGTTAAAATAAAAGAGCTTTTGTTGCAATTTTATGCTTATATGAAAGAGCATTTTAGTGAAGAAGAGGGGTATATGCAAGATATTGGCTATCCTGATTTGGATAAGCATAAAGCTCAGCATGCTCAAATAATCCACTCACTAAATAAGACCATTAAAGAGGCTCAAAACTTAAAGCAGATTCGCCAATCGATGCGTATCATGGTTAGAAAATGGTTGGTTGAACATATCATAAAGCATGATTTAGAGTATGAAAAGTGGCGAAAATCTAATCGTATCCAAAAGATAAAAGAAAAGAGTGCGGCCGAGGATGAGTTTAGTGAACTCTAATTTCCTAGGCCGCTTTTTTTAAACTTTTTTAGTTTTGGCGCAATTACTACTTGGCAGTAGGCTTGATTTGGATTGTTTGCATAGTAGTCTTGATGGTAATCTTCTGCTTTGTAAAACTCCATTGCTGGAACTATTTGGGTTACAATGGGTTTTGAAAAACTTTTTTGGGCTTTGTGCAAAGAGGCTTTAGCAATCTCTTCTTGAGTTTTGTTGTGAACAAAGATTACCGAGCGGTATTGGGGGCCAATATCAGCTCCTTGGCGATTCAAAGAGGTTGGATCGTGAATGTTCCAAAAAATATCTAAAAGCTTCTCATAGCTTACAATAGATGGATCAAAATGGATTTGAACCACTTCGGCGTGATTGGTTTTTCCCGAGCTTACAGTTGCGTAATCAGCCAAGTTTGCTTCATCGCCCATATATCCGCTAACTACGTCGGTTACACCATTGGTCTCTTCGTAAACTGCTTCAAGACACCAAAAACATCCGCCCCCTAGTGTTGCTATTTGAGTTGGCATTGCAGGCTCCTTGGCCCAAAGTGATAAAGATAAGATTAAGAGTATAATTGTTTTCATGCCACATACTATGATTCTTCGCGTTAAAATATGTTAAAATAGATTAATTAACTGGATAACTAAAGGGGTTTTATGGCGTCGCTTTTTAGCTTAAGATCAAGCCCAGACTCTTTATATGTAAAGTGCTTTGGCAAATGGGACTGCTACCGTGTCTCTGAAGTGCTTAAATACCCTTTTAAAACCGACTTAAAAAGAGTTGTTTTTGAGCTATCTGATATTGCATCCATTGACACTGCCGGAGCCATGGCTCTTTTACATGTAAAGAAAAAATTTGAATCCCAAGGCAAAACGTGCGAATTTCAAAATCCTTCTAAAAGCACACAAGGCTTAATTGATTTATGTGTTCAGTATTTACCAAAAGATCCAAAACTTGATAAAAAAACCTACAATATTTTAGATCAATTCGTCCACATTGGAAAAATGGCCCATGAGTATTGGATAACATTTGTCGCTTTTAGCTCCTTTGTTGGAGGTTCTATAAGTGCATTTTGGAGAAGCTTTTTTCATCCCAAAAACATACGTTTTAAAGCAACGCTTTATCATATGGAGCACAATGGAGCCTATGCTTTGCCTATTATTGCTATTACAACCTTGTTGGTTGGAGTGGTGATTGCTTACCAAGGGGCTGTGCAGTTAGAAAAGTTTGGAGCAAATATATTTATCGTTGAAATGGTAGGGATTTCAGCTACAAGAGAGCTTGCACCTTTGATTGTAGCAATTGTCATTGCTGGCCGAAGTGCTTCAGCATTTACCGCTCAAATTGGTGTTATGAAGATAACCGATGAGGTAGATGCTATGAGAACTATGGGCTTTGGACCTTGGGAGTTTTTGGTTCTACCTAGGGTTTTAGCTCTAGTTGTTAGCATGCCTTTACTGGTTTTATTTGGCGATGGAGTGGCTATTTTTGGAGGAATGGTTATAGCTCAATCAGAACTTGGCGTTAGTATGAGTGAATTTTTAAATAGATTCCAAGAGACAGTAGCTTTAAAACATACTGTTATTGGCCTTATTAAGGCGCCTATTTTTGGAGCGATTATCGCTTATATTGGATGTTTTAGAGGATTTCAAATAAGCTCTTCAACAGAGAGTGTTGGACGCTATACAACTATTAGTGTTGTTAATGCAGTTTTTTGGGTCATTGCTTTTGATGCACTCTTTTCGGTATTATTAACGGAGTTAGGATGGTAGCCATTGAAGTAAAAGATATTGTAACTGCCTTTGGCTCCAATGTAGTTCACGATGGAGTTAGTTTTCAAGTAAATAAGGGTGAAATATTTGGAATTTTAGGTGGAAGCGGCAGTGGCAAAACTGTTTTAATGCGTGAAATCCTCATGCTAAATAGACCCAAAAAGGGTGAAATTTTTGTCTTAAACTACCCAGTGCATAACATAGATGAAGAGGCAAGGGCAAATTTGCGGATGCAGTGGGGAGTTTTGTTTCAATTTGGAGCGCTCTTTAGCTCTTTGAGTGTGTTAGAAAATGTTATGCTTCCTCTTAAAGAGTATACCAAACTGCCCGAACCATTCATTGCTGATATTGCTCGAATGAAACTGCGCATGGTGGGCTTAGACGATAGTGTCGCAAAAAAAGTTCCATCCCAGCTTAGCGGTGGGATGAAAAAGCGAGTTGGTCTAGCAAGAGCATTGGCGCTTGATCCTAAAATCCTTTTTTTGGATGAGCCAACATCTGGACTAGATCCAGCAAGTTCTCGAGCATTTGACGCATTGATTGTCTCGCTGCGGGATTTACTAGGCATTACTGTAGTGATGGTAACGCACGATAAAGATACCATTGCAACTGTTTTAGATAGGTTTATAATACTTAAAAACAAAAGGGTTGAAGCGTGTGGAGATTATAAGAGCCTAATGCGCGATAAGCCCCAATTAATGCAAAAATTTTTGGAGTAGTAATGGAACATAGGATTCGGTATGCACTGCTTGGTTTTTTTGTCTTTTTTCTTTTTGGAGCAGGAGTATTGTTCTTGTTGTGGCAAAATAACTACTCCCATAATGAAACCTATGATTACTACATTGTTCGAACCCAAGAGTCTGTTTCGGGTTTAAATGAAAAGGCTCCTGTAAAATTTCGCGGTGTTAATGTGGGCGAGGTGGCAAGGCTTTTTATCACTCCAGAAGATAGTCAAAGCGTAAGCATTGTTATAAAAATAAAAGAAAACACTCCCATTAAAGAGGATACTTATGCCCTTATTGAACCCCAGGGAATTACAGGTTTGAGCTATTTGCAGCTAGAGGGTGGATCAAAAGAGTCAAAGCTTTTAAAAGCTGCTAAAAGTGATGGCAAAGACTTATCTATAATTCCAACAAAGCCATCCCTTTTCTCAAGAGTAGATAGCTCTTTTGAATCGATTGCCAAAAAGACAGAGATGCTTTTAGATACAACCAATAGCGTCATTCAAAAAATTGACAAAGTTATTAGTGAAAAAAATGTCAAACACTTAGAGGCTGTTTTGGAAAATAGTGAAAAGATTTCTCAAAACTTTGCCCAAAGTCTTGACTATTTCAAAGAGCAGCAAGAGATTTTTGAGCAATTAATCAACCAAGCATTGGAGCTTGAAAAGAGTGTTATTCAAGCAGCACAATCTGTAAAAGCTGTATCTGAATCGGGAAATAGTACAATGTTAAAAGTAGCCCAGTCGGCAGATTCAGTGAAAGATTTAGCACAAAAAGTTAATGCAAAGTTGGATGAAGGGGCTTTCGATTTAAGCAAGGCCGCACAAGATGTTACCATACCGCTTGAGGGAGCATTTAAGGAGATGGAGCTTCTTATGAGGCAGTTGCGCCAAGTGATTCGAGAGTTTGAGCAAAGTCCATCGGATTTACTTTATAAAAGTGCACCAACAAAGCCAGCTCCAGGAGAAAATCCATGATAAGATTACTATTGGTTTTAATAGCAATTGTTGGTTTTAATGGATGCGTTCCAAAACCGACAAAGCGTCCTGCCCAATCTGAAATATCCCTTGCTCTACCACAATATGAGAGCAAAAGTGTAGTTTTGCCAAAAAGTATTAAAGTTATAAGGCCTCAGGGTGTAAGCATTGAGACAGATAAGATTATATATGTTGATACAAATGGAGTTCGGCGGCCGTATGCGTATTATAGATGGGAAGATACTTTAGCAAGGCAGCTACATGAACGGTTGGTTCTTGCCCTTGTTCAAAAGGGAATTTTTGAAGATGTAGCAAAAGATAATGAAACTATAAATGCCAATTGGCTTTTAGAGATTGATGTTTTAGAGTTTGTCCAATGGATGGAGTCAGATACGTTAGCATCTATTCACTTTAGTGCAAGAATGCGACTAGTTGAAGCAAAAGAGAAAAGAGGGCTTGACCAGCATTTAGTGAGTTTTGTAGTTCCTATGGATGGCCTTGGAGTTGTTGCGCTAAAAAATGCGTATAATAGGGCTATGAAAAGATGGTTGGATGAAACTTTAAATTGGATTGAACAGATTGGAGAAGAGAAGTATGCGCGCTAGTGCTTTAATATCTTTAGCAGCATTTGTTGTAGTTATTGCAGGAGTAAAGGCTGCTCAAGTCATTATGGTTCCATTTTTATTAGCAGTATTTATAGCAATTATCAGTGCACCGCTGCTTTTGTGGTTAGAGCAGCATGGCTTGCCTAGAATTTTAGCATTTTTGATGGTAACTGCTGGTGTTGTGGGAATTTTAACAGGTGTTGGAACAATAGTTGGAGCTTCACTAAATGGATTTTTAGACTCACTGCCTGAAATACAGCAAAAACTTAGTCGCGTTGCAAGTGATGGTTTAAATTGGTTAAAACAGATGGGCATTGAAGTTGACATGAATCATCTACCACAGGGTTTTGATCCAGCCAATGCCATTAGTACAGCAGGAACATTTTTGCGCTCAATGAGCCAGATTGTCTCTAACTCCTTTTTGATCTTTTTAATGGTTACTTTTATGCTTTTTGAAACGGTGAGCATGCAAGCTAAGCTTGACTATTTTGCTAAAAAAAATCGAGAGAATTTAAAAATTGCAGAAACATTTATTACCAATCTCAAACAGTATTTGGCCATTAAAACTTTAGCAAGTCTTGCAACAGGCGTTGTGATCGGAGTGATACTTATACTAATGGATGTAAAGTATGCAATGTTATGGGGTTTGTTAGCATTTTTGCTTAACTACATCCCGACAATTGGCTCTATACTAGCGGCAATTCCAGCTGTGTTAGTTACGTTAGTTGAAATTAATTTGAGTGCATCTTTGTGGGTGATGCTTGTGTTTGTTGTGGTTAATATTGCTATTGGTAATTTTATTGAGCCGCGATTTTTAGGGCGTGGTCTTGGAATTTCTACCCTAGTAGTTTTGCTTTCACTACTCTTTTGGGGATGGGTCTTTGGGCCTGCTGGAATGTTTTTAGCAGTTCCATTGACAATGAGTTTAAAAATTGCACTTGATACAAATCCAAAAACAAGATGGATTGCGGTTTTATTGAGTGATTACAGAGGTGAGCCATCAGTTCACAATGACTCCACAAAACTTGCTTATAATGCTACAAAGGAAGATTCATGAGACGACTGATTTTTGGGTGGCTTATAATTTTTAGCTTCATGTTAGCAGATACATCCTTTGAGAGTATGAGCAATGAAGAGTTGATTGCTCTTATTGGCTATGTAAAGCCTCAAGAAAGTGCTAAATTTATGAGAGAATTAGAGTCTAGAAAACCAACCTTTACACCCAAAGAGAAAAAGCAGTATGAAAAAAATATAAAAAAAGTTAAAAGATGAGTGCCCATATTTTTTTACTCGAAGATGATATAAATTTAGCCCAAACCATTGAGGAATTTTTAGAAGAGGAGGGCTATAAAGTTACATTAGCTTATGATGGAGATAGCGCCCAATCAACCCTTTATGAAGAGCGGTTTGATCTTTTGCTCTTGGATGTAAATGTTCCTGGAATTGATGGGTTTAGCCTTTTAAAATCATCTCGCGAAGATGGCAATGAAGTTCCAGCTATATTTATAACCTCGATGGATTCATTAAAAGATGTAGAAACTGGGTATGAAAGCGGTTGCGATGATTATATTAGAAAACCATTTGCATTAAAAGAGCTTTTGTTGCGAATAGAGAGCTTACTAAAGCGTGAATTTTTCCATAGTCCAAATAGTAAAGTTACGGTGTTTAAAGATATCGATTTTGACCCCGTTGGAATGGCGCTTTATATTGATAATAAAGAGCAGCCTTTGCAGCCAAAAGAGGCAAGATTGCTAGCTCTTTTTTTAAAGCGGCGAGGAGAAGTTATCAGTCACGATGCGATTTTTGAGAGTTTGTGGACGTATGATGAAACTCCAAGCGAAGGGGCCCTTAGGACTTATATCAAAAATTTGCGCAAATATCTTGGGAAGGATAGCATTGTCAGCATCAAAAAGCTGGGATACAAACTTATACGCCCGTGAAAAGCGAACTTTTATTGCTTTTGGGAGTTTATATTTAACCCTTTCGTTGGGAATTATTATACTTTTTGGGGCGGGGTATTATATCTTTTCAAAAGAGCATATGCTCCAACAAAAGCGCCTTGAATTAAATCCTCTTGCAAATGAGCAGGTAAAGGCATTACAAGCTTTACATGTAAGCTTTGACAAGAGACAAATCTATCCTCGCAGTAAAAAGTTTAAATCCGGAATTTTTGACGCAGATAAAGTTGAGATATTCTCTCTTTTACATGTAAAGCCTAAACTAGATGAAATTATCTATACAAAAGATGGATTTATCCACTACGTTAAAGAGCCTCAAATGCACTATTTGGGTACAAGATATCTAGTTTTAGAGGTTAAAGATGATAAGCTTTGGCTGCAAAAAACGATTAAAAATATTGCTATTTGGGGAACGTTAGCCCTTTTTATTTTTGCACTGAGCGGATACTTTTTAATGAGACTCTTTTTGCGTCCTATGAAAGAGGCTGTTTCGCTTCTTGATAGATTTATCAAAGATACAACCCATGAGTTAAATACCCCAATAAATGCGATTTTATCAAATATTGAAATGTTAGAATCCAAACCCCTTGAGCCAAGCATTGCTAAAAAATTTGCTAGGATTCGCATTGGAGCCCAAACGGTTGCAAACCTCTATCAAGACTTAACATATCTTACACTAGGTCACAAAATGGCAAGTAAAGATTGTGATGTTGAGTTGCTTGAACTTTGCAAAGAGCGGGTTGAGTATGTGGCTTTAATGTGTGAGTCTAAAAGATTAAAAGTTACAGTTACAGGTGAGCCGGCATATATAAGAATCGATCCAAATAAAATAAGGAAGGTTATTGATAATCTTCTTTCAAATGCTATAAAATATAACCGAATTGGCGGCAAAATATCTTTACATGTAAAGCCGCACAAACTTAGTGTTTGTGACACAGGAAGGGGAATTGAGCCAGAAAAATTAAAAACTGTATTTGAGCGCTATACAAGATGCGATACGAGTGTTGGCGGTTTTGGGATTGGACTAAGCATTGTTGGTATGATAGCAAAAGAGTATGGTTTAAATATTCAAATGACTTCATCTAAGGAAGGTACATGCGTGCACTTATCTTGGTAGCTATTTTATTTTTTACATGTAAAGCAGATGTTTTTGAACAAAACTGCCTTCCTTGCCATCAAAAATTGGATGTGGGGATTGATAAATTCTTTTATCGGTATGTTTTGGTTTTTAGTTCAGAACTCTCTGTAAAAGCAGCATTGATTGATTATTTGCGCAATCCAATGAAAGAAAAATCCATCCTTCCAGAAGGGCTCATTGAAAAGTATGGTATCAAAGAGCCTACGAAACTAACCCAAAAGGAGTTAGAAGAGGCCATTGATACCTACTGGGATCGTTACACCTTTATTGGGAAAATACGCTAAATGACAAAATAGGCTATTGCAGCAGAAGCTGAGATTGCTAGAAGTCCTAACGCTGTTAGATAACGGTTGCCAACAATAATACCTCCAAAACCTCCTGCAGCCAATCCTAGAAGTAGATCCATGTGAACTCCTTTTGAAAAATTTTTATTTACATTAGCAAGAGTTTGTAAATTTAAAGTAATCTCTTCACAATCGCTTCACAAAAACTTCCTATACTACTTTTAAATTTAAGGAGGATGAGATGAAATTTTTAAAACCCCTTTTGGCAGTTGCCTTGATTAGTTCATTAAGCGTTGTTAATGCAAATGCGATAGGAAATAGAGAAAAAGGTGCACTTATCGGTGCAGGTGCGCTTTTATTGTTGCCAACCATGGTTGAAAACTTTGGACAACTGTTTGGAAATAACCAAAGAGTTGATGATGGGGCTATTAGATATCAAAGCCGATCTCAGCCTGTAGTTGTTCATGAAAAAAGAGTAGTGGTTGTTAATCAAAAAGTACGTAGAAATAAAAATAGAGATTTTCACCAAAAAAGAAGATATAATGGAAAACAAGAGGTAATAATAATTCAAAGATAAAGGAGTTGCTATGAGGAGTTTAGTTTTAGTAGTCTTAATGGCTTTTGCAAGTTATGGTGTTGCTGCAGATGGTAAGCAGCTATTTCAAAAGTGCATTGCCTGTCATGGAGTAGATGCTCAAAAGAGTGCTCTTGGAAAGAGTAAAATAATTGCTAATATGAGCCTTGAAGAGAATATTGCCGCTCTTAAGGGATACCAAGATGGAACCTATGGGGGAACAATGAAGGCTTTAATGAAAGGTCAAGTTAGCAAATATACAGATGAAGAGATTGAAGCGTTAGCAAAATATATTACTACACTTGGCAAGTAATTAAGGGGAGCTCCCCCTTAATTACGTATAGAGCAGTTTTGACTTCAAGATCAAAAATACTCTAATTGTTTTGTACTGAACCCAAATAAGCAGGGCTAAAAGAGCAAAAAATAGTGGCGAAAAGGGACTAACAATATTGTTAGCAACAAGTCCTAACATTAAAAAGAACATGCCAAACACAAAAAGCGCTACCCCCGGACAAATGATGGCAAAACTAACAGGGCTTTTTTCACTGCCATAAATAAATCTTTTAAAATATCCAACCTCTTTCATTACCTTATAGCCAATCCATCCAAAAATGAGTTGTAAAGAGAAGATGGTTGAAGATAGTAAAAATATAACCCAATTTGAGCCATGGCTTTGGCCTAAAAAGTTATGCGCTAAGCCAAATGTTATACGAATGGCAGTTATGCCTAAAAGAGTTAGTATTGGGATTATCACCCACAAACTAACGCTTGTTTCAACATTTACGCCTTGGGAGAAGATATCTCTCATGGCAAAGATGATTTTTAAAACTGCAAGGCCGATGGCTGTTACACCAAAAAAGATGGCTCCAAAAATTCCACTTGCATAAACTAAAGGAACCTTACTCATGGCCCCAGGCGCTGCAAAACCTACTGCAATCATACTAAAGGCAAAAATTGCAATTAGCTGGCTAAAGTTGTTGTTGGATTCTGGATTGAAATCGGCATTTATCATAAGTCGGGTAAAATATGCCCCATAAAGCCTAAGTGCATAAATCCCTACTGCTAAAAAACCAATTAAAGCTACTGGAAAGAGCCATTCAATCACATTCCAAAGTCCTGGTACAAAAACTGCTCCTAAAACAAAACTAACATTAATACTCATTGCATATGTTAGTGGAATAGCCATAAGCGAAACTTCGCTGTTGGTTTTTTTAAGATTTGTAAAACCCTCGGTGTGTTTAAAGGTTTTATATTGGCCTATATTCCAAATAAGCAGCATTATATGCTGATATGCAAAATAGAGTATTCCCAAAATGGCTAAAAGTACCAAGGGTGCTTTTAGCGGATTTTCACCCATAAATGAGATTAAAATGTTAGCAGTTACCATCGGATAGCCAGCGTGGGGAATGAGAAAGTTTAGATACATAAAAAATGAAACTGCCAAACCACCAGCCCCAAGAGCAGAAAGATAGTATAATGGCGAATATTTTGATCCTAAATTGAGTATAGTTGGCATATTTGCTCCTTAAACGGGATTTTAACCCTAATATTGTAAACTAGGTTGACAGTTTAGCCCGAAAGAGTAAATTTGTCAAGGAGGTTGACAATTATGTACTTTGATATTAAGTTTTTGCTTCTTGAAAAGCTAAGTTTCATAGAGGATTTATCGCGCTCTTTTGCAAAGTCTTATGGGTATGAAGATAACGATATACTTTCATCTTCAGCGATTTTGACCTATGTAGACCATGGAGTTACGACCATCTCAGCTATTGCAAAAAAGCTAGGCATTAGCAGGCAGGCTGTACACAAAAGCGTTCAAGCTTTAGCAAAAAAGGGCTATCTTTTTTTGCAAGAGGGTGAAGATAAGCGCGAGCGGGTTATTTGCATGACAGATGATGGCCAAGGATTGCTTAAATGTCGCCAGGAAGTTATGGCAAAAGTCGAGGGGATAATAGAAGAAAATATTGGCAAAAATGAACTTAAAGAGCTTAAAAAATTGCTCTCATTAAAATGGTAAAAAACTTATGAACAGACTAACAACACTCTTTTTAGCATTGGTTTTAATCGCATCAAACCTATTGGCAGATTTAGAAGTAGGCGCAAAGTTTAGAGAAATTATAAGAAGTGCAAAAGCAAGCGTTCATATGGTGTCATTAAAAGAGGTAAAATCGATGATGGATAAAAGTGAAGATTTTATCATTTTAGATGTGCGTGATTTTAATGAGATTAAAGCAAGTGGATATCCAAAATGGGATAGGTATGAAAATATTAGCCGAGGACAGCTTGAGCTTCTTGTAGGCGGTTCTGATTTAAAAGTAGATGATAAAATTGTAATCTTTTGTCAAACAGGAAATCGCGCAGCCCTTGCAGCATTGACCCTTGAGTCAGTTGGGTTTAAAAATATCTTGGTTGCAGATGGTGGAATGAGCGGCTGGAAGATGCGAAATTATCCAACCGAATATATTCAAATTCCTTTAAATAACTTTTAGACTCAAAAAGGCTGATGTAAAATTAATTTGAATCAAGATGAGTCAAAAGAGTATATTTTATGCCATCACAAGCCTTTACATGTAAAGAGAGCCTTTGGGCAAGCAGATGCAAAGTTTTTGGTGTATAAAAACCGATATGGGTTGGATCAAGTTTATACCACCACGATTTAAAATGCTCAAGATCATCTTTGTGAAAATTGGTCATTATGGCAATTGCTCCATCTTTTTGCAAAAGGGTTTTTAAGCAAGAAAGGGTTGCAAACGGATTTGAAAGATGCTCAAACACTTCAGTAACTGTTATTAAATCATACTTTTCATTTAAATACCCATTGTTTGGGAAAAAATAGGGATCAAAACAACTAACATCTTTGCCTAAATCTTCTAACATGTTAGCCAGTACTGGCCCCGGACCACATCCAAAATCAAGCACTTTTTGATAACTTGTTGTAGCATCTACAAAGGCTAAAAACTCTTTAAACATATTAACATAACCTAGATTTTGTATGCTATTTTGATGGCATGAATAGTGAGCCTTTTGTGCTTTTGGGCTTAACCAATATTTCTTATCAAGGCAGATAAAATCGCACTTGTTGCACTTAAAATATCTATTGGTGTATAACTCCTGATTAGAGCCGCAGCATTTACAAATCAAGCTCAACGCCTATGGGACAGTGGTCTGAGCCCATGATAGAGTCTAAAATAAAAGCATCTACTAGCTGGTCTGTTAAATCCTCAGATATAAAAACATAATCAATCCTCCAGCCAATATTTTTTGCCCTTGCATTAAAGCGGTATGACCACCATGAGTAGTGCTCTTGTACATCTCCGTGTACATATCGAAAAGTATCAATATAGCCAGCATCCAAAAAGGTATCTATCCATTGGCGTTCAATTGGCAAAAATCCTGATGTTTTAGAGTTAGCTTTTGGGTTTTTTAAATCTATCTCTTTATGAGCTGTGTTTACGTCTCCGCATACAATAATGCTTTTGCCCTCTTTTCGTAAAGATTCACAGTGGTTTAAGAAGGCATCATAAAAAGCCATCTTATAATTGAGTCTCTCTTGGCTTTGCTGGCCGTTTGGAAAGTAAACATTAAAAAGAACTATATCATCAAAATGGTGTTCAAGAATCCTGCCCTCACTAGCTTTATCTACATGTAAAGCTGTATCGGTGTGGGAAAAAGCAAGATTTGTAAGAGTCATCGTTCCAGAATAACCCCTTCTAAGAGCTGGGTTAACATAGGTTTGCAAAAAGGGTTCTGGTGTAAGATTTGCTGGAATTTGTTCCTTTGTGGCTTTGATTTCTTGCATACATAAAATGTCAGGCTGGTGCTCTTGAACCCACGAGAGGGCATTTTTAGCTGCCAGTGCACGGATGCCATTTACATTCCAAGAGATAAGTTTCATTTTTTTTTAC
>DDHL01000107.1 GCA_002352945.1 Campylobacteraceae bacterium UBA1877 | reverse complement strand
AGCTTAAGGTTTACTTTGGAATGAAGGTGCGACAAATTGAGGGGGCTAAGCTTTATTGCAATTACGGACAAAAAAAGCTGCCTATTTTTTCACTCAATATTGAAGGGGTCCACCAAGATGATTTAGCGCGCATGCTTAGTGAGCGTTATGGTATTCAAACCCGTTCAGGTTGCAGTTGTGCAGGCCCTTATGGGCATGATTTATTAGAGCTGCAAGATGGGCAGAGTTTTAAAACAAAGCCAGGATGGCTTCGAATTAGTATCCATTATACGCATACAAAGGCTCAAATTGATATACTTTTAAAAGCTTTAAAAGAGTGTGCAGAAATTTTAAGGAAAAAAAGTGAATGCTAAAAAAGTTCAAATAAAATCAAAAATTATCATGGGAGTCCAAGAGCGCACTTCAAACGCTCTTGAATCGGATTTTGAGAGTGCTAAAATTCCATCTTTGTGGAGGGAATATTTTCAGAGTGCAATTTTAGACCCAATTCCAAATGAGGTTGAAAACAGACCTCCATATGCAATCTACTCAAATTTCAAAAGCAAAAAAGATGGGGAGTATGATGTAACCGTTGGAGCAGAGGTTTCAAAAGCCTCTAAAAGTGCTCAATATAAAGCTGTTACAATTGAAGATGGAAGCTACTTGCGATTTGACGCACAGGGTCAAATGCCAATGGCAACTGCAAATTTGTGGGCAAAAATATGGAAATTTTTTGAAACAAATACCCAATATAATAGAAGCTTCAAGACAGATTTTGAAATCTATCCGGGCGAAGATGAAGTGAGTATCTACATTGGCATTAATGAATAAATCCTTTTTGCCAGCAACCCCCAAAGAGCTTAAAGCGCTTGGATGGAAGCAGTGTGATGTTATTTTAGTAAGCGCTGATGCATATATTGATAGTCCCTTTATTGGTATTGCAGTTATTGGGCGAATTTTGGAGCACTTTGGCTATAAAGTGGGAATTATTGCCCAGCCAATGAATGAAAAAGATATTGCAAGATTAGGCCAACCGCGCCTTTTTTGGGGAGTTAGCGGCGGCAGTGTTGATTCTATGGTTTCAAACTACACTGCTAGCAAAAAGTTTAGAAATAGCGATGATTATACTCCAGGGGGCAAAAACAATAAACGGCCAGACCGTGCAAGTATTGTTTATACAAATCTTATTCGTCGTGTTTTTAAAAATAGCGCTCCAATTGTTCTTGGGGGTATTGAAGCAAGTCTTCGGCGCACAACCCATTATGATTTTTGGTCAAATAAATTGCGAAGACCCTTGATTTTAGATGCAAAAGCCGATTATATCCTTTATGGAATGGCAGATTTGAGTGTGGTAGAGTTTGCCAATGCCATCAGTAGGGGCGAGAGTGTAGAAAATATTAGAGGGCTTTGTTACGTTTCAAAAGAGCCAAAAGAGGGCTATAAATTAATGCCATCTTTTCAAGAGTGTGTTAAAGATCCTTTAAAATTTATGGATATGTTTGATATTTTTTATCATAACAATGATCCTAAGAGTGCAAAAGGACTTTGTCAAGAGGTTGACGGGCGTTATGTGATCCAAAATCCACCAGCATTTTATCTTGACTCAAAACAGATGGATTTGGTAGCTTCTTTGCCTTACACGCTTGATGCACACCTTTTTGATAGGGCTCAGGGTGCAATACGTGCACTTGATACTATAAGATTTTCACTCTCAACCCATCAAGGCTGCTATGGAGAGTGCAATTTTTGTGCTATTAGTGTCCATCAGGGGCGTACAATTCGAAGTCGAAGTGAAGAGTCGATTTTAAACGAAATAAAAAATTTTTCAAATCATCCAAAATTTAAAGGTATCATTTCTGATGTAGGCGGTCCAACGGCAAACATGTATGGATTTGAGTGTTCAAAAAAGTTAAAAAAGGGAGAGTGTAAGGATAAAAGCTGTCTCTTTCCAACTGCTTGCAAAGCCATGCCAATAAATCATTCACGTCAAATTAATTTGTTAAGAAAAATAAGGAAGCTGCCAAATGTGCGCAAGGCTTTTATCGCATCTGGAATCCGTTATGATTTGATTGAAAATGATAAGCTCTATGGAAAAGAGTATTTAAAAGAGATACTAAACCATCACATTAGCGGACAAATGAAGGTAGCACCCGAGCATATTGATGATGAGATACTAAGTTTAATGGGGAAGCCAAAAAAAGACTCTTTAGTTCGATTTAAAGCACTTTTTGATGCGTTAAATCCAAAAAAACAGTTTTTAACTTACTACCTTATTGCAGCCCATCCTGGCTGTAAAGAGAAACATATGCATGAGCTTAAAAATTTTGCTTCCAATGTTTTAAAAATGAATCCTGAACAGGCGCAAATTTTTATTCCAACTCCGTCAACATACTCAACACTTATGTACTATACAGGCCGGCACTATCTTACAAGAGAGCCGATTTTTGTAGAAAAAGATTTAAAAAAGAAGGTGCGCCAAAAAGAGATTGTTATTAAAAAAGATCGCCCTTTTAGCGCTAAAATGGATGGATAAAAGTTTACATGTAAAGCTTTTAATCTACTTAGTTTAAAAGTGCAAAATAGAGCTTTACATGTAAGGCTTAAGTAGGTAGTGTAAAATAATTTCTG
>DDHL01000111.1:8575-9087 GCA_002352945.1 Campylobacteraceae bacterium UBA1877 | reverse complement strand
GCAGTAATTGCCACATTTAGCAAAGAGAGCGGAAGGAGCACTTTCCAACCCAAATATTGCAATTGATCATATCGGAACCTTGGCAAAGTCCACCTAACCCAAATGAAAACAAAATTCATAAGATAAACCTTGATTGCAAAGCTTGCAATCTGCAAGCTAGCAGCTCCCAAAGCACGACCTGTTTGGCCAATTTCAAACCAAGAAAGCGCTAGCAAAAGAGCAATAAGAATTGCTGTAAATCCAATAATAATTTTTTTAAGAAGCTTAGTTTCGTTAAATCTTGGGTCATCTCTATCTGGCCATCGGTTTTGCTTTTGCATCCATACAATAAAACCCCAGGCTAAAAATGCCAAAATAAGAGCTAAAAAAACAAAAAGTGTTGGCAGATTATTTTTCAAAACTTCGGTTGAGAGCCATGGAATATTATACCCTCCAAAAAAGAGCGTGACAATAAATGCACTTGAAGCACACATGGCCACATATTCACCAACAAAAAAGAGTCCAAAACGCAT
>DDHL01000111.1:6210-8356 GCA_002352945.1 Campylobacteraceae bacterium UBA1877 | reverse complement strand
ACAAAAAAGAGTCCAAAACGCATTGCTGAATACTCAGTATGGAATCCTACAATTTCACTCTCTCCTTCTGCCATATCAAAAGGAGCTCTATTTGTTTCTGCAAATGCTGTAACAATAAAAATAATTGCAGCAAGCGGCTGCAAAACAACTCCCCATGCTGGAATAAACCCAAAAATCAATCCACTTTGAAACTGAACCATCTCGTTTAGATGGATTGTGCCATATACAATTAATATGCTCACTAGAGCCAAGCCCATGGACGCTTCATAGCTTATGACTTGTGCACTTGCTCTTAAAGCTCCAAGCATTGCATATTTATTATCGCTTGCCCAACCTCCAAGCAAAATTCCATAAACAGACAAACCAGCTAAGGCCAAAAACCACAACAGACCAAAGCTAATTGGAAGAGCTTGCA
Organism: Campylobacteraceae bacterium UBA1877; assembly: GCA_002352945.1. GTDB lineage: Bacteria > Campylobacterota > Campylobacteria > Campylobacterales > Campylobacteraceae > UBA1877. The sequence goes on along the minus strand of DDHL01000111.1, from coordinate 7,941 downwards.
TAGAGTAGCTTTTATTATTTATAATCAAATCATCAGCTAAAGGCATTACCATAAAGGTTAAAAATGCACTCACAAAAACTATTACTGGAGCGAGGGTAAAAAGAAAGTTCTCCTTTACATGTAAAGGTTTGTAATCTTCTTTAAAAACAAGCTTTAGCATATCTGCAAGGGATTGGACTATTCCAAAAAGTCGGACCCCTCCAATATGGCATCGGTTTGGACCAAGTCTGTCTTGAATGAATCCAGCAACTCTTCTTTCCATCCAAACTAAAATTGGAGCGCCGCCTAGTGAGAGCAAAATAGAAACCAAAATATTATGCAATACTATCCACGTTCCCCAATCACTCACGCGCTATCCTTAGGCAGCAATGGGGCAACAAATTTATCAAAAATTGTTTGAACATCCATTTGCGTACTATTTTTTATTTTAAATAAAATTTCCAATAGTGAGGGCTCTTCATTTTCTAGCCTAGCATCGCTAAATTGCACATATCCTTGGCAATTTATATAGTGCCCTGCTCTTTGCCAATGATAAGGCATCGGTAAAAACCAATTTGCTCCCGCACTTATTTGCTCTTGATGAATAATTCCAAAAGGAATATGGGCTTTTTTACACTTATCAATCCAATATAAAACTAGCTCTTTTGAAAGACCAATCATCAAAACAAAATTGCTAGTGCTAATATCTTCAATATTGTTTGCAAACTCTAATCCCAAGGCTTTTGCACCGGCACGATTAGATTCCCTATCATCCTCTTTTAGGTAATCATCTTTAAAACCGCTTTCATTTGATGCAGCAACTTTAACATTTGAGCCTAATGTTTTGCCAAGCCACATCTCTTCAAGGCTTAAAGATGCACCCAGCAAAATGGTGCTATTATCAATTTTTAAACTCTCTTGAATGGCAGCAACTGTTTGAGCATAGGTGCTTTTTTTATCATTTATCATTGGATAAGTTCCAAACTCATTTATTTTTTCAATGAGCATACGGCCTGCATCACACATAAAATAACCATTTACATTTTGGTTAAAACGGGGTCGAACGCGATAAATTTTATCTTTTTCATATTTTGCCTTATGGTGGTCAATATAAATATTGCACCCTTTAGAGCATCCAGGACAGATTCCTTCGTAGCTTTTTAAAAACCATACGCGTTTTTTAAATCGAAAAATTTTGCTCGTTAGCGCCCCAACTGGACAGAGTTCAATTACATTCATTGCATAAGGATCATCCAAAGGAGCGCCAGGATAGCAGTCAATCACAGAGCTATCGCCTCTACCAAATACACCAAGCTGAGGATTGTTGCGGATTTTATCAAGAAACCGAACGCATCTTGTACATAAAACGCACCGTTCTTGGTCTAAAATAACATTGGCTCCCAAATCCACATGCTTTTTTCCATGAACCTTACTTGTCCTTAGTCTGCTTTCATAACATCCAACATCCATGTAAAAATCTTGCAATTTACACTCTCCGGCCTGATCACAAATTGGGCAGTCAATAGGATGATTAATAAGCTCAAGCTCCAAAATGGCTCTTTTTGTCGCATCAATACTCTCTCCGGTTGTTCGAACAACCATTCCATCTGATACTGGAGTGTCGCATGCAATTTGAGGACGTTTTTTGCCTTCGACTTCAACCATGCACATACGACAATTTCCATCTTTTCCTAATGCTGGATGGTAACAAAAGTGGGGGATATCTATTGCATTTTCGTTTAAGATTTCAAC
>DDHL01000111.1:3403-5975 GCA_002352945.1 Campylobacteraceae bacterium UBA1877 | reverse complement strand
TTAAAAGTCGACCAGATTCAGCTTCAATCCACTTTCCGTCAATGGAAATTTGCGCCATCCACATACCTTTTATTGGAGTCAAATCCATTTTACACAGTTGAATCTTTAATCAACCTGTCTTGCTATTTTAACCCCAATAAGATCAAGAATTTGTGTGATTTTAACCCACTTTTAGGAGATCCTTGCTAAACTCATATGCAATATTTAAAGGATTCTTGTGAAACAAAAAAAATTTTATTTTTTAATTATTGGGCAGATATTTGCCCTAATTTTAATCGCCACTCTCATTTTTTTTGACAGCTCAACCATAAAATCTTGGTTTAGCAAACCAACCACTTATATTTTGCAAGACCCTGATTGTGATTTACATGTAAAGCCTTGCACTATTCAAACTTCTAGAGGTGAAGTTTTTACTCTAACAATTACTCCAAATTCCATTCCACTCATGAAACCGCTTACCCTCTCTTTGAAATTTTCAGGCATAGATATTCAAAGTTTAGAGGGAAAAATTTTTGCTACAAATATGGATATGGGCATCCATCCAATAACTTTAAAAAAGAGCACTTCCAATAGTCTTGAAGGAGTTGTCACACTGCCAACTTGCTTAGTTGGAAATATGAAGTGGAGAGCTGAATTTTTACTGCCAAATAGTGATTTAACCTCAACCCAAGAGGCAATTGTCTTTACATTTCAAACTGATATTTAATAAAACCAGCCTTTGCATTTTTAAAAACACAGCAGCAAATAAATGAGTGCTCATTTCATGTAATATAATAGGTTTGCTAAAAAATTATAGTGAGTCATGGCTGCATTTATATTGAGTGTAAGTAGCACTCATTTGATCACTTCTTGCCTTTTATCACAGTGATAAAATGTGCCAAAATAGAGCAATTTTACCAATAATTTGTTGGGCAAAATTGTTATAAAAAATCTTTTGAAAAAGCCTAATTCTTGATACTTTAAAGAGGTTTTAAGTAGTGGTGTCCCCAGCGCGATTCGAACGCACGGCCTCAGGATTAGGAATCCTGCGCTCTATCCACCCGATAAATCCCCAAGCCAAAAATGGAATTATTGCTGCTAATACAATCAAAACAGTGTCTAAATTGGTTTTTAAAATTTCTGTAGAGAGCCACGGAATATTATATCCACCAAAAAAGAGCGTTACTATGAGCGCACTCGAAGCACACATAGCCACATATTCGCCCACAAAAAAGAGTCCAAAACGCATTGCAGAATATTCTGTATGAAAGCCACCTACAATTTCACTCTCCCCTTCAGCCATATCAAAAGGAGCACGGTTAGTTTCTGCAAAAGCAGTAATGATAAATATGATTGCCGCAATTGGTTGCAACACAATTCCCCAAGCTGGAATAAAACCGAAAATAAGCTCGCTTTGATATTGCACGATTGCATTTAGATGAATGCTACCATACACGATGAGCATACTCACAAGAGCCAGCCCCATGTAAGCTTCATAACTAATAACTTGCGCACTTGCCCGTAAGGCTCCTAACATTCCATATTTATTATCACTAGCCCAACCGCCTAGCAAAATGCCATAAACTGCAAGTCCAGCAAGAGCTAAAAACCACAATAAGCCAAATTCGATTGGGAGTGCTTGCATAATGTAACTTTTGCCCTCAATTACCAAATCATCCGCTAATGGCATAACCATGAAGGTCAAAAACGCACATACAAAAACAATAACTGGAGCTAGAGTGTAAAGGGTGCTTTCCTTTACATGTAAAGGTTTGAAGTCTTCTTTAAAAACAAGCTTAAAAACATCCGCCAAAGATTGGACTATTCCAAAAAGCCGAATACCTCCAATATGACATCTATTGGGCCCAGGCCTATCCTGGATGAGTCCAGCAATTCGCCTCTCCATCCAAACCAAAATAGGAGCTCCTCCCAAAGAGAGCAAAAGGGATATTATAATATTGTGCAGCACTATCCAAGTCCCCCAATCGCTCACGCTTCCTCCTTGGCTAAAATTGGGGCAATATGAGCATCGAATATCGAATGAACATCCATTGGAGGAAACCCTTTTATTCTAAAAAACTGCTCCAATAAAGAGAATTTTTCATTTTCCAATCCACACTCACTAAATTGAACAAAATTTTGATGATTCATAAAATGACCTGCCCTCTCCCAATGATAGGGCATTGGCAAAGCCCAGTTTGCATCCGCATCACAAGCTTTAGGATGGATAATCCCAAAAGGAGTTCTCGCTTTTTTGCAAGCTTTTATCCATTGGTTATTCAACGCTTCCTCCAAGCCTATCAAAACAACAAATTGGCTTTTGCTAGCTACATTTTCACAAGTTGCAAACTCAAATCCAAGCGCTAGCGCTCCGCAACGGTTCGTTTCACGGTCATTTTGACGCAAATAATCATCTCCAAAATCACCTTCATTTGAAGCTGCAACCTTTACATGTAAGCCCAAGCTCGCACCAAGCCACATCTCTTCCAAACTCAAAGATGCGCCCAAAATAATAGTACATTCATTATCTTTTAAAGACTCTTGAATAGCCGCAATTACTTCAGCTTGGGTACTTTTTTTATCATGGATCATA
>DDHL01000111.1:1712-3170 GCA_002352945.1 Campylobacteraceae bacterium UBA1877 | reverse complement strand
CATCATGGATCATAGGCTCAAGTCTTGGAGCTTCCATCACATTGATTAATTCACGCCCCACATCACACATGAAATATCCATTTACCTTTTCATTAAACCTCGGTCTAACCCGATAAATTTTATCTGATTCATATTTTGCTTTGTGATGGTCCACATAAATATTGCACCCTTTGGAGCAACCTGGACATATTCCATGATATGTTTTTAAAAACCAAACACGTTTTTGAAAACGGAATATTTTACTCGTAAGGGCCCCTACAGGGCAAAGCTCCACCACATTCATAGCATAAGGGTCACTCAGTGGCGAATCAGGATAGCAATCAATCACCGAGTGATCACCCCTTCCAAAAACTGCTAATTCTGGATTATTACGCACCCCTTCCAAAAACCTAACACAGCGCGTACACAAAACGCATCTCTCTTGGTCTAAAACCACATTTGCACCCAAATCTACATGTTTTTTCCCATGCACTTTTCCAGTATCTAGTCTGCTCTCATAACAGCCAACATCCATATAATAATCTTGAAGTTTACACTCGCCCGCTTGGTCGCAAATGGGGCAATCGACGGGATGGTTGAGCAGCTCGAGTTCTAAGATAGAGCGTTTGACGCGGTCGATATTTTCACCCTCAGTGTGAACCACCAGCCCTTCTTTGACAAGCGTATCACACGAAATCTGAGGACGTTTTTTGCCTTCAATCTCCACCATACACATGCGGCAGTTGCCATCTTTTCCTAGGGCGGGGTGGTAACAAAAATGGGGTACGTTTACGCCTTGTTGCAACAATACATCAATCAACAGAGTATTTTCTTTTGCCTCAACCCACTGGCCGTTGATGGAAATTTGCGCCATAGAGCACATACCTTTTGCTTAAGTTTTGTCCATTCTAACACCATGAGTCTTTAAGAAGGCTGTTCTGACGTAAAAGTTTCAAATTTATTGTAAAGGTGTGACTATTTAACCCATTTTTAGCCAATGCACGCTACACTTTTTCCTTTACATGTAAAGGAGTATCGTGCAACGCAATAAAAAGTTTTATGGATTGATGCTCGCGCAGTTTGTGGGCATTGTGCTTGTGGTTGCATTTATTTTTATAGACAGCCACGACATTGACAGGTGGCTCAGCGAAGAGGTCTTTTTCACCCAGCAATCCCTTACATGTAACCTTCGTCATGAAGCTTGCAGTATTGCGCTAGAAGACGGCAGTACGATGACTCTAGACATCACGCCTAGAGGCATCCCGCTCATGACACCACTGACGTTCTCACTCACAACCACAGGCATAGACACAGACACCCTGCCCATGAAAATCTACGCCACCAACATGGACATGGGCATCCACCGCTTTACCTTCAAAAAAGACAAAACGGGGCACTACAAGGCCACCGGCATCTTACCTACGTGCATTGAAGGCGGGATGATATGGCGCGCGGAGATTGTATTGCCCGAACCTTTTG
>DDHL01000111.1:0-1498 GCA_002352945.1 Campylobacteraceae bacterium UBA1877 | reverse complement strand
ATAGGCGCGGTGTTTACGTTTAAAACGGACAGATAGTTAAGCCCATATGGACTACAGCGTCATAGATAAACATCTTTTCTGTGAACAATTTTAGAGATGAGCACAAGGTCTTCTTCTAGATAAAAAATAACGCAGTAGGCTCCATCAAACGGTGTTTTTAGTTTCTTAATTTTTGCTAGAATCGGTGTTGTTGCGAAGTTCTCTATCCCCTCTAAAATCAGAATCGCCGTAGGTTTGTCAAGCTTTTGGAATTGTTTGAGAGCCTTTGGGTCGTATTGAATATTATACGCCAAGTGCAGCCTTTACGCCGGCATGAGAAATGGTTTTTAGCGTTCCCATTTTATACTCTTGTACGCTCTTCGTAACAGCTTGTGTGTCAAAATAATCTTGCAGTGCCTCACGTATCACTTGGGTCTTCTTCTTTCCACTCTCCATGGCAAGAGTACTTAGCTCATCGATAAGATTCTCTTCCAAGGTAATAGTTATCTTTTTGGTCATGCATTGCTCCTCTTTCAAATTACCATACTTTTTGATTTGGGTACGACTTAAAGAAAAAAGGTTTACATGTAAAGCTTCAAGACAGGCAACACCATCTTTGTCATGAAGGGAATACGGGCAGATAATACCAAAGTGGTGTTTACCTTTAAAGCGGACAGGTAAACACCGTTTTATTTACGCGAGACGTTTGACGAGTGCATCTTTGATGGCTTGAAATTCTCCGGTGATATCTGGCGTGATGTCCGCCAGTGAAAGGCCTTGCATGTCTGCGTCTTTGATGGCTTCGCTAAATTGCACGCCGCCTAGAAACTCAAACTCGGGCAGTTGGCTTTGAAGAAAAGCTAAATCTTCGGGTTGTTGCAATTTGCTGGCCACTAAAAACACATGCTCAATCCCAATGTCTTTGGCCAAGCCCTTGATTTGATGCGCGGTTTGGATACTGCGGCGTCCTGGTTCTACCACGACAATCAGCGCATCCACCGACTCTGCCGTGCCGCGCCCTAGGTGTTCGATGCCCGCTTCCATGTCCATGATGACCACCTCATCGCGCTCCACTAAAAGGTGCTGCATCAGCCGCTTGATGAGGGTGTTTTCAGGACACACACATCCGCTACCCCCTTGGTCTACGGTGCCCATGGTGAGGAGTTTCACCCCTGCGTGTTCTACGCAGTATTCTTCAGGTAAATCATCCACTTTAGGGTTGAGGCGAAAAAATGTTCCGTAGCCATCTTCTGCACCGGTGCGCTCTTTGGCGAGGTCTTTCATTTTTGAAAAAGGCGTGATGGTCTCAAATGTCTCTGGCGCCATGCCGATGGCCGAGGCCAAGTTCGCATCAGGGTCTGCATCGACCGCTAGGACTTTGTGCCCCTCTTTGGCAAACAGTCGCGCCAATGTCCCCGCCAAGGTTGTTTTTCCCACTCCGCCTTTTCCAGTTATCGCTAGTTTCATCATTGTTTCCTCCTATAATACAAACACAGCATCCACTACCCTCTAGAGAGAG
>DDHL01000008.1:9721-11943 GCA_002352945.1 Campylobacteraceae bacterium UBA1877 | reverse complement strand
CTGGCGGATAGTTTTTGGCTACAAAGTCTATATCTTTATCTCCTCTTCCGCTAAGATTTATTAGTATTGACTCATAGGGCTTTTTCTTAGCCAAACGCATCGCAAAAGCTACTGCATGGGCACTCTCAAGTGCTGGAATGATTCCTTCTAATTGAGAAAGTTTATAAAAAGCTTCAATAGTCTCTTTATCATCAGCAGTTGCCACTTTTGTTCGATTGATACTGCTTAAATAGGCATGCTCTGGTCCTACAGATGGATAATCAAGTCCGCTTGCAATGGAGTATACCGATGCTGGTTCGCCATTATCATCTTTTAGCATAATGGAGTTAAATCCATGTAAAACTCCTTCACTTCCGTAGCTTAAACTTGCAGCATGCTCGCCAAGTTTTGTTCCCTTGCCAAGAGGCTCAACTGCATAAATTTCGCATGGATCTTCAATAAAAGCACTAAAAAGCCCCATTGCATTAGAGCCTCCGCCCACGCATGCAACAAGATTGTCTGGCAAGTTTCCAGTCATTTCTAAAAATTGTTCTCTTGCTTCAATCCCAACTACGCTTTGAAAATCTCTAACCATCTTTGGAAATGGATGGGGCCCAACAACTGAACCAATTGCATAAAGAGAGTTTTCTGGGTCTTTTAAGTAAGACTCAAATGCCGAATCCACGGCCTCTTTAAGAGTTTTTTGACCAAATGTTACTGGAATAACCTTTGCTCCTAGAGTACGCATTCTAACAACATTTGGATACTCTTTTTGTATATCAACCTCCCCCATGTGAATTTCACACTCAAGACCAAAATAAGCCGCAGCGGTAGCTAGCGCAACTCCATGCTGTCCAGCACCAGTTTCGGCAATGAGCTTCTTTTTGCCAAGATAGGAAGCCAAAAGCGCTTCACCCATGCAGTGATTTAGTTTATGGGCACCAGTGTGGTTTAAATCTTCTCGTTTTAAATAGATGCGCGCTCCGCCAACATATTCAGTGAGCCGTTTTGCATAGTAAACCGGAGTCGGACGCCCTTGAAAATGTTTGCGAATATCGCGAAGTTTCATAATAAAATCATGAGAATTGCCAATTGTCAAATAGGCTTTTTCAATTTTTTCAAACTGCTCAATAAGCTCAGGAGGCAAAAAGGCACCGCCAAATTTTCCAAAATATCCTTTAGAATCTGGGAAAGATTGCAAATATGGTTTTTTATTCATAAGCATCCTTTACATGTAAAAAGTATTTATGATTATAATTCATGCGGCTTAAATAGAGGTTCATTCTTTACATGTAAAGCGACTAAAAAAACCAAAAATCATCCTTACATGTAAAAAAAATTGGATAAATATTTTTTATTTATTTCAATTAGAGTATTATAAGATAAAAAACGAGAATCAAAATGAAACTGCAACAACACATAGAAAACCTCATCGAAGAGGGTGCAAGTGATTTTGAAATATCAAAGCTCATCAAACAGCATATTCAAAATTACTTAACCTCTTTGAATACTACATTTGAACAAAATCAGGGTAAAGACTTTTTAGTAAAACACACGAAGGTAATTGATGGCTTTATGAAAACTATTTTCAAATACACCCTTCGGCAATATTTTGGAAACTACATGCCCATGCTAAATAGCTTGCCAATTACCCTCGTAGCAATGGGAAGTTATGGGCGTGAAGAGCTGTGTGTTTATTCTGATATTGACTTAATGATAGTTTATAAAGATGTAAAAGGCTACAACCTTGAGCCAATCATAACTTCAATGCTCTATTTAGCGTGGGATGCTGGCATAAAGCTAGGACACAGAACACATAAGGTTGAGGACCTCTTTCAAGCAAGCCATGAAGATTTTACAATCAAAACCGCCATGCTTGAATCAAGGTTTTTGTGCGGTTCAAAATTTCTTTGGATGGAGACCCAAAGAGAATTAACAAGAATCCGCAAGCACCAATTGCAAGCTTATATTGAAGAAAAGATCCATGCTTACGAAAACAGGGGCAAAAGCTATCCTTTGACAATGGAGCCAAATATTAAACAAGGCGTTGGAGGTTTGCGCGATGCAAACACCCTCTTTTGGATAGCTCAAGTTCTTTATAAAGCTTCTAAACTAAAAGATTTAGTTCCTCGCTTTTTAAGTGAAGAAGAGTTTAAGGAGCTGCGTGCAGCTCAAGAGTTTTTGTTTCGAGTGCGCTCAGCCTTGCATTTGTGTGCTGGCAAAAAACAAGATACCCTCACACC
>DDHL01000008.1:1085-9493 GCA_002352945.1 Campylobacteraceae bacterium UBA1877 | reverse complement strand
TTGGGATTTAAGGATAAAAAACTCCAAAACGCCCAGACGATACTTGCAAAAAAAACCCTAGAGAGCCTTTGGACTTTAAAAATTACAAGCCAAATCTATATCAAACGGCTCACTGCACCGCTTTTTTTTAATAGTGAAAATATAGCTATTTTAAAAAAGAGTCGAATCGCCAAAGGTGTCTATTTACATGAAGATATTTTATATGCTTCTTTTAATGCAAAACCAACGAGTTTAAAAGAGGTTTTAGAGCTGCTTTTAAGCCTTCCAGACAGGGATATTAAGTTTGATATAAGTGCAATTCACTATTTACGCCAAACACCGCGCCCAAAACACAATTCAGCCCAAATTTATAGACTTTTTAGGCGCTTTTTTAATCGAACCTATCTTAACCCAATTCTTTATGCTTTGTATAAATCAGGCCTTTTAAAAACCCTCATTAAACCAATGGCCCATATTACCAATCTTCCACAATTTGATGGATACCATATCTATCCAGTAGATATCCACTCTTTAAAAACCGTATGGCATTTAGAGCATATAAAAGATCCTTTTATACAAGGCATTTTTGATGACTTATGCGGCGAGGGCAAAGCGCTTTTAAGGCTTGTAGTACTTTTTCACGATATTGGCAAAGGCCGAAAAGGAGACCATAGTGAAATTGGAGCAAAGCTCTTTAGAGTATATGCGCAAAAATTAAATTTTAGCGAAGATGCCATCAATATGGGAGTCAGACTCATTCGCATCCATATTCTCATGTCAAATGTAGCAAGCCGTGAGGATATCTATAGCCAAAAAGTGCTTTTGGCATTTGTTGCTCAAGTTGGTTCTCCGCAAGCACTTAGACTTCTTTATATACTTACATATTGTGATATAAATGGAGTCAATCCAAATGCATACTCAACCTTTAATGCTAGACTTTTAAGGGTTTTGTTTAACCTCTCTTTAGAGGCTTTTAACAATGATACTCTAATTGATGAAGCCACAAGGAGACGACGCAAGGAGCTTGCTCTTCAAAGATTGCCCGAATTTTTAGATCTACCTGCAATCCAGCGTCGTAAAATCTTAGCAATTCCTTCTAACTTTTTCTTTTTAAAGCATGCCCCACTTGAAATATTTAACCTCTCAACTTGGGCTTTACATGTAAAAGATTATGATGCCAAGATTGAAAACCATGACCATTTAAATATCAAACTTGTGCGCACAAGAGCGTTTAATTTGGGCTATTTTTTAAGTAAGCTTGTCTTTTTAAATTTGGCCCATATGGAAATTTTCAAACTCTTTGATGAAAAGAAATATTTTCATATGGAATTTAGCAGCACTGTTGAAGATGAGGAGATTTATCACATTCACAAACTCATCGAAGACTCTTTTGATATGAGCAAAAAAACTTCCCTTGAACCACCAAAAATTGCTCCAAATGAGCTTAATTTAGATTGCGAGCACTCTAACTCCTATGCGCAGCTTTTTTTAAATACAAAAGATCAACAAGGCTTGATGGCCTATATTATCAGTCTTTTTGATGAGCTAGGATTAGACATTGCAAGTGCAAAGATTCAAACAATAAAACGAAAGGCAAGAAACCTCTTTTTAATAGAAAAACAGGCTAAATTATGTGACAATAAAGAAAAAATTATAGCATTGTTATGCGGAAAGCGAGAAGATAATTAATGTGCGGAATTGTAGGATATATTGGCAATAGAGAAAAAAGAAACCTTTTGTTAGATGGATTAAAAGAACTTGAATATCGAGGGTATGACTCAGCTGGAATCGCCCTTTTAAAAGATAATAAAATTACCGCTTATAAAGCTACTGGAAAATTAGAAAACCTTGAACACAAAACCGCTCAAATTACCTGCGATGGCTTTGGTATTGGCATTGGCCATACTAGATGGGCAACCCACGGCAAGCCTACTGAATTAAACGCTCATCCACACTGGGGCGAGCACTCTTTTGTAGTACACAATGGCATCATTGAAAACCACCAAGAGATTAAAGATGAATTGAGAAAAAATGGAGTTACATTTTTAAGCCAAACCGATACAGAGGTTATTGTCCACCTTTTTGAGGCCGAACTTTCAAAAACAGATGATATCTTTAAAGCTTTTGAAAATACTGTTGAAAAACTACAAGGTGCATACGCATTTTTGCTTATTACAACCCTTAGTCCAGATACTATATATTTTGCAAAAAAGGCGGTTCCTTTAATCATTGGTCAAAATGATAAAGATGAGCGCTTTTTTGGATCTTCTGATGCTCCACTCATCGGCCAGGCTCAAGAAGCGCTCTACCTTGAAGATGGGGAGTATGGATTTTTACGCCAAGATGCGCTTGGACTTTTTAAAGACAAAAAACCTCAAAAAATCCACTTCATTCCTCTTCCTCAAGACAAGGCCTTTGCCCAAAAAGAGGGTTATAGATTTTTTATGGAAAAAGAGATTTACGAGCAAGCTCAAGTTGTCAGCGAAACCCTCATTGGTCGAGTTAAAGAAGATACAATAGCCTTTGAAGAGATTCCTCAAAACTTCTTTGATGAAATCCAAAGCGTTAAAATTTGCGCTTGCGGAACAAGCTATCATGCAGGTCTAGCTGCTTCATACCTGTTTGAGCGCATTGCAAAGGTGCAAGCTCATGTGGAAATTGCAAGTGAATTTCGCTATAAAGACCCTCTTCTTTTGCCCCAAACCCTCTTTGTTGTCATCAGCCAAAGTGGTGAGACTGCCGATACCCTAGAGGCGCTTAAAATTGCTAAAAAAGCTGGTCTGAAAACTCTAGCAATTTGCAATGTAGATAACTCTTCAATCGTCCGTTTGGCAGATGCTACCATACTAACAAGAGCTGGCATTGAAAAAGGGGTTGCTAGTACGAAAGCCTTTGCTACACAAATGGTAACTTTGTGGATGCTTACTCTCTTTTTAGCTAAGATCAAAAAGAGTGTCTCAAAAGAGTTTATGATTGGTGAAATTAAGGCTCTTTTGCAGCTTCCAACACTTTTACATGTAAAGAGCACACTGCACGAAAAGATCCACCGACTCTCAAAGCGCTACTTACATGGACATGGATTTTTCTTCATCGGAAGAGATCTTTTCTACCCCCTTGCTCTTGAAGGAGCATTAAAACTCAAAGAGATAAGCTACCTTCACGCCGAAGGTTACCCAGCAGGCGAAATGAAGCATGGCCCAATTGCGCTAGCAGACAGCGGACTTTTTACCATTGCACTTATGCCTCAAAACTCACTTTATGAAAAGACAAAAAGCAATGTAGAAGAGCTAAGCGCTAGAGATGCAACAATCTTAGCCATCAGTCCAAAACCTTTTGAATTGGCAGATGACTTCATAAAAACTGGCAACTACTCCCACCCAATGCATGAATTTTTTGAAATGATGCTAATAACCCAGCTTTTAGCCTTAGAGATTTCAATCCGCCTTGGAAATGATGTGGATATGCCACGAAACCTTGCAAAAAGCGTTACAGTTGAATAGAGTCAAAAAATGGATAATCCATCGAAGCGGCTACCTCTTTTGCCGCTTCATCTCCAAATAGTCGCTTGCAAAGATAGATTCCAATATCAATTGATGCACTCACTCCAGCACTTGTTAAAATATCTCCCTCATCAACAATGCGCCTGTCTAACACATCTTTTACCCCATAAGTTAAAAGCAGATCTTTAGCATTTGGATGCGTGGTTGCCAATTTGTCTTTTAAAAATCCAGCCGCACCTAAAAGCAAGCTTCCTGTGCAAACCCCAACCTTAATTGGTGCACTTTTGGAGCTTCTAAGCCACGCTAAAAAGATTTCATCTTGAGCTAAAGCCCTTGTGCCAATGCCACCTGGCACTACAACCATATCATAGCCATCAAGGGATTCATGTGGATTTGATGGAATAAAGCGCAAACCGTTATTATCATAAACCTCTTCTTTTAGGGCGCAAGTTTTACATGTAAGATTACTTGCAAAATCAAGTTTTTTTAAACGCATCAAAGCATCATAAGTGCCAGCAAAATCTAAAAGGTTTATCCTATCAAAAAGCACAAAAGCGATGCGCATTACTCAACTCCTATGAAATCTTTTTTATATGTAAGCACCTTGTAAAGATAGTTTCTTGTCTCCTCATAAGGCACATCTTCTCGTAAAACTTTATATACATTAGCACTTGTTAGAGAGTTGATACGGCTAATTGCACTACTTTTATTTGAATGAAAAGTTCTCAAAACCGTTCCTGCTCCCCCATTGTATGCACTAATCATACAATACTCTCTTGAAAGACTATCTTCAATCCCATTAAGATACTTACTGCGTAAAATATGAAGGTAGGTCGATCCAAGCTCAATATTGTTTTTAGCATCATAAAGATACTCTCGGCTTGGCTCCCAATCTTTGCCCGTAAGCTCTTTATAGGCATCTTTTCCAGCTGTTTTTTGCATAATCTGCATCAATCCAACTGCGCCACTTTTGCTTATTGCATACTGGTTAAAATTGCTCTCCGTTCGGATTATGGCATAAATGAGCGCTTGGCTTAATTTATAGCGCTGAGCATATGTACGCACATATGGAGCAAACTTTTGCACCCGAATAGAAGCGTGATTTTTTACCATCGGGATTTCAACGCTATAAACTTTTACCTTGCTTCCATCGCGATCAATCATCCTTGTTTGCAAAGAGTTTTTAATCAAAATATCTGCATACCTATTTGCACGCCACTCCCATCTTATGGGCTTATTTTGATCATCTAAAACCTCTTCGTACAAATATGGAGTGCCTCCTAGTTTTACCGAGCCTGACTCAAATAGATTAACTTGTCTTGGATCTTCTGGCATTAAAAGAGCTATGACAATTGCCTCTTTTAAATGCTTTTTTACATCTTGCGTTACAACTGTCTCAACTCGAACAATTGCCTCATCAAAATCAATCAAAACCCTGCTTTGGTAATTTTGAAGATATTTAACACTCTTTGAGGTTTCAGGCACTTTTACATTCTCTTCACCCCACTCTTTTGAAGCCTTGCCAGTTAGAGCCAAAAAGAGTTCACGAATGTTGATATCTAGCTGCTTAATGTCTTGAGCCAATTTTTCTGGATTTGCAGCGTATTCAACACCCTTATTGCGCACTAAAACCTTTGCAGCGCTTGCTGGGTCGTTTGATAAGACAACATTAGCTAACGAAACATAATCACTCTTAGCGCATCCAAACAAAAAAAAGAGAATAAAAAAACCAAGCCAATAGGGCATTTCAACTCCTTTGGGGCGTATTATATCGCCCAAGCACTGAAAGCTAAATTTAGTTTTTAACAATTGTTTGTCAAAATTTTAAAAAATTGATAATCAAATTAGACTCTATTTTCACTGCCCTGATTGCCAATGCAAAATTACAAAAGCTTTACATGTAAAAACTATAAAAATGAAAAAAATAGTTTTGATCTTTTTAAAAAAAAGTTTACAAACTTCCCTAAAATAGGCCGCTTTAGACACTGGTTGATTTTTTGCAGATTTCTTAATACAATTCGCCGATACACACATAAGGAAACCACATGCGCTCCATTGTCCTGCCAATAAGTTCGCTCTTTTTTGCAATAGCGCTTTTGTGTGTAGGCTATGGATTGCTAATGAGCTTAGTTGGGATTAAACTCCAAGCTTTTGGCGCATCTTCTACTCTTATTGGACTTGTTAATGCAAGCTTTTTCCTCGGTGGAGTCTTTTCGCTTTTAACGGCCATTAAAATCATTTCAACCGTTGGACACATTAGAAGTTTTAGTGTTTTTGCCGCACTTTTAACCTTTGCATCTCTTGGACACACATTAACAGATTCAGTCTTTATTTGGGGATTTTTTAGAATGCTCTCTGGGTATAGCCTTTATAGTCTTCTTTTAATTATTGAGAGCTGGATAAACGAAAAAACAACAAGCACCCATAGAAGTCAGGTTCTTTCAATCTATACAGTTATTTTCTATCTTTCTATAAGTGGCGGACAATTGCTGCTAAATATTCCAGATCACAACGGCTCATTGCTTTTTATTTTAGCTGCAATGTTTGTTTCAATATCTCTTATTCCAATCTCCATGACTAAAATTAGCGAACCAAAAGTTGAAAATGTTAAGACAATGAGCATTCCTAAACTTTATGGTATTGCCAAACTTGCCATTGTTTCAAGCTTTGCTGGTGGATTGCTGGTGGGTGGCTTTTTTACAATGGCTCCAGTTTATGCAAAAGCGGCTGGATTTTCAAATGAGTTTATTTCAATATTTATGAGCACTGCCCTTTTTGGAGCTTTGATTGCCCAGTGGCCAATTGGCTGGATTTCAGATAGACTTGGGCGAAAAATTGCCATTTTTGCTGTTGCCATTATTGGTGCCATAGCTTCAATGCTATTGTGGTTTCTAGGAGAGGATATTCATATTTTGTACATGAGTGTCTTTATCTTAGGTATCTCTATTTTTGCAATTTACCCATTAAGTTTAGCCAGAGGAAATGATACAACAGATGAGAATGCAAACGCAGTTGAAATCAGCAGGGCACTACTAATGACTTACGGGATTGGCTCCTTTGTTGCTCCGGCCATTATTGGTCCATTTATGAATCTATTTGGAAATGAATCTATATTTTTATTTTTCGCATGTGTTAGCCTCGCTTTGGCAATTTACGCCCTCACAAAAGACAGGGTTCCTTTTGATGAGCGAAGTGTATTTGTGAGTGTACCAACAACTTCAAGCACCATTTTAGCTGAATTTGACCCTAGACAAGATGAAGATTGGGTTCAAGAAAAAAAAGAGAATATCAATGAAGAAGAAGTTTGGCTTGAGCCAGCAAGCCAAGAGGAAGAAAAAACCTCTTAGCTTTTGAAGTAACCTTTTTTACGCTAAATGCTAGCCTTATTTGCAAGCTAATTTTTTAGCTCACAAAACTGCTCATAATCACCCCTAAAATCTTCAAGCTCTCCAGACTCATTAATATATAAAATTCTATTTGCAAAAGCATCAATTAATTCCCTATCATGCGTAACGCAAATAACATTTCCATCAAATCTATAAAGGGCTTCTCCAAGAGCGATAATCGCCTCTAAATCAAGATGGTTATTGGGTTCATCTAAAAGTAAAAAGTTTCCCCTTTGGAGCATCATTTTTGAGAGCATCATACGGTGCTTCTCTCCACCGCTAATATCTTTAACACTCTTTTTTTGCTCTTCACCCGAAAAAAGCATCCTTCCTAAACACTTTCTTACCTCATCTAAATCCTGTTTTTTATCAAACTGGCGTAACCACTCAAAAAGTGGCAAATCACCGGTTATTATCTCTGTTGTATTTTGAGGAAAGTAAGATGGCTCAATCGTTGCTCCCCAAAAAATTTCTCCACTATCGGGGCTTAACTCTTGCATTAAAAGACGGCAAAGAGTTGTTTTTCCAACGCCATTTGGTCCAATTAAAGCAATCTTGTCTGCTTTTTCAACTTTAAAGCTAATCTTTTCGAAAATCTTTACATCCCCGTAAGATTTTGAAATATCTCTAACTTCTAAAATCTCATTGCCAATGTCACGATTGCGTTTAAACTGGATACTAGGATCTCGCCTTGTAGAAACTTGCAGCTGGCCAATATCAAGCTTTTCTAACTGTTTTTGCCGACTTGTTGCCTGCCTTGCTTTTGAAGCATTTGCAGAAAAACGACGAATAAAGTTTTCAAGTTCTTCTTTCTCTTTTAATTTCTTATTGCGCTCCATCTCTTGTTGCTTTTGCATAAGCGTTGAAGCGATATACCAATCATCATAATTTCCCGTAAATTCTCGAATCTTTTTAAAATCCACATCTAAAATATGGGTACAAACCGCATTTAAAAAGTGGCGGTCGTGAGAAATAACAACCAAGGTTCCCTCATGACGCTTTAACTGCTCTTCAAGCCATGCAATGGCATTTAAATCAAGGTTGTTTGTTGGCTCATCTAAAAAAAGTACATCAGGGCGCGGAAAAAGAACTTGGGCCAAAAGGATTTTAAACTTTTCTGCGCTCGTTAGGGTTTTCATCAATTGATCATGGGTATGGGAGGGAAAACCCAAAGATTCTAAAATCTTTTCAATCTGCACATCACTCTCATAAGTTGGGTCCTCTTCGGCGCATATTATTTCAAGCTCGGCTAATCGCTCATTGATTTTATCATCGCTTAAATCCCCTGTTTCATAGAGGCGCTCTTTTTCCTTTTGAGCCTCATAAAGACGTCTATTTCCATATAAAACTGCATCTTTTAAGCTAAACTCTTCATATGCGTATTGATTTTGGCTCAACACCCCAACACGCAATCCATCATCAATGCTTACATGCCCGCTTGTTGGTTCAATTTCGTGAGATAATATTTTCATAAATGTGCTTTTTCCTGCACCATTTGCGCCAATAAGTCCGTACCGCTTTCCGCTATCTAAGGTCAAGGAGA
>DDHL01000008.1:496-884 GCA_002352945.1 Campylobacteraceae bacterium UBA1877 | reverse complement strand
AGGAGATATCTTCAAACAGCAACTGGGAGCCAAAGCGCATAGTAATATTTCGCACATTAACCATTACAATCCTTTAGTTTTTGGCGCATTTTAGCATAATCTTTACCTTTGCTTGCTATAATCGCCCAAAACTCAAAAAAGGCTACCATGAATCCGCAAGCTTCTTTGACTTTTTTAAGTACAATTTTAATTGTTATTTTAGCTTTGCTTACATTAGTAAAGTCCCGCTTTAGCCCAGAGTTACTAAGCCAATTGGATCTTTTTTCTGTTGTAGGGCCACTCATTAGCTTTTTAGTTGGTATCCATTTTAAAAGAGGCAAGGTTGTATTTCTCTCATTTTTGCTCCTCTTTTTCCAAAGCCTTTTTATCATAAAAAATTTATGGCAGG
>DDHL01000008.1:0-249 GCA_002352945.1 Campylobacteraceae bacterium UBA1877 | reverse complement strand
AATCCCACAAAACATTCCTTATGCACTTAGTCTTATGGTTCCATTTAGTTTTTTAATCCTAGGGCTCATGAATGAAAAGGGGCTACTTGGAAAGCCAGCCCTTCTAAGATATATTCTTACAGCTATTATTGCTAGCTTAACTTACTGGCTTTGCACACTTGCATCATTAAAAGGATCTTTACAAGAAGAGCTCTTTAGTTTTTCAATTTTTACTCCTCCTTTTGGACAAATTGGGGCTATTTTATACAT
>DDHL01000003.1 GCA_002352945.1 Campylobacteraceae bacterium UBA1877 | reverse complement strand
TAAGCACGTCATAATCTTTTACATGTAAAGCTCCAAGGATGGATTGCAAGTTAATTTCAGGTAAAAGATAAAGGTTTTCATGAGCGCATTCAAGCCTGTTTGCTCGCAGTTTTATCTGCCCAGAAGACTCTTCGCCGCTAACATACAAAACCTTTTTATTGAGTTTTGCTAAATTTCCACCAATTTTTAAAAGAAGTGTGGATTTTCCAACTCCAGGACTTCCGCCAATAAGAGTTAGCCCGCCAGGTACAATCCCTCCACCAAGGACCAAATCAAGCTCATCATCGCCCGAGCTAAAGCGGCTAATCGTTTCAATAGCAACTTCAGTGATAGGAACTGCTTCGCTTGAGCTTTTTTGAGTGTTTTGAGTCTCTTTTAAAACTGCAATTTGCGTATCATTAAGCTCCAAAAAACTATCCCAAGCGCCACAATTTGGACACTTTCCTAGCCATTTTGCATTCTGAAACCCGCAGGCTTGACACTCAAAAAGAACCTTTTTTTTAGCCATCTTTATCTTCGTCACTTATAAAAATTGCATCAAGCAAATCTTCCACATAAGCCTTAGCATCAAACGAAATCAAATCCTTCTCGCTCTCTCCGACGCCTACATAAAGTATCGGAAGTTCCAAAGCTTTTGCAATCCCAAAAAGCGCTCCACCTTTAGCGGTTCCGTCAAGTTTTGTGATGATAATCCCATCAATTCCAACAAGCTCATGAAATGCCTTAGCTTGAGCGATGGCGCTATTTCCTTGGGTTCCATCAATTACTAGTATTTTTCGGTGAGGCGCCCCCTCGTGGGCTTTGTTGCAAATACGAGTGATTTTTTTAAGCTCATTTACAAGGTTTGTTTGGTTTTGCAACCTTCCGGCAGTATCAATTATCACATTATCAATCTTTTTAGCCTTTGCTGAACTTATAGTATCAAAAGCAACAGCTGATGGGTCGTGACCTTGTTTTGTTGCCACAATTGGCACATCAATCTTCTCGCTCCAGCGCTTTAACTGCTCAACTGCTGCAGCTCTAAAAGTATCAGACGCGCCTAAAATCACAGATTTTCCAGCCTCTTTATAACTGTAAGCCAATTTTGCAATGGTTGTTGTTTTGCCAGCCCCGTTTACTCCTAAAACAAGCTCTACAAAAGGGGGATTTTGAGTAGTAATCTCTTTTGTTTCATAGATGAAGTATGCGCCTAGTACCCGCCTTACATCAGCTCTATTTACCATTTTTTGAGGCGGTAAGTAGTAAAGTATCTCTTCAACTAGTTCATAATCCACATCCGCTTCAAGCAAAACTTCTTCAAGCAGCTCTTTGCTAATTTTTTCTTGAGGCTTTGGAGCGACCGATTTAATAGCTTCAAGGGTTTTAGAAAGACCTTGTTTGAAGATTCCAATCATTTTGCTAGCACCTTTTTAATGTCAGCTTCTATCATCTCCTCTGGAACCGCTCCTTGATAGTGCGTGGCGTAATTTCCATTTTTATCATATAAAATTGTATAAGGGATCGTCTGCACGCCGCCTAAAGCTTCAGCTAGAGCGTAATTTGCCTCTCCGTAAGTGATTGTGTAGTTTATGGCATAAAACTCTTTAAAAGCTTTTAGCTCATCAACTGGCTTATCTTCTAGGGCTAAACTAACAATGGCCAAATCATCCCCGTAAGCTGACTGCAATGAGTTAAAGTGTGGAATCTCAGCCTTGCAAGGCGGACACCATGTGGCAAAAAAGTTTAGCAAAACAACCTTGTCCTCATAGCCTTCAAGCTTTAAGCCCTCATCAGTTTGATTTACTGCGATTTGCACATTTTCAAGAGTTTGTAGCTTTAGCTCCTCTTTTTGCTCAACCTTTGCTTCATCTGCACTCTCTTTGAGTGTTGTGTTTTCATTGCCGCAGCCAGCTAAAAAAACCATAGCAATTATCAAACCAAAAATCCGTATCAGCATTATATCTATCCTTATGTGTTACAATCCTTTACATGTAAAGGTTATGGATTATAGATAAAAGTGCCTTAAAAATAGTACAAGTGAGACAATTACCAAGATGACAAAAGAAGCTTTTAGAGCAGAATGTAAACGTAAAATTAAAAACGCATCCTATAATAAAATCGCCAGAGATGCCCAAGTTTTGGACTCTTTGCGAAAAATTTTAGGATCTGTTAGAGGAAAAACAATTTTACTTTATTTACCTTTGAAAGATGAAGTAAGAGTGGATAAACTCTTGCGAACCCTTCGGCGCCGCAATCGTGTGCTTGTGCCATTTATGGAAGGTGTCAGTTTCAAAGTGGTAAAATTCAGATTGCCTTTATATAAGAAGAAATTTTCCATTTTAGAGCCTATGAATTCTTTAGCGAGAGTTTCTTTTATCGATATTGCCGTTGTTCCTGTGGTTGGGGTCGATGGAAAATTACGGCGTATCGGTCACGGCAAAGGGATGTACGATAGGTTTTTTGCATCCTTAAAATGTCTGCCTTATGTTATTTTCGTACAACGTGTTACATGCTTTTCAGAGCATTTTTTGGGATTATCCCATGACATACAAGCTGACATTTATATAACCCCAAATGATATTATAAAACGAAGAGGAAATCATGGTATTAGAAATTACGATCATAGGAGGCGTAGCCTTAATAAGCGGTGCGGCGGGGTACCTTGTTGCTAAAAAAATTAATGATGCCAATTACAATATATTTTTAGAACAGGCCAAAGCAAAGGCTAAGGCCATTGAGTATGAAGCAGAAATCATCCTTAAAAACGCCAATATCAAAGTCCAAGAGGCTGAGCTTGCGGCAAAAAAACATTACGAAGAGCAACTCTCAACCTTAACAAAAGAGCACACAGCAAAAATGATGGAGCTTGAAAAAAAAGAAGCGGTTGTTGCTCAAGAAGCTAAAAAGATTGATGCTCAAATTGCTGAAATCCAAAAGCAAAAAAAAGAGGCCGAAGCTCTTTTTGAAGAGGGTGAAAGCTTGCGCCAAGAGTATCATGAAAAGGTCAAAGAGGCGTTAAATGTGCTTGAGCGCTCTGCTGGCTTAACCGAAGAGGAGGCAAAAGAGATTATTCTTAGAAAAGTAGAAGAGAAATCTCGTGCCGATATTGCTCATATCGTAAGGCGCTATGAAGAAGAGGCAAAGCAAGATGCTAAACGCCGGGTAAATTACATTTTAGCGCAAGCCACATCTCGCTATGCGGGAGATTTTGCAGCAGAGCGTCTTATAAATGTTGTAAACATTAAAGATGATGAGCTAAAAGGCCGAATCATCGGTAAAGAAGGGCGAAACATTAAAACGCTTGAAATGCTTTTGGGCGTTGACATTATCATCGATGATACTCCAAATGCAATAATCTTAAGCAGTTTTAATCTCTAT
>DDHL01000045.1:4870-8029 GCA_002352945.1 Campylobacteraceae bacterium UBA1877 | reverse complement strand
ATCAAGACGAGGCTATTTGCAATCAGTCAGTGAAGGCGAGATAGTATTAGAGTATATTAAGCCCCAAGAGGGCTCTGCTGGCAAAACGTGTAGGGGCGTTTACATTGGAGTAAGAGAGCCAAAGGTTTTGCATGAG
Source organism: Campylobacteraceae bacterium UBA1877 (assembly GCA_002352945.1). GTDB lineage: Bacteria > Campylobacterota > Campylobacteria > Campylobacterales > Campylobacteraceae > UBA1877. Next base: position 7,893 of record DDHL01000045.1, on the reverse strand, counting down.
CAAGATATTAAGGTTTCAGAAAATATTATAAAAAAAGAGGATGATAAATCTATTCGCTACATAGCAAAATGCAGCGGTTATGTAAAAAATGACGGCAACACATATGATATTCAAGAAGAGATGGAGATTGGAGAGATCAATTTTAAAACTACAGGCTCTATTGAAACTGGAATTGATCAAAATGTAAAAATTAATATTAAAGAGAGCGATGCTCTGAAAGACGCCATCGGTACTGGTATGAGCGTTGAGAGCACCGAGCTTAATATGGAAGGAAATGTAGGAGCTCAAGCAACTATTCGTGCTAAAACAGTTGCGATTGGTGGCCAAACTCATAAAACATCAACTATCTGGGCCCAAAAAGCTTCAATTACTGTCCATAGAGGCTCAATTGAAGCCCAAGAGGTTAAAATAAAAAGACTTGAGGGCGGACATGTCAATGGTGATGTAGTGCATGTTGAATCTATGATAGGCGGTGAAATTGTAGCTAGAGAGATTCATATTGACTCTCTTTTTTCTAATGCTTCTATTACAGCAACTCAGCTAATTGAGATTAAAAACTTAAAAGGCTCAAATAATAAATTAATAATTGATCCAGCCAGCACGGGGGTTTTTAAAGAAGAGTCTGAAAAATTAAAAGACAAGATTGAGCAAACTAGGAAACTGCTTGAGAAATTGCCAAAACAGTTAGAAAATAAAAAGATACTCATTGAAAAAAATAAAAGACCTATCGAGATGGTTAAAGAAAAGATTGCCGAATTAAAAGAAGAGGGCACAAAACCGCCAGCAACTTTTATGGCAAAGCTAAGAGATTACCAGCAGTTAGTCAATGAGTACAACCTGCTTTTAAAAAATTTAAAAGATACAAAATTTCAGCTCAACGATTTTAAAGAGGAGCTAAATAATCTTCAATCTAAGATTTTTGCTGCTAAAATTATTAACCATTCACCATGGAAAGAGTATAATGAGATAAAATTTCGACTTATCTCACCAGCAATTGAGATTCAACATGCAACAAAAGAGAATGAAATGTCTAAAGTTATAACCCTAATCGAATCTGCCGATGGAGGCTACAAAATCAATCTTTCTAATGAGTATGTGAAGTGATAGTTGGATTACAAGGTACTATTGTTCACAAAGAGCCCACTTTTGTACACCTTCAACTACAAAGCGGGATTACCTATAAAGTTGGAGTCTCTTTGTATACTAGCGGTGAATTAAAAAAATCTCAAGAGGTAAATCTTCTTATAACTCAAATTATTCGAGAAGATGCTCATTTGCTTTTTGGTTTTTTAAACTCGGACGAACAGCGCATGTTTGAAACGCTCATAAAGTTAAGCGGCATTGGCCCATCAACTGCAATGGCAGTCTGTTCAACCCTTACTCCAAAAGGGTTTGCATCTGCCTTGCTTCATGGAAATGCAGACGCTTTTAAAGCGGTTCCAGGTATTGGACCAAAGAGTGCTAAGCGAATCTTAGTTGAATTAAGTGACTTTACTCTTGAAACCTCTTTGCAAGTTGATTCGAGTCACCACGAAGCCCAGCTTGCGCTGGAGAGCTTGGGCTTTAAAAAAGATAAGATTCAAAAAGTACTATCAACTTGTACGCAAACCGATACTGCCTCATTGGTTAAAGAGGCTTTGAAAAAACTTACGTAATCGAAGGAAAATTTGTGACTTTAGCTCTTCTATTTGGTGGCCAAAGCTATGAACATGAAATTAGTATTGTAAGTGCTATTACTTTAAAAACAGTTCTTACATGTAAACTTGAATTTATCTTTTGTGATAAAGATAGGAATTTTTATCAAATTCCAGAAAAATCGATGAAAGCAAGCCATTTTGCAAATGGGGATTATCGTAAAGATCGACTCTTATATTTGGAAAAAGATGGGTTTGTATTTCATGGGTTTTTAGGAAAAAGTAAAAAGCTTGATTTTGATGCGGTGGTCAACCTCATTCATGGGGCTGATGGCGAAGATGGGAAAATTGCCAGTTTATTTGAATTTTTTAATATCCCTTTTATCGGTCCTCGAATTGAAGCTAGTGTGTTAAGTTATAGCAAAACTTTAACCAAAGCTCTAGCCTCTAGTGCTAAAATAGAGACCCTTCCTTTTGAAACTCTTACTCCAGATCAAAGATTACTTAAAAAACTCTCATATCCCCTAATTGTAAAACCAGATCACCTAGGAAGCTCTATTGGAGTTAGCATTGTTCGCAGCAAAGAAGATCTTGAATATGCTCTTGATGTAGCTTTTGCATTTGATAATAAGGTTATAGTTGAGCCATTTATTAGCGCAGTTAAAGAGTACAATTTGGCTGGGTGTTTAAGTGCTAATGGGATGGAATTTTCAATTGTTGAAGCTCCTCAAAAAAAGGAGTTGCTCGATTTTGATAAAAAGTATTTAGACTTTTCAAGAAGTGGCCAAGTACAAGAGGCTAAAATTTCTGATGAGTTAAAAAATGGGCTTTACGAAGCTTTTAGCGCCCTTTATAAGCCTATGTTTGAAGGCGCTTTAGTAAGATGCGATTTTTTTGTAATTGATGATAAAATCTTATTAAATGAGATTAATCCATGTCCTGGAAGTTTGGCTCATTATCTTTTTAGTGATTTTAATGCTCTTATTCCAAGGCTTTTAAAAGCTTTGCCAAAAGAGCGAAAAATCAATGTAGAGTACAACTATATTAACTCAATTCGCCAAGCTAAAGGAAAGGCAAGCTACCGCTAAGGCAAACCACGCTAAAATTTTACATAAAATTTTACATAAAGGACAAGACGTGGCTGCCTACTCAACGGATGAAATCTACACAGCTACCCAAATGGTTCGACACTTTAGCTCCATAGTCTCAGATGTGAGCAGTGGTAAAAAGAAGCGGGCTGTAATAGTAAAAAATAATAAATTTGAAGCAGTTCTTTTAAATATCCACGAATATGAACGGATGCAAGAAGCTGTTGAAATTTTAGAACGAATTTATGCAAAAACAAAGCGAATCTAAATGGCAATCCGTACTTTACATGTAAACAATCAA
>DDHL01000045.1:0-4668 GCA_002352945.1 Campylobacteraceae bacterium UBA1877 | reverse complement strand
GTTTAAAATTGGGTATGAGCGCTACGGGGATTCAAAAAAACCTGCTATTTTAATCCTTCATGGCTGGGGAGCAAACCGTTTTATAATGAGTAAATTTTTTGCCAAAAAGCTTCCCTCGTTTTGTCACTACTACATAGATTTGCCAGGTTTTGGAGAATCAAGTCTGGATGTTCCAATGGATAGTTATGGCTATGCTAAGGTAATTAAAGCTTGGTGTGAGGCTTTACATGTAAAACCTCAAGTTATCATTGGCCACTCTTTTGGAGGAAAGATTGCAACTCTTTTAAATCCTCCGGTTTTAGTCCTGCTTAGTAGTGCTGGCATTGTTCCTGCTAAACCCCTTTATGTAAAAGTAAAAATTGCACTTTTTAAATTTTTAAAAAAGATTGGATTTGGATTTTTGTATAAATTTTTTGCTTCCAAAGATGTTGCTAATATGAGTTTGCAAATGTATGAAACTTTTAAAATGGTTGTCAACGAAGATATGAGCAAAGAGTTTGCCTCTTTTAAAGGAAAAGCTTACATTTTTTGGGGCGAAGAGGATAAGGCAACTCCATTAAAAAGCGGTGAAAAAATCCACCATCTAATCAAAAATAGTCACTTTTTTCCTCTTAGGGGTGATCATTTTTTCTTTTTAATCCATTCGGATTTTATTGCAAAAACCCTTGAGGAGGGTGTATGTTAACTGCTCTTGAAGTAATTTCTCACCTTATTTTATCTATCGCGCTTGGGTACTATTTGATGACCACAATGCAGTGGTATAGCTACAAAATCCAACGCGTTTTATTTCACTTTTATAAACCCCAATGGCATTTTCTTTTTTTCATTGTTCCAATAATGGTTTACTATTTAGCGGGTATTTGGAGCTTGATTTACCTCTATTTTGCATATCTTCCATGGCTGGTTGTATGGGCAAGGAAGCTTGATAAGCCCCTTGTTTTTACCCCAAGAGTAAAGAGATTTTTTGGTTTTTTAATCTTTGCTCTCATTTTTCAAGACACCTTATGCCTCATTAGCCCAAAGTGTGTCAATTTTGGACTCATTTTACCTATCGTTGCTTCGATACTTTTGAGCAATATGTATGAAAAAATTCTATTTCGTGGGTTTTATAATGATGCAAAAGAGGTTTTGCGTAAAAATAGAGATTTAAAAATTATTGCAATAACGGCAAGTTATGGAAAAACTAGTATTAAAAATTTCCTTTATCATATCCTTTCACAAAAGTTTAACTGCTACCATACTCCAAGAAGCGTAAATACTTTAGGCGGGCTTGTTAAAGATGTAAATCAATCCTTGCCAAAAGATGCCCAAATCTATATAGCCGAAGCTGGCGCAAGAGAGCGGGGCGATATTGAAAAGATTGCTCAATTTTTAGAGCCCCATGTCGTTGTGGTTGGACAAATTGGACCTCAGCATATTGAGTATTTTAAAACCCTTGAAAATATACGCAATACCAAAATGGAGCTAATTAGCTCACCTAAGCTAGAGCAAGCTTTTATACATGTAAGCACAAATTCTAAGCCTTCAAATGGCATAAAGCTTTTTGGAGATGAGATAAAGGAGATTCAAGCTACGCTGGAAGGAACTCGATTTAAAGTTGTGCTAGATAATAAAGAGTATTGGTTTCAAACAGCGCTTTTGGGAGATTTTCACGCCCAAAACCTTTTAGCTTGTATACATGTTGCTCGCTTTTTTGGAATGGACGTTCAATCAATTCAAGAAGCTATTAGTAGTTTAAAACCAGTCCCTCACAGGCTTGAGCCAATGGAAGCTGGGGGGAAATTTATCTTAGATGATAGCTTCAATGGTAATCGTCAAGGCATGGAGGCTTCATATCGGCTTGCCAATTTGCATAATGGAAGAAAGGTTCTTGTCACTCCAGGAATTGTGGAGAGTACTAAAGAGGAAAATGAAGCATTGGCAAAGGTGATGAATGAAGTTTTTGATATTGTCATTATCACTGCAAGTGCAAATGCCCAAGCCTTATTAAAATGGCTTAAAAAACCAAAGGTACATCTACTAAAGGATAAATCCCGCCTAGAAGAGCTTCTAGCAAAAGAGACTGCTTCGGGGGATTTGATCCTTTTTTCAAATGATGCCCCTAGCTATGTTTAGCTAGGATTGCTTGGGTTTGCTTTGCAATCTCAAGCTCTTCATTTGTGGGTGTTACCATAATTTTTACTTTGCTTTCTGGGGTACTAATTTGTGCAATACCACTGCAACAGTTATCATTTGAGCTTTTGCTTAACTCTATGACTAAATTTTGTAAATTTTGACAAACTAATTGGCGCAAAGTAGAATCATTCTCCCCAATTCCACCAGTAAAAATTATTGCATCAACTCTTCCTAAAATAGCATAGTAAGCACCAATATATTTTCTAATCCTATATGCAAACATTTCATAAGCGAGCTTAGCTTTTTCATCCCCATCTTCTCGCATCAAAGCAACCGTTCGCATATCGCTTTGGCCGCAAATTCCTTTTAGTCCGCTCTCTTTGTTAAGCAGCGTATCAAGCTCTTCAATTGAATAGCCTTTTTGTCTATGGAGATAAAATAAAATTGCAGGATCAATATCGCCACTTCTAGTACCCATTATAAGCCCTTCAAGCGGAGATAACCCCATGGAGGTATCAACACTCTTTCCTCCTTGTATGGCAGTTACACTTGCTCCATTTCCAAGATGCAAAGATATTGCATTAAAATCTTTATAATCAATACCAAGATGCCTCGCAGTTGTTTTAGACACATAGTAGTGAGATGTTCCGTGAAATCCGTAGCGCCTTACACCCAAAGTTTCATAAAATTTATATGGAAGAGCATACATGTAAGCGTGCTGAGGCATGCTTCTGTGGTAGGCTGTGTCAAAAACCACCACATGAGGGACATTTTTGCTTTGAGAAATTGCTGATTCAATTCCATCAAGGTGTGCTAAGTTATGAAGAGGTGCTAGATGAGAGATTTCTCGAATACCCTCAATAACACCCTCGTCAATAATAACTGGCTCATAAAATTTTTCACCACCATGCACAACTCTGTGTCCAATTGCATCAAGCTCTTTTAGAGAGGGTAAAATTCCAGACTCTTTTAAGAGTTCTCGCATAAATTCAAAAGCAGCTCCATGATTTGGGATTTTTAGCGTGTGGCCAAAAACCTTATTTTCAAAGGTTTTGAGTTTAATGTTTGATACCTCACTTCCAATCTCCTCAACTATTCCAGTAGCCAATTTTTTAGAATCATCCATATGAAAAAGTTGAAATTTTAAAGAAGAGCTTCCCGAGTTTAAAACTAAGATTTTCATCTATTCTCCTTGCGCCTGAATAGCTGTGATCGCAACTGTATTGACAATATCTTCAACCAAGCAGCCCCTGCTTAAATCGTTAATGGGCTTTTTTAATCCTTGCAACACTGGTCCAATAGCTAAAGCCCCAGAAGAGCGCTGTACAGCCTTGTAGGTATTGTTTCCGGTATTTAAATCTGGAAAGATAAATACTGTTGCCTTTCCTGCAACCTTTGAATTTGGAAGTTTTGTTTTAGCCACATTTGGATCAATAGCTGCATCATATTGAATAGGCCCTTCAATGAGTAAATCTGGACATAAGGCTTTAGCTTTTTTAGTTGCTTCTCGCACCTTTTCAACCTCATTGCCACTTCCAGAGTTGCCTGTTGAGTATGAGAGCATTGCAACTCTAGGTTCAATACCAAAAGCCTTTGCGGTTTGGGCTGAAGATATAGCAATTTGGGCTAGCTCATCTGCGCTGGGGTCTTGGTTGACCGCACAATCTCCATATACTAAAACTCGTGTTTCAAGACACATAAAAAAGACGCTTGAGACCACATTGATACCTGGTTTTGTTTTGATGGTTTGAAGGGCAGGGCGGATAGTATCTGCTGTGGTATTTATAGCTCCAGAGACCATTCCGTCTGCATAGCCCAAATAGACCATCATCGTAGCAAAGTAAGTGGGGCTTACCATAGCATCTTGGGCTGCAGCAAGTTTCAATCCTTTTGGTTTTCTAAGTTCATAAAATACTTTTACAAACTCATCTGTAAGTTTTGAATTGGTTGGGTCGACTATTTTTATTCCTGTTAAATCCAATCCTAAAGTTGTAGCATGGTGCATCACCTCTTTTTCGTTGCCAAGCAAAATAAGATTTACCACATCTCTTCTTAGTAAAATTTCCGCAGCTCTTAATACTCTATCATCTGAGCTTTCTGGCAATACAATAGTCTTTTTATCTTGACGAGCCTTTTCAAAAAGACTATATTCAAACATTATTGGTGTTAATGCTGAAGAGGTTGTGGTTAAAATCTCCTCTTGAATTCTTTTTTTATCTACATTTGAGTCAAAAAGCCCCATAGCTAAAGCAATTTTACGTTTACTCTCGGGCTTGATGCGTGCTGGAACTCTATCTACCTCAAGGGCGGTTGTAAAGGTATCTTTTGGACTTATCAATACAGGAAGTGAGAAATTGTCAATCCCCTCAATCAAAGATAGAGTGTTGCTTTTTGGCTGAAAGCCGCCAGTAAGTACAATCCCTGCAATGGTTGGAAAACTTTTAGAGTAGTTTGCCGCAATGGTTGCTAGCATAATTTCAGGTCTATCGCCTGGAGCAATAATTAAATCCCCATCTTCTAAATAGTCTAAAATATAATGCCACTAAAAAACAA
>DDHL01000021.1:844-10637 GCA_002352945.1 Campylobacteraceae bacterium UBA1877 | reverse complement strand
CTCTTTAGGAGTTACCCAAATTGAAGGAAGCTCAAGCGTAGATTTTAATCAACACACTTGGATATTGTGGATTGCGAGTGTTGCACTTTTTCGCTTATTTGATATATGGAAACCCTCAGTTATTGGAAGAATTGATGCTAAAGTCAAAGGGGGTTTGGGAGTGATGGGTGATGATGTCGTAGCTGGAGCAATAGCTGGAATTGCTGCAAGCATGTGCTATGGCGTAGCCTTACAATTTGGTTTTGCTTAAAGAGTTTTACTAATCATACTTTTTCTCTAAGTTTTAAGATGATTACCTTTATAATTGATAAAATTTATCAAAAAGGAAATCGCATGAAACTTTTAGTATCACTACTGCTCACGCTAGGTCTTTTTACAAGCAGCTCTTTTGCAAAGGAGTATGTTTTAGACTCATCCCATACCAGTGTTGGGTTTAGTGTTAAACATATGATGATTTCAACTGTTAAAGGTAGCTTCAAAGATTACGAAGCCGACATCACTTTTGACCCTGCATCTAAAACTTTTACAGCCATCGAAGCACGCATTAAGGCAAATTCTGTGGATACAGCTAATGCTAAGCGTGATGGCCACCTAAAAAGTGCAGACTTTTTTGAAGTAGCTAAGTATCCTACAATTGATTTTAAGATGAGCTCTTATGATGCAAAAAGTGGTATCATGAAGGGTGATTTGACTATAAAAGATGTAACACGCCCTGTTGAGCTGCAAACAACCATTAATGGAATCATTAAAGATATGCAAGGCAACGAGCGCGTTGGCTTTACACTAGAAGGCATGATAAATAGAAAAGATTTTGGCTTAACATGGAATAGAGCCTTAGAAACTGGTGGCCTTGTTGTAGGAGATGAAGTAAAACTTATAATTGAGGCTGAAATAATCGAACTATAACCAAATTAAGCCTTCAAGCTCCAGGCCTTGAGCTACTCTTTTAAAATCGCTGGCTTGGGGCTTGCTTAGTAATAGCTTCCAATCAACCCCATTAGCTTTAAAATCTCGACTTAAAACCTCAAAACCATTTTTTTGGATGATATATTCAATCCTTTGCACTAAGTTGTAGGGAGTAAAAAAATTTAGTGGATCTTTTTGTTCAAATTTAATTAAATCTGCTTGGGCAATTGCGCTATTTATTGCACTTGAATACGCCCTGACTAAACCGCCCGTTCCTAGCTTAATTCCTCCAAAATAGCGAACTACAAGAGCACTTACCTCAACCAAATCTGCTCCGCGAAGCACATTTAAAACCGGAGGTCCTGACGTGCCTTTTGGCTCACCATCATCTGTTTGGTTTTCAACAATTTGAGCATACTCGTTTAATCTTCGATACGCCCAAACAATGTGACGTGCTTTTGGATGCTCTTTTTTTAATAGTTCCAAAGTGGATTCAAACTCTAAATAGGGAGTTAAAAAGGCATGGAATGTGGATTTTTTCACCTCATATGTTGCGCTAAAAATTTTATTTACTGTTTGCATGCAAAAGTGTATCAAAAAGCTTTTACATGTAAGGTAAAATTTACGCTAATAAGCCAACTCTTCTTTATAGCATAAATCATAAAATTTCACGCTCCCATTTCCACTTACATATTGAATCTTTTTGTCATTTGGCAGTGCAAAAATTGCTCCTGCGATTGAGACTATTTTTGATCCTCCAGTAACATCAATTGCAATATTTTTTGAAGAGATTTTCTCATCCTCTAGCAAGGAAAAAGCCTTTTGAATCAGATCAAAAACTTTTTGTGCATCCATAAAATCTCCGCCATCTTCTTCTAAAAAAGTGATTTTTTCACTAAGGTTTGGAATATAGTGCCCAACAAACTCAATAAACTCATTTTTTTGCAATATGCTCTCACTAGATCCAATAACAACTACTCTTTGGAGGCTGTCTTTGTGGGCCAAAATAGCAAGTAGGGGCATCTTCCAATTGCTTGTTATCTGCTCAAGAGGAAGCCCATATGGCTCATCTTTATTTCTTTTGCTCAAAAGAAGAACCAAACCTTTTAAAGACGAGGCTTTTTGCACATCCACACCCAAACTCATCGAGGCTCTTTTTGTAGCTTTTTTTACTACAAACCATATGCACAAAAGCACTACGCCACATATTAATATCTTATCAAGTGGGGATAGATGCAAAAAGTCTGCCACAGCATCAGGAAGCCATGCCATTAAAAAGATAATTGCTAATATAAAAAGAAAATTTATAAGCGTAAACTCTTTTGTACCAAAAAGAGCCCCAATTACAACATAAGCGTTTTGTAAAAATCTTCTTTTATTCATCTACCACCTTCCATAAAGCTCCAAAGATGTTGGAACGTGTTCTGCATAAACCCAAAATTGGTTACTATCTTTATCTGAGAGGGAGATTGAGTATTTTGCATCAAAGGTTAGATACAAACTTTTTCCATTAGAGCGGTTATTTAAGATATTTTGTCCATTTTCATCAATTGCATCAAAGACTATCTCATACCTTGCCATGCACTCATTAACACTATGGCGCGGAAGGGTTTGGTACTGACGCTTTGTAATGATGCTTTCATCTAAAACATTATACGCTAGGCTTAAACCATCTTCTTGTGCTCTTTTTTGTAGCTGCTCAAAGAGTATTTTTTCTAAAGTTTTTAAACTCATCTCATCACTGCACTGGGGAGTTAGGGAGCTATTTATCTTTCTATCAGCCCAATGTGCCCCAAGAGTTCCTAAAAAAACTGCCGCCAAAACCAAAACAAACAAAGCAACATTTTTCACAACTTTTCCTTATTAAAGCCAATTCGTCCATGAAATGAAATTATTTACCATTTTTTTTATTAATATTCTATTTAAGCTAGCTTTTTAGGCTATTTTGTGGGATTTTTAACCATTTTTTTAACACTCTTCATGGTAAAATAGAATCATGAAAAAATTAGTTTTTACAGATATGGATGGCACACTTTTAGACCATCACACTTATGACTTTGCCCCTGTTTTGCCAACTATAGATGAGCTTAAAAAGCGCAATATTCCACTAATTCTTACCACAAGTAAAACAAAAGCTGAAGTGCTTTGGTGGCAAAAAAAACTTCAAATCAATGCCCCATTTATCTGTGAAAATGGCTCAGCTCTTTATATTCCCCAAAACTACGATAACCTTAAACTGCTGGCATATCCTCCAAAAGATGGATGGCACTGCATTGTATTAGGCAAAAAGTACGATTTTATTACTACTTATTTAGAGAGCGTACAAGAAAAATATGGTATTCGTGGCTTTAAAACCATGGATATCCAATCGATCATTGAGCTAACAAGCCTTGATTTAACTCAAGCCAAACTTGCAAAAAAGCGTGAATTTAGTGAACCTTTTATTATCGATGAGCCTGAACTTGTTGAAATTTTAAAAGAAGAAGCTGCCCTTTTTGGACTAAACATTATTGAGGGCGGCAGATTTTTTCACTGTCTTGGAAGCGGGGCAAATAAGGGTGCAGCAATGGGGATTTTAAGCTCAATCTATCGTCGATGCGATTATGAGGTACAAACTATCGCTTTAGGCGATAGCCCAAATGATTTGCCAATGCTTGAATTTGCCCAAATTCCAATCATTATTCCAAACCCATCCAAACCAAATTTTAGCTACAATAAGGCTATCTATGCTCCCTCTCCTGCTCCAAAAGGTTGGGTAGAGATACTCAAGGAGGTATTGTGCCTTTAGCTCAAGATGCCAATTTAATTTTTAGGGCAGGATTGGATGCAGTTTTACCCTCAAAAATTCTACCCAAAGTAATTGCTTTTAAAGATAACTCTTTACATGTAAAAAATGATACTTACCATTTAAAACCAAACCAGCGAATATTTTGTTTTGGCTCTGGCAAGGCTGCACACACTATGGCTCAAGCTCTTTATGAAATTTTAGAAAATAGGCTTGCTGGAGGAGTTATTGTCTCCCCAAATGAAAATAGACAAATTGGACCAATTAAACATATAAAAAGCTCCCACCCCATCCCCGATACTAAAAGCCTTCAAGCAGGACATGAACTCATTGAAGCTATGAAAAAATTAAATGAGGATGATTTTTATATCTATCTTCTCTCGGGCGGAAGTTCGGCTCTTATTGAAAAGTTAGAAGATGCTATTAGCCTAGAAGATTTGCAAAATACGACCCAAATCCTACTTGCAAATAATCTGCCCATAACAACAATAAACTGGGTTAGAAAGCGCATTTCAAAAATTAAAGGCGGAGGTTTGGCAAAAGTAGCGCGGGCAAAAGGGGTTGTTTTAGTAATTTCAGATGTAATTGGAGATGATTTAAAAACTATTGGTTCTGCTCCGCTAATGAGCCTGCCCTCAGATGCACCTTTTATTTCAGATGCCATTTTAAAAACCCTTCCCAAATCAATTTTACCCCATTTAAAAAACTCTCAACCACCCAAAAAAGCCAATAACCCGCCCCACTACCTCATCGCTTCAAACAAGATTGCTCTAAAAGCAGCAGCTAAGAAGGCGATGGATTTGGGCTATGGCACAACAATAGTCTCAAGCAGCCAAGAGGGTTTAACCAAAAATGTGGCATCTAAAATCTATTTTGAAATTTTAAAATCAAAACCAAAAACATGCTTGCTCTATGGCGGTGAACCTACTGTAAAAATCACAGGCAACGGCAAAGGTGGAAGAAACCAGCAAGTTGTTCTTCATTTTTTAAAGCATTTAAACCCAAATTCAGACATTGGGCTACTTAGTGCCGGAACTGATGGGATAGATGGCAATAGCCCTGCTGCTGGAGCTTATGGGGATAAAAACGTACTTTTAAAAGCTAAAGATCTTCAACTAGATATAGATGAATACCTTTTTACATGTAACGCTTATGAGTTTTTTTCAAAAACAAAAAGCGCTATCATCACTGGGCCAACTGGCACAAATGTGATGGATATTTTAATAGCCCTAAAGGAGTGAAAATGGCAGATTTTTTGAATTATGGAGAAAAAAGAGCCTTGTTAGAGCTTGATTCTATTTTTAAATCACAATGGAAAGATGGTTTTTTGCCCCATATTCGCTACGTGCAAGAAGGAAAAGCCTATAGCCCAGGTGCAGATTTATGGAGCGCTAACCACAATGGACTAAATACATCGCCATATTACAAAACATCCTCCATTACCCAACCTCCGTTGGTAGGCTATACATTTGAACTCTGCTTTAGAAGATCCAAAAATAAAGCTTTTTTTTTAGCCCAATTAGCCAAATATATTCCAAAATTACACAATTATCATAAATATTTATTTGAAAATCGAAATTATAAAAATTGCATATACATAATCCATCCTTGGGAATCAGGGTTGGACAATAGTCCAGTTTTTGATCTAGCTGGAGAAAACGCAAAAAAACTATTGATTCAAAAAAATTATAAAAATTTATTAACTAACAGGCTAGATACACAAAACGTAACCACAAAAGAAAGGCCTTCAGATAAAGATTATGAACTTTATGGTCTTTTAATGGATTATATCAATAAAGCAAACATTAGCACAAAAGAGTTGCCTCCATTCGCCTTTATCGATGTAGTGTTTAACTCTATTTACATTAAATCTTTGATTAGTTTAAAGTATATTTTAAATCAATGCAAACAACACCAAATAGTAATTAAAGAGTATAATAAAATATCAACAGAAACAGACAAATTTCTAACATTGACTCTTCGTGGAATAGTTGATAACCTGTATCTGAATGAGGATAAATGTTTCTATTGTTTTGATATTGTTTCCCAAAAATCTATCCGACTAAAAACCATCCATAATTTTTTTCCCTTGATACTAGGCAAACATATATCTTTGAAAATAGAAAATGAATTATTTGCAAATTTTAAAGCATATAGTAACGACAAAAACATTTCCTTAATTCCCACAAATATGGATCAGGAAACTTTTAGTCCATATAACTATTGGCGCGGTCCTATTTGGCCAATAATAAATTGGTTTTTTATTGAAGTATTTTATACACAAAAACATCTTTCATTGTATTCACTACTAAAAAAAGAAACTATTAAACTCATCAGCGAAGACTTTAACCAGCCAGTAAACAAAATAAAAGAATTTGCATATAGCATGATGGAGTTTAATAGTTGTAATCACCACTTTACAACACCTTCAAAGCAACAATATCACCATGGGTGGCTTTGGGATTCATGTTTTGCTACTCTTGGATGGATTCATTTAGAAAAAGCTAATAATAATTTCTATGACATGTGGAACAATATCTACACTCAAAGAAAAACCTTAAAAACAAAAGGCTATAATGAACAAAAAATTAAAACTTTAATTAGGCAAGAGTATCAAATGCCAATGTTTAGTGAATACTATGCGTCAACAAGCGGTGAGGACTACTTAAAGAACAGCCCCCTTGGCTCAGATATGATGACATGGACAGCTAGTGTTTTTTTAGACTTAATACTTAAGGATGAGGATGAAACAAATTAATATCGATCGGTCAGATATCGATTTACTATTTGAAGGCGAGTATGCGCTACTTGCTCAAGAAAGACACAGAAGAAGTTCGGAACAGACTAGTTTTATAAAAATTGTTTTGGTTGGTATTGCAGTGCAAATTGGAATGATACTTGTGGAAATAATTAATTCTAATAGCACTTTTTTAAACGATATTGAACAAGAAAAAATAGAATTATTTTTATATCTTATTAATGGACTCATTGTTCTCATTAGTGTTACACTATTTTTGTTTTGGTTAGATCATGCTTTGACGATATTAATGATTGATAAATATTTAAAGCAAAAAGAGTTGGACACTAACGAGAGCGGTTGGTTTGCTTTCAGGGAAGCCTATTCTAGAAATACTAAAATAAAAGGATTTTTTGGAAAAAAATTGGAATTAACTAGAATTAAAATATTTTTCTTCAAAACTGCTATTTTGATTTCTTTTCTAACTCCATCTGTAGTTTTTTTCTTTATGTTTATTTTTTCTTCTTATTTGGAATCTAATTTACCCTTCGTAAAAATTGTCACACTTTGCTTATTCATGATTATTTTTCTTCTACTTATTTATGGAATTAGAACATGGATTAATAGCACTCAGAACGTATATTGGACTAAAGAAAAATAAAAATAAAATAAATAAAAAGGATAGAAATGATTCAAAAATGTCTTTTTCCAGCTGCAGGCTATGGCACACGTTTTCTTCCTGCCACAAAAGCTTTGCCAAAAGAGATGCTCCCGATTCTTACAAAACCGCTTATTCATTATGCAGTTGAAGAAGCTCTTGATGCTGGTATGGATACGATGGCAATGGTAACAGGTCGGGGCAAGCGCGCTTTAGAAGACTATTTTGATATTAGCTACGAACTTGAACACCAAATCCAAGGCACAAACAAAGAGAAGCTTTTAGGTGATATTAGAAGATTGATGGATAAGTGCACCTTTACCTACGCTAGACAAAATGAGATGCGAGGACTTGGAGATGCGATTTTAAAAGGAAGACCTTTAATTGGTGATGAGGCTTTTGGAGTTATTTTAGCAGATGATTTGTGCGTCAATGAAGATGGGCAAGGGGTTATGACGCAAATGGTTCGCATGTATGAGAAATATCGATGCTCCATTGTAGCAGTCATGGAAGTTCCCCAAGAAGAGACCCACAAATACGGAGTTGTAGAAGGAAGTGTTATCGAGGATAATCTTGTAATGGTTTCAAACATGGTAGAAAAGCCAGAGCCTAAAAATGCTCCATCAAATTTAGCAATTATTGGCAGATACATTTTAACCTCTGACATGTTTAATATTATCGAAACTACCAAACCTGGCAAAAATGGCGAAGTGCAAATTACTGATGCCTTACTTACTCAAGCCCAAAAAGGGATGGTGCTTGCTTATAAATTTCAAGGTCGACGCTTTGATTGTGGAAGCATTGAGGGTTTTGTGGAGGCGACAAATTATATGTATTCTAAGAAAAATGGTTAGGCTTTTAAAATGTTAACAAATACGCTCCATTTCAAACCAGTTTCGACTGATCTTATTAGTGCTTATACTGCAAGACTCAATGCAGAAGTAGCAAGCGGCGAAGTTGGCTACTACCATTTGCCAGAATATGGAAACAAAATAATCGACAAAGCTAAAACTTTAAAAGAGAAATTATCAAAAATTAAAAATGTTGTTGTCATTGGCATTGGGGGCTCATCACTAGGAGCAAAGGCTGTTTCTAAAATGCTTCACCATGAACGCGATACAAGCTATGCGCAGCTACACTTTCTGGAAAATTTAGACCCTTGGAGTGTACACGCCCTATTAGATTCAATCAATCTTGATGAGAGTTTCTTTTTTATTGTTTCTAAATCGGGCTCAACAATTGAAACAATCTCCCTTGCTAAAATAGTCATGGCTCATATGGGGTGTTTGCCAGGAAGCTTTAAATTTGCCGATCATTTTGGAGTCATTACAGACAAAGATTCACCCCTTGATAGTTTTGCAAACCAATTTGGACTAAGCTCATTTTACATTCCACAAAATGTGGGAGGAAGGTTTTCAGTGCTCTCTGCAGTAGGGCTTGTGCCGCTCTTTTTAACTGGATTTGATACCAATAAACTCCTCGAGGGAGCAAATGCGTGCAAAAATGATTTTGTAGACAAGATTGAAAATGAAGCTATCTTGCAAAAAGCGTATCGCTACGCAATCCACAAACAAGCCAGTATCAATGTGCTCTTCTCGTATGGAGATGCCTTTAAAGAATTTAACGCTTGGTACACGCAGCTTTGGGCAGAATCTTTGGGTAAAAAACATGGATTTGCCCGCATTGGATTAACTCCAGTTGGACTGATTGGCTCAGTAGACCAACACTCCTTTTTGCAGCTTATTATGGAGGGTCCAAAAGATAAAACTGTAACCTTTTTGCGTGTTAAAGACTGGGGTGATCGCACACCTATTCCAAACCTCAAACTTCCATTTTTAGATAAAGTAAATTATAGCAATGGACTTAGCATTGGAAGTGTTTTAAATGCGCAGTGTGGGGCTACAATGCAAAGTGTCATTCAAGAAGGCATTACAACGGATTTAATCGAGCTTGACAAACTTGATGCTTGGCATGTTGGATATTTAATGTACTATTACGAAGTACTTACTTCAACTTGCGGCATTATGTTAGGAATCAACACTTACGACCAACCAGGAGTTGAAGTAAGTAAACGGATTTTAAAAAATATTCTTGGAGTCAAACGATGAAGAGTATAATTTTTGGCTCCATTTTGCTACTTTTAACGGGATGCGCTAGCATATCTTTACATGTAAAGCCACAAACAATCCACTCTGGAGGGTGTGATATTCAAGCATCCCTAACTAAGGTTTTACGACAATTCCACGGTGGGCCCTTGGATTTAAAAAGAGAGGTTTTCAAAGATAGTGATGGAAATTTTTTAGTCTTTGAAGAGGGTTTACTTGATGATGATTTAATCTTTATTGTTACACTGCCAGACATTATGAAAGCTGGCTTTGAGATGGATTCATATAAAAGTTTTTCGCTAGATAGGCATCACGACTTAATCATAGGAGTTGGCCGCGACAACTCGCAAGTCTACATTGTTGCACAAAGTTTAAATGAGGGATTTTCTATTCTTTATTCTCAAAATTATGAACCATTGCGGCCTTTGGTTGAGTGTTTAAATAGCGAAATTTTACTGCCAAACCAGCCCAAAAAAGAGCCTAAAAACGCTTACGATGCGATAAAGAGCAATTGGAGCGGTATCACATTTGCTCGTCACCGCATCGCAGTTAGTAAATATTTTGAAGAGTTTTAACTACTCTACTGGTCGATCTTCTGATAG
>DDHL01000021.1:0-630 GCA_002352945.1 Campylobacteraceae bacterium UBA1877 | reverse complement strand
ATAATCTAAGCCACCCTTTTACAATCCTGTAAATAAACCATATGCTAGTTGCTAATAAAACTGCATACCCTATAAAAATAAAGCTTGAAACTACTCCTACAACAACCCAAAAAAACCCCCACCAAAAGCTGCGGATTTGCCAAATATAGTGACTTTGCAGCCATGAGCCTTTTGCATCATTTTTCTTGATGTGAGCAATTATCACCCCAATAATCGCAGTAAGTCCAAAGACAAACGAGAGCGCATATAGCGCATAAACAGCAGTTGCAGGTCCTTTAGTTACTTTTATTACATTCTCTGGATTATACATAAGTGTTCCTACTTTTTATCGGCGCTATAAGCACCAGGGCCAAGCAAAATAATAGCAATGCTGGCAAATATGTAAAATGCTGGTAACTCAATCGCCCATGCTCCAGTTTTAGCAAGAGCAAAAATCTTATCGCTATGAACTAGATAAATTACCATCAACATAGTAGCAATAATCAAAGATGCAGCCGCACGTGTTTTTAAACCAATAATAAGCAATATTGGAGCAATAATCTCGCCAATAAAAACTCCATAGGCAATAAACTCGGGCAATCCAGCTTTGGCTAATGTCATCTTAATAAACTCCACTCCATGGGCGATTTT
>DDHL01000063.1:13246-20604 GCA_002352945.1 Campylobacteraceae bacterium UBA1877 | reverse complement strand
TTGTTTTTTAGTGGCATTATATTATAGCAAAAAATCATATAAATTTATCTTATCTTTAAAAGTACTTTATTGATATTTGACTGGAACACAAAAATCTAACTTATACCTTTGGCTTGGATGGATAAAATGGTTTTGGTAGTATATTGCAAAAGAGGGCATCGGCAATGCTTCAAAGCCCTATATGGCAGCCACTGTGTGTATACACTATCCATCTGGCCTAAAAGATCTCCATATTTACCTTCAAAATAAAAGACTGCACATAAAACTCTAGGCATTTTCGTAATACCAATCTCACCCTTTGGAAAATATTTTTTATCTACTTCCAAGCAGGCTACGTAATGGCACTGTTTTCTTGGAACAAAACGGGGATTACTATGGTGGATTCCAATCATGGGAGCACTCCTATCAACCCCCATGTAACTTGCCCAATCTAAAAGTTTTAGCCAAGGAGTTTTGATGCTTTTATCATATCCAACATGCCTAACATAAACTAAAGTTTTAGGGGCAAAGCGCACTAGTCTTGGCTTTACATGTAAAGGCGTAGTATGACTGAAATCTTTTTGATTTTTATCAACCATCCTCCATTTTCCAGGAGTAACTTTAAAATGAATCTTAAATGCTCGTGTAAAACTTGAAAGGGATTCAAACCCAGCTTGCATAGCAATATCACGAACTGGAGTTTGAGGGTTAAACAAAAGTGCATTGGCCGCAAGCTCGAGGCGAGCACGACGTACATAAGCATGCAGAGTTTCTCCCATCGTTGAGCAAAAAAGACGGTTAAAATGGTATGGCGACGTACTAACATAGGCTGCAATATCTTTTACATGTAAAGGTTCGCCAAGGTTTGAGTGGATAAAGTTTAAAGCATCGTTTATTTTCTCTTGGTGCAAAGCTTGGGTTGATTTTTGTTGCATAAGTTATTGTAACATATTCGCACTTTTGGACAAATTTTTTAGCACTTTTGGACAAATTTATTACAATCAAGTAGCGTATGCTTATAAAATAATTTAACACAAAGAAAAAAACTAAATTTAATCTAAGGAGTTTTTATGCAACTTTCCAACACTGCAAAAGCAACGGGCGACTCATTTGTAAGAAATATTTTAGCACTTACTCAAAAACCCGGAGTCATATCTTTTGCAGGTGGATTGCCAGACCCTCTGCTTTTTCCGCTAACTCCAATATCATCAACAATAAAAGAGATTTTAGATGAGCAAAGTCCCAATATTTTCCAATACGGACCAACGGCTGGATATCTACCATTAAGAGAGATTATTGCTAGTCAATATAATCAAAAAGGATACAATACTAATGCTCAAAATATCCTCATCACACAAGGAAGTCAGCAGGGATTAGATATTTTATGCAGAGCTCTTTTAAATCCAAATGATAATATAGTTGTAGAAGCACCCACATATTTAGCAGCTTTGCAACTTTTTAAAGCAAGCGGGGCAAACATTTATGAAGTTTCTCTTGAAGAAGATGGTCCAAACATTGATGAGTTAAAATCCATCTTTAAAAAACATAATATTAAGTTTTTTTACACAACACCAACTTATCAAAATCCATCGGGCATCACATGTTCTGGTCAAAAACGAAAAAAGATTGCCCAACTAGCAAAAGAGAATGATGTTTGCATTATTGAAGACAACCCCTATGGTGCTTTACGGTATGAAGGAAGCGAGCCATACTCTTATGGCGTATATTGGAGCGAGGGAACTGTTGTTTTGGGTACAGCATCAAAAATTGCAGCTCCTGATTTTAGATTGGGCTGGCTTAGCGCACCCTCTTTTTTATACGAAGCTTGCGCTAGACTCAAAGGAGCCATGGATTTGCAAAGCAGCTACTTTTTCCAAAGGGTCTTTTACCGATTGCTTGAAAACGATTCTCTGCGAATCCACAAAAAAAATCTCATCCGCTCTTATAAGCAAAAACGAGATTTGATGGTAAAAGAGATTGAGGAAAATTTTAAAGGTTTACTTGAAGTAAATATTCCAAAAGGCGGGATGTTCTTATGGGCAAAATTTACTGATGGAACAGACACTATGGAGCTATTTGAAAAAGCAGTCAAAGAGCATGTTGCATACGCTCCTGGCTCTGTATTTTACGCAAGCAAAGGTGGCGAAAACGCAATGCGACTTAACTTTTCCCATGCAAGTCTTGAAAAAATCAAAGAGGGCATCAAGCGGCTAAAAAGAGCGCATCAAAGCTAACGGCGCTTGTTTTCATAAACCCTTTCACTAAATTCTGCAAAGCGGCCACGAACCGCTTTTTGCAGATCAATAGCAAACATATTAAGCTCTGGATGTTTTTGGGATGTGAGCTTCAAAAGACTTGTTAATCCATTATTGTATTTATTTAAATAGGGGTTATCAATTTGGCGATTAGAGCCAATAATGATGGCCATACATGAATTATCAAGCCTTGAGAGGATAAGTTGGGTAGTATTTTCTGAACTATTTTGCCACTCATCCATTATCACAACAGCATCACTTAATGTCCTACCCCTTGCCTCTCCTGGCCAGAGTTTTTCGATGCGATATTTTTGGGTTAGTTCAATAATTTTTGAGCTGACTGCTTCTGCATCTTCTTTGTGTTCACTCTTTTTTAAACTCTTTTTAGCAATAAATTCTAAAGTATCATAAAGAGCCATATTGTAGATGCGAAACTTTTCATCATTTCCCGATAAGTACCCAATATCAGCACCCTTATCAAGACTTTCAATGGAGTTTCTAACATAAACGATTTTATCATATTGCCCCTTATCTATAAGGCGCATGGCTGAAGCTAGAGCAATGAGGGTTTTACCGCTACCTGCTTTTGCATCAATTACCAATAGTTGATACATATTGCTTAAAATCGCCCTCATAAAAAACTTTTGACGCACATTTACTGGCTTTACTTTCATTCCTCTAAAATCTAAATCGCTAATGGGATACAAAAGCTCATTGCACACAAGTCCATAACTTTTATTTCCATCTTCAAAGCAAAATTCGTAGCAAAAATTATCGGGTCGATACTCTGGATCAATTTGCGTTATTGGCTGGCTCATCTTTGCACTAAACTCTTTTGAGTCAATCTCTAAAGATTTGAAAAATTGCTGCCTTGGCACTTCGGCTCTATCTTCGTGCAGTGATTCTGTTTTTATATTTTTAAATAGACCAAAAATACGAGCATACACATCAATTGAGACAAATATAACCTTATGTCCCTTATAGTAGTTTCTCGCCTCTTCAACAACCTCAATGATTCGCTTATCATTGCTCTCTGCTATGTGGTTGCTTTGAATGTCGGTTTCATATTTATCTTTTGTGATAAGGTGGATTTGGTAATTGCCATGATAGAGCTTAACGACCTTACAAGTAGAGGTGTGATCAACCTCTTTAACCTTGGCCTCTGCAATAAAGCGGGCAAACTCCCTTGCTTGATAGCCAAGCTCATCCAAAAGCCGCTTTTTATCCTCAAGCTCAATTAAAACAGTCTCTGGGATAACAACTAAATTAGCACCATCTTGAGATAGGTTTTTGATGTTTTGAACGTTTTGAAGTATTATGTTTGTATCGAGTACATAAATTTTTTCAGCCATATAAAAATCCTTTTGGCATATGGCTAATTGTAACACAAAAAAATTGGATTCGTGTTGAAAAAAGAGGAGGCACAGAAAAGTCTGTGCCGGTAGTATTATTTACGTTTAAGTTCTTTAATGCGAGCTGATTTTCCTCGGCGTTCACGAAGGTAAAATAGTTTTGCACGGCGAACATGTCCGCGTCGCAATACTTCAATTTTTTCGATGCTATCGCTATAAATTGGGAAAATTCTCTCAACGCCTACGCTGTTTGCACCAATTTTACGCACGATGAAAGTTTCTCCTGTGCCACTGCCGCGACGAGCAATACACACACCTTCAAAATTTTGAACACGTTGTTTGTCACCTTCTTTAATTTTTACCGCAACTCGCAAAGTATCACCAGCGCGAAAATCTGGAATAGATTTGCCCTCTACTTGAGCATCTTCGAATGCTTGAATATATTTATTTCTCATCATTGGTCCTTTTTTGGCACATTTGATATTGATATGCGTAAAGATCGGGTCTGTGAAACTGGGTTTTTGCACACGCCATCAATTTTTTTAAGCCTGCAATTTTACCATGATTACCCTTTAAAAACTCTGAGGGTAAAGAGTTATTATTAAAAACATTTGGTTTTGTAAAAGCTGGAGCCTCTAACAAACCCCTCTCAAAACTCTCTTCATCTAAAGATTGCATATTTCCTAAAACCCCTGGAATATTGCGGCTAATGGCATCACACATCACCATTGCTCCAAGCTCACCGCCTGTGAGGATATAATCACCAATGGAAAAAACCTCATCTGCATGAGCTTCAATACTCCTTTCATCAAAACCTTCATAACGCCCGCAAACAAAAACCAAATGGGCTTTTTTAGCTAGTCTTTTTGCATCATTTTGGCGAAACGGTTTAGCCGAAGGGGTTAAAAAAATGGTATAAACCTCTTTATTTGCTTTTATCTCTTTTAAGGCACTATCTAAGGGCTGGGGCATCATAACAAGACCGGCACCGCCGCCTGCTTGATAATCATCAACCTTTAAATGCTTATTTTGACTAAAGTCTCTTGGGTTGAGATAATCAATCTTTATCCAACCCTCGTTTTTTGCCCTGCCTAAAATTGAGCTTTCAAAATAACCTTTAACCAGCTCAGGAAAAAGAGTCACAAAGGTAAAGTGCATTATAGATTCTCCAGCAAAGCCTTAGCATTTTGAACATCAATGCACTTTGCTTTTATATCTGTATTGCAGATAAAATGGTCATTATAAGGAATCAAAAAGGAAGAAGCCAAACCGGCTTTTACATGTAAAGAGTCACTCTTTACATGTAAATAATCCTGTCCTCCAATGCGCTCTACCTCTTTAACAACGCCTAGAAGTTCACCATTTTCTTTTATAGCACACCCTTGGATGTCAAACCAAAAAAACTCCCCCTCTTGCAAAGAGCAGTTTTTACGTGAATCATCTTCGGTTGAATACAAATATGCATTTACTAATTTTTGGGCGCTCTCTTTAGTTTCAAATCCGCAAAATCGCACCAAACTTTTAGCCGGTGCATAAGCGCAAATTTCTAAAGTGGTATTATTATTTGTAAAAAAAGTAGCGCCGACACGAAACTGCTCTGGGAAATCGCTAAAGTTGTGAAGCTTTAAATCTCCCCGCAATCCAACAGTTTTACCAAGGCGCGCCACCTTGATTTTATTCATCGTTTGCTTTTACGGTGATGCGATAGGACATGCCGTTTTTGGCTTTGCATCCAGCAATAACGGTTTTGAGGGAATTGATCATCTTACCATCTTTCCCAATGAGCTTTCCAGTATCGTTTTTATTTGCATAAATGATGATTTCCGCGAAGGTATCATCTATATCCACACGCTCAACTCTCACCTCTTCTGGATGACTCACCAACAATTTGGCAAAGGTGCCTAAAAACGCATCAGCCATAATTACTCTCCTGTAATTCTTGCCACTCGCTTGCTAAGCTTCGCACCTACACTCTTCCAGTAAGCCAAACGCTCAGCATCAAACTTGATTGTTTCTGGCTCAGTTAGTGGATTGTAGTAGCCAATTGATTCAATCCAACCTCCGTCACGACGCTTTCGGCTGTCGGTTACTACGATTCGATAAAAAGGTTTTTTGTTACGTCCCATTCGGGTTAAACGAACTACAGTTGCCATTCTCTGGTCTCCTTAAAAATGATTAATACAGCTTAGTGATAAACGCTTTGCATTCATCAATAAACCGTTTAGCGCGGTATCTGATGCCTTTGTTGGCTCATTAGAGCTTGCAAATCTTGCATTCCTTTTTTTCCTGAAAACTTCTTTGCCATTTTAGCGGCATTTTGAAATTGTTTCAAAAAGCGGTTAACTTCCATTTGTGAAAGTCCTGCTCCTTGAGCAATTCTTCTTTTTCGACTATTATTAAGCAGCGAGGGCATCTCTCTTTCTTTTTTTGTCATGGAGTTTATCATAGCTTTTATCCGCTTCATCTCCACAGAATTTTCCAAGTCGATATCTTTTAGCTTATCTGCCATTGCTGACATTCCAGGAATCATTCCAAGCATCGATTTCATGCTGCCAAGCTTTTTCATGCTCTCCATCTGCTCTAAAAAATCATTAAAGTTAAACTCCCCTTTTTTAATCTTTTTAGTAAGACGCTTTGCTTGCTTTTCATCTATAACAGCACTTGTCTTTTCAGCTAAGGTTGCAAGATCACCCTCGCCCATAATGCGCCCGACAATTCTCTCAGGCACAAACGCTTCTAAATCGGCAGCTTTTTCACCCATACCGATAAATCGCAATGGGACTCCCACAAGTTTAGAAATTCCAAGCGCAACTCCACCTTTTGTGTCGCCATCGTATTTACTTAAAATAACACCTGTTATATTTAAGGCTTCATGGAAACTTGAAGCAGTTCTTACAGCATCTTGGCCGCTTAGAGCATCTGCAACATAAAAGACTTCATCTGGATTAAGACTCTTTTTAAGTGACTTAATCTGCTCCATTAGCTCTTCATCAATCGCCAATCGTCCAGCAGTATCAACTAAAAGCACATCATATAATCCATCTTTTGCCCGCTTTAATGCAGCCTTTGCTACAACTACTGGATCTTTTGCATCCTCATCATAAAAAAGTTCAAGCTCATGCTGTTCACACAACTGTTTTAACTGCTCAATTGCAGCTAATCGCTGAAGGTCACAAGCTGCAATAAGCACCTTTTTTTTGCGCAGCTTCAGATAGTTAGCTAGCTTTATAGTTGTTGTTGTTTTACCAGAACCTTGCAAACCTGCCATCAAAACAGTTGTTGGAGGCTTTGAGGCAAAAACAAAGCCCTGATGCCCTGGAACGGTAAGCGTTTGGGTAAGGCGGGTTTTAATTGCATGCAAAAAAGGACCCTGTCCAATTCCAGCTGCCTTTGTATCAAGCTCAACCTGACGCAATAGCTCCTTTGTAACTTTGTGGTGTACATCTGCTTTTAAAAGGGATTTTTTGAGTGTATCTAGCGCTTTTTTGAGATTTTTCTCATCATCAGCTGTGCGCAATTTGTTAATAGCTGACTTAAATGATTCGCTCAAATTCCCAAACACACGTACTCCTTATTAATTTTTTATGATTGCCCTACGTACAAAAGAGTGCAATAATACATAAAAATTGCTTTAACCTTAATTAACGCTATTTTTAATATTCTTTTTACATGTAAACAATCTTTACATGTAAGCTTTTATTTTTACAAAAAATAGCCTTTACATGTAGAGGCTATTTTTTAAATCCAAACCCCAAATCTTGCAGTATTTTTT
>DDHL01000063.1:11656-13113 GCA_002352945.1 Campylobacteraceae bacterium UBA1877 | reverse complement strand
TACATGTAAAACCTACACCTCAATCGATTTTGCATAAAAACCAAAACCGCTAAAAGCCTGAGGCAAAGGTGATTTAAATGTATAATCAAAAATATTCACACTATACGCATGCAAAAAGATCCTATCTGCACTTTTCCCGCCATATTTACTATCTCCGACAATTGGAAAACCAGCGTGACTTAAATGAACCCTTATTTGATGTGTTCTGCCTGTTTTGATTGTCACTTTTACCAAGGCGTGTTTACCCTCAACCAAAAATGGCTCCACAAGGGTGTGAGCCTCTTTGCCCTGAGGAGTTACTTTAGAGTATGCCATACCTTTGGTTTTAGTTGTTGCAATAGGAGCATTTATCTCCAAAGGTTCAACAAATCTTTTGCCAACCACTGCCAAATATACCTTTTGAACTCTTTGTTTTTTAAACTCTTCAATGGCTCTTTTTTTATACTCTTCATTTTTTACAAGCATCAAAACACCGCTTGTTTCCTTATCTAATCGATGTAAAAGTTCATAGCCGTAACTTTTTGAAAGTTGCTCGCTTAGCATAAAGGCTGGTTTATCTAAAACAAGTAGATTCTCATCTTCATAAATTATTTTTGGTTTTTGGATTTTTTCAATTCTAAAACTTGCTGCAACAGGAAGTTCTTCTCTAGCAAGAGTGACCTTTTGGCCTCGAAAATAGACAAGACCGTTATCAATAAGCTCCTTTGCTGCACGGTTTGAAATCTTCTCTTGAACGGCTAATAATTTATACGCTTTTTGTGTTTTCACTCTTTGCTCCTTTTGGCAAATAAAAACTGGTTTTATCCAATCATCTTTAATCTATCTTAGATTTTATATAAGCAATAACTGGCTTAGCTGCATCACTATGGAGTAGTCGTGAAGCTTTTAAGGGTCCTTGCAAAACTCTTTTTAAATTTTTTAGCTCTGTTTTGTAGATATTCTCAACCTGTAAAAAGAGTGCATTTTGGTTAAAAGTGTAAAGTCCAGAGATGATTACATTTTTAAAAAAAGCCGGCTCAAGAGGGTTATGGCCTCCAACATTTGGCACAAAAGAGCCTCCAAGAATCGTGATATCTGTTATTGCATATAAGTTTATCAATTCACCCATCTTATCACACAAAAGTATATCAACCTCTTCAAAATTTCCACTACTCATCTTGCCATATTGCAAACCCTCTTTTTTTGCAAAATCTTTCAAAAAAGCATCCACACTTGAAAATCGCTCTGGATGGCGCGGAACAATGCAATAAAGAGTATCTTTTGTCAAAGGAAGGGCTTGCAAAATAAGCTTTTCTTCATCTTTGTGGGTGCTTGCAATTGTAATAACTCTTTTTTGAGGTTTTTTATATCTTTTAGTAAGCTTTGGCTGAAGGGCTGTTTTGATATTACCATTTACTGTAATATTTTTTGCCCCCAAAAGCTCTAAGCGCTCTTTATCAAGCTCGGTTTGAGCAAAA
>DDHL01000063.1:8786-11419 GCA_002352945.1 Campylobacteraceae bacterium UBA1877 | reverse complement strand
GGCGGTTTGAGCAAAAACCTTATCCACTTGAGTAAAAATTATTTTATAAAACCATTGAAATTTTAAATATCTTTTAAAAGATCGCTCGCTAATTCTTGCATTAAGCAAGATTGTATGCGCACCCTTTGTTTTTGCGCATAAAAAAAGAGCAAGCCACAATTCTGCTTCTAAAACCACTAAAACATCATGCTTTTTTACCCAAAATGGCAAAAAGATTTCAAAAGGCAAGTAGCGCACCTCTTTTACAAAGCTGCTTGCTTGTTTAAAGCCGGTACCTGTTATTGTGCTTACATGTACATCTTTGCCTAAAATATCAATCAAAGGTTCTAAAGATTTAATTTCTCCAAGGGAGCATCCATGCATCCAAATTTTGCCAGATGCAAAGGGGGGATTTTTTATGCACCCAAATCGGGCAGGAATGCTTCTTTTGTATTTTGGTTTAAAACTAAGCCATACCAAATAGGGTAAAAGAAGCACCCATGCGATAGTTAAGATGCCAAAATATAAGGGGTAAAACCAATATTTCAAGCTTCTTGCTCTTGAGTTTCCTTATATAAAATTCGTCCACAGTGAGGGCATGTAATAATATCTTCACCTTTAATAACTGCAGCGTAAGTTTTATCATTAATACGCATATAGCACCCATAGCATGCTTGTTTTTTTACAGGTACAACTGCAGTATTTTTTGCCCATTTACGAATTTTTTCATAAAAGGTTAAAATCTTTTGGCTCATCTGCTCTACAAGAGCTTGCTTTTTTTGATACACTTCAGCCCGCTCTTTTTCAATCGCCTCAACTTCTGACGAGATAGATTCACGAGTAGCTTCTACCTTAGCCTTTGCCTTTTCAAACTCTTTTAAAGTCTCATCATACAAAGCCTGTTTTGATTCAATAAGGTTTTCAAGACGATTGATCTCTTCATTTGAAAAATCGCACTGCTCTTTACAAATCTCCTCTTCTAACTGTAAAGATTTTTGCTCTTTTTCTGATTTTACTAAAGATGTCTTTTTGCCAATCTCTTTAATCTTTTCAGATAATTCAGCAAGATGGAGCTCATGTTGGGATTTTTTTAATTTTGCTTCTTTTATCTGCGCATCAAAACCGTTTAACTTCTCTTCGATTGCATTTTGCTCCTCAACTGCAAGCTTTAAAACGCGTTCAGTCTTTTCAATACGTGGGCCAAATTCATCAATTTCTTGATCGATTTTGGATAATTGAACCAATTGATTTAAGTAGATATTCATTCGTCTTTATCCTTCGTGGGTTTGTTTATATGTAGCTAAAGGGGTTTTTAGAATTTGACATTATAACCTTTAATGGAAGATTTTTCAAATCCTCCCTAAGCGCTTCCCCAAAATAGCGCTCACTCTCAAAATGTCCAATATCAATGAGCGAAAGTCCATTTGCCAATGCTTCCATGGCGGTATGGTACTTAAGATCACCCGTTAAAAAACAGTCTGCATCAATCTCATTTATAAGATCTCCTCCCGAACCTGTTGTGAGTGCAACTTTTTTAATTGGCTTCGTGCTATCACTTACTCTTAAATATTTCAAGCCCAGCCTCTCTTTTACATGTAAAGCCAAACTTGCAAGTGAACCTTCAAAATTGCACACACATACAAAATCACTCTGCTCTAAAACGCTCCATCCTAAAACCTTTTCGCACACGTACCTGTTAAGATGGCTTTTGTCAGCATTTGTATGCATTGCAATTAAACTCAAATCATTTTTAAGAATTGTCGTTAAAAGATTGGATGGATAAAGTGCTTTATTTAATGACTTTATCCCTTTAAAAATCAAAGGGTGATGTGCAATTATAAGCGTATGGGGACTTAAAGTTTGTAGCAACTCGTTGTCTAAATCTAAGCAAAGACAGATTTGTTCAATCTCATCTTCAAAGCTTCCAACTTGAAGTCCACTATTATCCCACTCCTCTTGCGTATGAAATGGGCTAATAGTATCTAAGTAGCTATAAATTTCACCTAGCTTCATGAATCAAGTGACTCCACATAAGCATGGGCACACCCCTTTGCAAGTTCTCGAATCTTAAGGATGTAGTTTTGTCTTTGGGTGACTGAAATTGCCTTTCTAGCATCAAGCACATTAAATGTATGGGATGCTAACAAACAGTAATCATAAGCTGGAAGCGGCAATTTTGCATCCAAACAGCGTTGACACTCTTTAGCAGTGGCCTCAAACTGACTAAAGAGCATTTTAGTATCTGCAACCTCAAAGTTGTATTTACTAAATTCCCGCTCACCTTGATGGTGCACATCACGATACGTTGTTATTCCATGCTCATTCTTGCTCCATACAATATCAAATACTGAATCTACCTCTTGAAGATACATAGCTAAACGCTCAACTCCATAAGTAATTTCAGCCGATACCAAATCGCATGGAATCCCACCGACTTGTTGGAAATAGGTAAATTGAGTCACCTCCATTCCATCAAGCCAAACCTCCCATCCAAGCCCCCAAGCTCCTAGAGTCGGCGACTCCCAGTTATCCTCTACAAATCGAATATCATGAGCTTTCAAATCAAGCCCCAAAGCTTCCAAACTTTGAAGATACCAAGTTTGAATCTCATCAGGACTTGGTTTTATAAGTACTTGAAACTGGTAGTAACTTCA
>DDHL01000063.1:5167-8586 GCA_002352945.1 Campylobacteraceae bacterium UBA1877 | reverse complement strand
GCACTTGAAACTGGTAGTAACTTCCAAGGCGGTTTGGATTCTCACCATATCTACCATCTGTTGGTCGGCGGCTAGGAGCCACATAGGCACTCGCCCACGGTTTTGGGCCAAGGCTTCGAAGAAAGGTTGCAGGATGAAAGGTCCCAGCACCTGCTGGATGATCATAAGGCTGCACAATGGTACAGCCTTTAGCCTCCCAAAAGCTTTGAAGTTTTAAAAGCATATTTGAAAAAGTTAGCACAAATTTATCCTTTAATTCCAAGTTCACTACGGATTTTTGTTTCGTCAAAACCGCAAATCCAACGGTTGCCTATCATAATCACAGGTACTCCTTTGCACCCGTGTCTTTCACAATCTTGTCTAGCTTTATTGTCACGACTAATATCTATTGTTCGATGGTTGATTTGGTAGCGTTTAAAAAAGGCTTTTGCCTTTGTGCACCAATGACACCCCGGCGCCGTAAAAAGAACAACTCGTTTTTGTGACACTGCCATTAATCCTCCTTTTTAAAATTTTCAATCGCTTGATTCCACATAAGTTTGTACTTGCGTTTTAAAAACTCAACCTCTTCTTGAGCGTGCTGAAGCTGTTTTGTAAGGGTTTCAATAGTTTTTCTATCCTCATCATAAAGCTCTTGCATGGAAAAAAGCGCCTCTTTTAAAAAGCGATTCTCATTTTTTAAAGACTCTAACGTCTCATCTTTAGCATCTAAAACCTTTTCGTGCAGATTTAAAATAGTGCCTATTGTCTTTTCTACAAAATCATTTCCTGGCAAACTGGTTCTTGAGACTTGTTCTAAAGAGTTTGTGGGAACTATGCTTGAAGTTCCTTTGGTTGCTTCTACATACAAAACACCATCTTCTTTGCGGGCTTTTAACTTGCCCTTTTGAATCATTGCATCCACTTGAGCACGCTCTAAGTGAACAAGTTTGCAAAATTCATCAACTTCTAACCATGTTTGCATCCACTCTCCTTAGGTAAGCCGCACCTCAACTTGCGCCGAATCGGTCTGGATTTTTTTTGCTCTTAAAATCCTCTCTTCGCTTAGTTTTGCTTCTAAATTAGCATCCATCAATGCTAAAATCTGCATTGCTAAAAAAGCACTATTTACAGCACCTGCTTTTCCAATAGAAACTGTAGCCACTGGAATCCCAGGGCCCATTTGCACTGTTGATAAAAGCGCATCCATTCCATCTAAAGCTGTATCCATGGGCACGCCAATAACTGGCTTGGTTGTATTTGCTGCTACAAAACTTGCCAAATGATTTGCCATCCCAGAAGTAGCAATAAAAACCTTTGCACCTTTCTTTTCAGCCTCTTTAATATACTCTCTTGTCCTATCTAATCCTCGATGAGCCGATGCTAAAATAAACTCATACGCAACTCCAAATTTTTTTAGAGTTTGCGTACAAGGCTCCATACTTTTTGCATCTTTTGTTCTTTCGACCATAATCGCCACAAATTGCATTTTTAAACCTTTACATGTAAAGATTGGCGCAAAAAAGAAAAGGGTGGCAAGGGCGATGGCAAACAAATTTGATTTGTATTTCCACTATGAACAGCTTCAAGCACTTTTTCGCTTTTGGTTTTTATAACATTAAAACGCACCCAATCTTTGTTATCTTCCTTTTTAATTTGACCAATCTCATTTTGACAAGGAGAAATTTTTGAGCCTTTTGGACTCATAATCTCATACCAAACCCCTGGTTTTACAATACCTTTAGAGTAGAAAAATTCCCCACTCTCATCAACCATTGCATGCACTTGACCAATCCCTTCGATGATAGGCTCATTGTGGTTTTGAGTATCCTTTCGCTCAAAAGGACGATGAATCAAGTAGCCATCTGTATAGCCTCTATATTTGGTTGTTTTTAACTCATTTTCATAAAAGCTTGGGTTGAATTTATCCTCAAAAACATCATCAATTGCCTGTCTATATGTTTTTGCTGTTAATGCAGCATAATATGGGCTTTTAGTACGGCCTTCAATTTTAAGAGCATCTACTACACCGCTTTTTATAATCTCATCAATATGAGCGCTTAAATTTAAATCCTTTGCATTCATTATGTGAGTTCCAGCTTCATCTTCTTCAATGCGAAAAAGGGTTCCATTCTCCTCATTTTGCGCATATAAAGTGTAGGCAAACCTGCAATCATTAGCACAACTTCCCCTATTTGGCACTCGCCCGCTTTGTACCGCACTAATTAAACAGCGCCCACTGTAAGCAAAGCACATTGAGCCGTGCACAAAGGCTTCAAGTTCCAAATCAGGCAGACGCTCTTTAATGCTAGCTAAATCTTTTAGACTCACTTCCCGTGCAGCCACAATACGCTTTACGCCTAAATCCCAATAGTGTTGGGCATCTAAATAGTTTAGCACATTAGCTTGAGTTGAGAGATGGATAGGAATTTGCGGAGCAATCTTTTTTGATAATCTTACAACTCCAGGAGTTGCAATAATAAAAGCATCTGGTTTTAACTGAGCCATTTTGGCAATATGCTTTTCTAAAAGGGGAATTTGACTATTAAATGGAAAACCATTTATTGTTACATATATTTTTTTGCCTAAAGCGTGCGTGTACTTAACCGCCTCTTCAAAACTCTCATATGTAAACTCTTTGCCAGAACGGATTCGCAGCGAAAAATGGCTCACCCCTCCATATACCGCATCTGCACCGTAAGCTAGAGCAAGTTTAAGTTTTTGCATATTTCCCGCAGGAGATAGTAGCTCGGGACGTTTCACTTATTTCTTTCCCAAAGAGTCAATTAAAGCTTCAATATCTTCGTTTGTAACCACATCTTGGGTTGTATCATCACCTTGAATATGCACTGCAGAGCTAACACGTTTAGAGTCTTCAACTCGCCCTTCAAAGAGACTGTTCATATACTTTGATAAAGCTCTCATTACATTAATTACACGCTCAATTTTTTGCCTGTGGATATCTTGATACTGCATCATATCCATAGTCATCATAACCTCATCTTCAACCGCTTGAGCATTCATTTGAATCGACTCAAGATGCTTTTTAATCTCTTTATTTTCCTCATGAGCCTCTTTAAATTTTTCAACATGAGGAAATTTTTTCACCAAAAGTGCAAAAAGCTCAACATTTCGATCCAAGCCTTCAATTGCCTTATTTACATCCTCTTCTATACTCATGGCTGTATTATTAATTGCCTCAAGCTGGTCAAACATTTCAGTAGCTTTTATCTCTGAATCCCTTGTTACATCATCGAGCTGATGGACCATTTTATGGTCTTTTGTTGGCGGCGGTGGCGGCCATTCGCTATCTGATGAAACACGATATCCATCAGATTGATAACTATCTTGAGACTTTTGTGATGAAGTTTTATCTTCGCTTTTGGATTCTTCACTTTGCGTAGGGATTTCATCTACATCTTCTAATCCACCCGCCATTC
>DDHL01000063.1:0-4945 GCA_002352945.1 Campylobacteraceae bacterium UBA1877 | reverse complement strand
TCTCCCACCCCCCCCGCCATTAAAGCGTCTAACTCTTCTTGGGTCATAAGGGCACTCCTAGGGTTCACTGTTGAGAAATATTATAGTAAAGTTTCATAAAATTAAAGTTTAAAGCGCTATCATTGCATAAGAGGCTTTATACAATTTTTGTAATTTAAAGGAGAGAGAGTGCTAGTTGACTTGCACAACCATACCTCACTTTGTCGCCATGCTACTGGAACTCCAATGCAATATGTTGAAGAGGCGATAAAAAACGGGTGTAAATATTACGGTTTTTCAGATCATGCGCCAATGAAATTTGACCCAAAATACCGCATGAGTTTGGATCAAATGGAAACTTATGAAGCGTGGATCAAAGAGGCCAAAGAGGCTTACAAAGATGAAATTAGAGTTTTTTTAGGATATGAAATCGACTATCTTGATGGCTATATTGAAGATGCGGTTTTAAAAAGAGAGTGTGATTATACAATTGGGTCGGTTCATTTTTTAGGAAAATGGGGTTTTGATAATCCAGAATTTATCGGAGGATATAAAAATCAAGATATTGACCTTTTGTGGGAACAATATTTTGAAGCCATAAGAGCAATGGCAAAAAGTGCACTATTTGATATTGTGGGCCATTTGGATTTGCTAAAAATCTTTAAGTTTCTTCCTAAAACAGATGTAAGGATATTGGCAAAAGATGCTCTAAAAGCAATCAAAAAATCCAATATGGTTGTTGAGATAAATACAGCTGGTTTTAGAAAACCAATTGGCGAACAGTATCCATCCTTGAGCCTTTTAGAAGAGATTGCAAGCTACGATATTCCAATCACCTTTGGATCTGATGCCCACTCACCCCAGCAAGTAGGCTTTGGTGGAGATAGGGCAGTAGAGTTAGCAAAGAGTCTAGGGTATAGAAAATGTGCAATTTTTTCAAATAGAGAGCGAGATATGATTAATTTTTAATCATTTGCCATACTCTTTTTTGAAGTACGTTTAGGTACAATATGCCAATAATTTAAAATTTAGCCATAGGAGTTCTCATGGGACGTTTCGTAAATAGTGTCGAGGAGTTTTTCACTTACTGCAAAGAGCATGAAGTGAAATTTGTAGATTTTCGTTTTACTGACATAAAGGGCGCATGGCATCATCTTACATATAATATGAATGCGATTAGTGCTGAAACATTTAAAAATGGTATTCCTTTTGACGGTTCAAGCGTAGATGCATGGCAGCCAATTAACAAATCAGATATGATTCTTCTTCCTGAAGCTGAGAGTGCATTTTTAGATCCTTTCACAGCTGATCCAACAATCATCGTATTTTGTGATGTATATGATATTTATAAAGGTCAAATGTACGAAAAATGTCCACGAAGTATTGCAAAAAAAGCTCTTAAACACTTAGAAGAGTCTGGTATTGGTGATGTAGCATACTTCGGACCAGAAAATGAATTTTTTATCTTCGATAATGTAAGAATCCGAGATGATATTAACTGCTCATTTTATGAGCTAGACTCTGAAGAGGGTGAGTGGAACGACCCAACAGAGTATACTGATGGTTACAATACAGGTCACAGACCACGTACAAAAGGTGGTTATTTCCCATGCCAACCAGTTGATTCTATGGTTGACCTTCGTGCAGAAATGGTACAAGTTCTTGAGCAAATTGGACTCGAAACCTTTGTTGTTCACCACGAAGTTGCTCAAGCTCAAGGTGAAATTGGTGTAAAATTTGGCTCACTTGTTGAAGCAGCTGATAATGTACAAAAATATAAGTATGTAGTTCGCATGGTAGCACACTTAAACGGTAAAACTGCTACATTTATGCCAAAACCGCTCTATGGCGATAATGGTAATGGTATGCACGTTCACCAATCTATTTGGAAAGATGGCAAAAACCTATTCTACAAAGAGGGTGAGTATGGAAACTTGAGCGATACTGCTCGATACTACATTGGTGGAATTCTTAGCCATGCAAGAAGTGTTGCAGCCTTTACAAATGCATCTACAAACTCTTATAAACGATTAATTCCAGGATTTGAGGCGCCATCAATTTTGACTTACTCATGCCAAAACCGATCTGCATCTTGTCGTATCCCATATGGTAGTGGTGAAAAATCAACTCGTATTGAAATGCGCTTCCCAGACTCAACAGCTAACCCATATCTAGCATTTTCAGCTATGCTTTTAGCTGGTCTTGACGGAATTAAAAACAAAATTGAACCTGTTGGTCCAATGGATGAAGACCTATTTGAACTCTCATTGAGCGAAATTCGCGAAAAAGGTATCAACCAAATGCCACACACTCTTCGCGGATCATTAGAGGCTGTTATCCGCGATAATGCCTACCTCTCTCCAGTAATGACTGAGGATTTCATTGATACTTACCAACAATATAAATTTGAAACACAAGTATGGCCATACGAATCTCGACCAACTGCGTTTGAATTTAAAACAACCTTTTCTTGCTAAACCTTTTGGAGCCTTTATTTTTAAAGGCTCCACACCTTCATTACCTGCTTTTTACTATCTATCACATTTAAAATTACTAGATAAACTTTTTAAACTGCCTCTTTAGTTTTACGCTTTTTGCCATAAAACTATTTTTGCAATCTAAAAAATCAAACCTCCATCATCTGCAATACCATTTTGATGAGCCGATGGACTTGGAAGCGGCGATGTTGGAGTATAAAATACATCTCTTCCGCCAATCTTAGTACGCTCTACCTTGGGAGGAATTGTAAACTTCCTTGCAGTTTGCGGATACTCTTTTAAAAAGGCTTGCATAAATTGAGCAAAAGGCTTCGCTCCCACTCCGCCACCTGTTGCAAATTTTGGCATAGGAGTATTATCATCATTCCCAAACCACACTAAAACTTCAACTTCAGGAGAGAAACCACAAAACCATGCATCCACATTTTTATTTGTTGTTCCTGTTTTTCCACCTATTTCAATTCCATCAACCCTTGCTCTTCGCCCTGTCCCCTCTTCAACAACAGTTCTTAGCATATCTACCATCAAGTAACTTTGCTCTGGCGCAGTAAGCCTCTTTTTTGTTGTTGAAAAACTCTTTTCATAGCCAAAACGATCTACTATTTTCGTTATTAATATCGGCTCAACCATAACACCCATATTTGGAAAAGCTGAATAAAATTTAGCATAATTCCACGGGGAAATTCCAAAAGAGCCAAGAGCAATTGTCAAATCAAAAGGCAAATCTTTAAAACCGATTTTAGTTAAATTACGATGAACTGTGTCAAGACCCAAGGCTGAAAGTAGATTGATTGTAGCTAGATTTCTAGAGTGTTTTAAAGCAGTTTTTAGACTAATTAACCCATCAAAAGTTTGGGCATAATTTTTTGGTTTCCAATCATCCTCTTCTTCATCTTCATTTTCATAAACCCTTGATATATCTGGAATCTTGCTTTCAGGTGAATAACCTGCATCTAGCGCTTGTAAGTAAATAAAAGGCTTAAAACTACTTCCTGGCTGGCGCTTGCTTTGAATAACGCGGTTAAATTTACTCTTCTTATAATCTGCACCGCCAATCATAGCTAAAACTTCACCACTTTTTACATCCATAGAGATCAATGCGCCATTTAAAATATCTGGATTTACATCTTTTGAGCGCTCAATAATGGCCTTAACTCCATCTTGAATCACCTTTCTTGCCGCATCTTGCAAAGCTAAATCAATAGACAAATAGACCTTATACCCACCCGTTTTTAAATCCTCAACCTTAGAAGAGAGCTGTTTTATAACCTCATCAACTACGTAAGGAGCCCTATTTTGCGTAAGTGTTTTATCATAAATCTTAGGCGATTCATTGAGCGCTTTTATATACTCCTCTTCACTAATCCATCCCAAAGTGCGCATTCGCGAAAGAACTTGATGGCTTCTTGCTATTGCGTGGTCTAGATTTTTTGTTGGATCATAAAAACTTGGAGCTTTTGGTAAACCTGCTAGCATTGCTATCTCTTTAATTGTAAGCTCATTTAACTCTTTATCAAAATACCCCATAGCAGCAGTTTTAACACCATAAAACCCATGGCCAAAATAGACATGGTTTAAATACCGCTCTAAAATCTCCTCCTTTGTTAATTCACTCTCAACTTTAAAGGCTAAGACCATCTCATTGATTTTGCGCCTAAAGGTCTTTTCACGAGTAAGGACAATATTTTTTATAAGCTGCTGGGTAAGCGTGCTTGCTCCCTCAACTAAGCGCATTGCTTTTATATCTTTTATAAGTGCTCTAAATATGGCTTCAACATTAATTCCCCCATGCTCAAAAAATGATGTATCCTCAATGGCAACTAAGGCTTCAATCATCCTAGCAGGAATCTCATCATACGAGGCATACAAACGGTGCTCTTTGTCAAAAAGATTGGCAACCAAGCGTCCGTGTCGATCAAAAATTTGGGTTGTGAGCTTTGGTTTATAATCAATTATGGCATAAGCATCAAATCGAATTTGAGCATAGATATAAATAAACCCTCCAACTACTATAAGCGCAAGAGTGGTAAAAAAGGCAAAAATATATTTCATTGACGAAATCCTCTATGGGTAAATCCAGAATTTAAAAGTACTTTAGTATATGGGTGTGCTGGCGCTTTTAGCACATCATTCATTAAGCCGTATTCAAGAATGGTTCCATCTTTGAGCACTGCAATCTCACGGCAAACTTTTGCGGCCGAGCGAATATCGTGTGTAACAAAGAGCGTTAAAA
The DNA here is from genome assembly GCA_002352945.1 of Campylobacteraceae bacterium UBA1877. Taxonomy (GTDB): domain Bacteria; phylum Campylobacterota; class Campylobacteria; order Campylobacterales; family Campylobacteraceae; genus UBA1877. The sequence goes on along the minus strand of DDHL01000063.1, from coordinate 235 downwards.
ACCCAAGCTTTTCTTGCTCTTTTGCCAATATTTCTAAAACTATTGAACGCGAACTTGCATCAAGCGCAGTTGTCGGCTCATCTAGTAAGATAAGTTTTGGACTAATTGATAGCGCCATTGCAATGATAACCCTTTGAAGCTGGCCGCCGCTTAATTCAGATGGATAGCGTTCTAACAAGGATGGATTAAGCCCAACCTCTTTCACATACTCTTTGGCATTTTCATGAAAAAATTG
>DDHL01000088.1:10991-11283 GCA_002352945.1 Campylobacteraceae bacterium UBA1877 | reverse complement strand
CTGCTAATTACAAGAGCTGTTGGTAAAGATTGCATAACTTCTGCAGCAAAGGATGGTCCAGATAAAAATGCAAGTCTTTGAGCTGGAATATAGTTTAAAAAAATCTCATTTAAAAAGGCTTTTTTTGTTACATCAATCCCTTTTGCGGCGACTAAAATATGCTGGCCACGATCTTTGTAATTTTCTTCTAGCCATGAACTTACAACTTGGGCTGGAAGAGCAAAGACGAGATATTCACACTCTAAAACTTCTTTTAGTGGTGCAAAACCTTGGATATCTCTTGGAGTGCGAC
>DDHL01000088.1:9031-10756 GCA_002352945.1 Campylobacteraceae bacterium UBA1877 | reverse complement strand
GAGATGTAATCAAACTCTCATGATTACAAGAAAATGCAAAGTGTAATGCTTGTCCCCATTTTCCAGCACCCACAACACCTATTTTCATGATTATCCATCCAATTTAGATTTTAATAAGCTATTTACTTTTGCAGGATTAGCCTTTCCTTTACTTGCTTTCATCACTTGTCCTACAAAGAAACCAAAAAGTTTCTCTTTTCCCCCTTTGTACTCTGCAACCTTATCGCCATTTGAAGCTAAAATTTGATCAATGATACTTAAAATTGCCCCATCATCGCTTACTTGCTTAAGGCCAAGCTTATCGATAAGCTCATCTACTTCGCCGCCTTTGTCAACCAAAACATCCAAAACCTCTTTAGCTGCCTTGCCACTAATTGTATTATCCATAATGCGTTTTACTAAAGCTGCAAGTTTTGCTGGGCTTACTTTGCAAGTATCAACTGTTTCATGATTGCTTAATCGCCCAAGAAGCTCAACAGTAAGCCAAGATACACTTAATTTTGGATCAGCACCACTTTCAATCATCTCTTCAAAGTAGCGCGCTAGTTCTACTTGAGCAGTTATTACAGCAGCGTCATACTCTTTAATCTTATACTCATTTACAAATCTAAATTTTTTCTCATCTGGAAGTTCTGGGATTTTTGAGCCCTCTTTTAACATTTCATCTGGAATGACTAAAGGAAGCAAGTCTGGGTCAGGAAAGTAGCGATACTCTGCGCTATCTTCCTTTCCTCGCATGCTTCTTGTTACTCCGCTATTGGTATCAAAAAGTCTTGTTTCTTGAACAACCTCACTTTCATAAACTCCATCCTCCCAAGCATCAATCTGCCTTGAAACCTCATAATCAATTGCTTTTTGGATGAATTTAAATGAATTTAAATTTTTAATCTCTACTCTGGTGTAGAGTTTTGAATCTCCCTTTGGCCTAATTGAAACATTGGCATCGCAGCGAAAACTCCCCTCTTGCATGTTAGCATCACTAATATCTAAATAGCGTAAAATTGCGTGGAGTTTTTTTAGATACATCACAGCCTCTTCAGAGCTTCTTAAATCAGGTTCGCTTACAATTTCCAACAAAGGCGTGCCAGCACGATTTAAATCTACATAACTTACATCACCTTGGTGGATATTTTTGCCAGCATCCTCCTCTAAATGAGCTCTTGTAACTCCAATTCTTCTTTGTTTTCCATCTTCAAAATCTAAAATTATCTCTCCATTTTCGACAATTGGAACCTCAAATTGGCTGATTTGATACCCCTTTGGCAAGTCGGGATAAAAGTAATTTTTTCGATTAAAAATAGAGGTTTTGTTAATTGTTGCATTAATAGCAGTTCCAAACTGAATCGATTTTTTTACAACCTCTTTATTCAAAACTGGCAAAGCTCCCGGAAGTCCTAAGCAGACTGTGCAAACATTACTATTTGGGGCATCACCAAAATGAGTTGAACATGAGCAAAAAATCTTTGTTTTTGTATTGAGTTGGGCATGCACTTCTAGCCCTATGATAGTTTCAAACATATATTGCCTTTACAAAGATGGTACGAAATAACGAATGGAGGCAAATCCAGCTGCTCCGGCTTGAGCACACGCATCAATGTGAGATTGGGTTATAATACCTCCAAGTGCGAATACATCGATGCTTAGTATACCAACAATTTCTTTTAGTTTCTCTAAACCAACCCCAGCCCCTTTGCCAGGCGAGGGAAAAATTGGGCTATAGGTTAT
>DDHL01000088.1:8216-8827 GCA_002352945.1 Campylobacteraceae bacterium UBA1877 | reverse complement strand
CTGCTCCTAATTTTTGAGCTTCCAAAGCTTCATCAATTTCATGGGTGCTGCATATAACATACAAACCCTCTTTTTTTGCATTTTCTATTTTCTCTTTGAATGAAAAGGGAAGATGTACTCCAAAAGCACCGAGCTTAGATGCAAGTTTATAATCGGTATGCAAAATACTTTTTACATGTAAAGGCAAAAGAGTTTTCACAAAGCTTTTAGCTAAAGCATCGTAATTTGGATTATTTTTATCTCTCAAAAGTGCAAAATTTGGGGTTTTAGCATTTACCGCCTGGGTTAATCTAACAGATAAAGTTTTTGGATCTTGAGTATAAAACCGAGGATCAGTTATGAGATACGAAGCGATCATGCAGCAGCGCCTCGATTGATTCGAGAATTTTAGTTTGGCGTTCAATATGGTCAGAATTTTTAATCTGCAATCGAGCCAGCTCAAGTATCACAACGCATAAAAGTCCAGGCAACGCAGCCAAAAAGGCCACAAATAAAACACTAATAAAACCAAAGGAGTGAAAAAGATAGACTGCTATGCTAGCTCCAACAATTGCCAGCGCCCAAGCGGCGCCGACAAGTAGGGATGTTAGAGATTTAAAAGAGGAGCTTTT
>DDHL01000088.1:7018-7962 GCA_002352945.1 Campylobacteraceae bacterium UBA1877 | reverse complement strand
CTTTAATGTTCTTCGCTAATTAAAACAGCTCCAGCCAGATAAACAAAGGTAAGAATCATAAAGATAAACGACTGAAGCACAGCCATTAAACCAAGAAGCGCATAAGCGGTTAATGGAGCAACCCAAGGAGCTAAAGTTAATAAAACAGCCAAAAAGAGGTCGTCGCCTTTAATATTTCCAAAAAGACGAAATGAAAGGGAGATTGCACGTGAAACATGTGATAAAACCTCTACTGGGAACATAATTGGCGCTAAAGCTTTTACAGGTCCCATAAAATGGGCAAAATATTTAATCAAGCCATTTTCTCGAATACCCTCGAAGTTGTAATAGAAAAATACAATCAAAGCCAAAGCAAGCGTATAGTCTAAAAAGGCAGTTGGTGATTCAAAACCTGGGATCATACCAATCAAGTTTGCAAAAAAGACCATCAAACCAATAGTTGCCACAAGCGGCAAATACTTTCGCGCTAAAGTGTCTGAGCCTAGAGTATCGCGACCCATAGACATAACGCCTTCCAAATAGGCCTCAAAAATATTTTGAAATCCACGTGGAACTAACTGCATTGATGAAGTTGCCATCCGTGCAAGAACAAGAATAATAGCAGCAACTAAAAAAACATGAAACAGGTATACCCACGCGTGATTATGGGAAATTGCACCCGCAAAAAGAAAAATATCCTTCATCCACCAACCCTTTGTTGTGAAAATTTTTTGGCCGATTATATCACCATTTTGGTTAAGTTTAGATGAATTTTAGCCAATCTAATCGATTTATCAATCCCTCTTGACCAAGTCTAAAGAGGGCAAAATCATACTTAACTGGATCTTTGCTATCAAATGTTTTTAAAGTATCTGTCAACTCAATAACTGCCTTAAAATCGTATGTTTTACGTTTTAATAACCCAAGCGCAAGGGCAACTTTTTGGGTATGGGTATCAAGCGGTA
>DDHL01000088.1:0-6797 GCA_002352945.1 Campylobacteraceae bacterium UBA1877 | reverse complement strand
TATCAAGCGGTATTAATAAATCTTTAGGATCAACGCCCTTCCACAACCCCAAGTCTAGAGCATCTTTTCGAACCATCCAGCGTAGATACATCATCCATCTTTTCATTGGACTCTTAGGTGGCTGCGCTATTTTACCAATTAAAAATTGATATCCTCTACTTTTACATGTAAAGGCATCGTAAATAGCGCTTTGTAAATTAGCAATGCCTTTTGCAATTGAGCAGCTTGGAAGAAAACCATCTAAAAAAATCTTATTTAATGATTCACGTTTTTTAAGGCGGTTTAGGGCAATAAAAAGCGCTTTGACTTCATCTGGATTTTGGAATCGATAGGGGGCAAACTTGCTTTTTAAAATCACTTTTTCATCTTTTACATCTAAAAGTGCAAAATCCAACTTTTCCAAATAGCGCACAATCGCCCTTGCATTACCATATGAAAAAAGAGCACAAACCAACGCGCTATACTCATCTGGATTTTTATGAACTACCCATAGCGGATCTGGGCTCGATTTAGCCAAAAGCTCTCTTGGACTGTTTCTAGCCTTTGACTCTTGGTCTAATCGACGTTTAAGTGTGGATTTCATTTTGATTGGTGTATGATTGCATGTAATCGGAGAGTTTTACAAGTGAGTATGTGGTTAAAAATATCATAAGGCCAGGAAAAAAACTAACCCACCATGCCACATCTAAAACCTCTTTGCCTTCTGCTAAAATCGAACCCCAGCTCATTTGAGGTGGCATAATGCCAATTCCTAAAAAAGAGAGCCCACTTTCGGCTAAAATTGCACCGCTTACCCCAAAGGTAAAACTGATAAAAAATATTGGAGCCAAAAGTGGAGTAAAATATTTTAAAACAATTTTCCACGTTGGAGTTTTGGCAATAGAGAGAATTTTAATAAATGGTTTTGAAGCAATGGCAAAACTCTCACTTCGAATAAGCCTTGCTGTTCCCATCCAGCCTGTAATTGAAATGACAATTATTAAAACCCACGTAGAGGCTTCAACGTAGCTTGCTAGAGCCAAAAGGAGAAAGAAAGTAGGAAAAGTTAAAAAAAGATCAATTAAAACAACGATGCTTTTATCGGCAATTTTTCCAAAAAGACCCGCACTTACACCAATAATCAATCCAAGCAGTGATGCTATAAGAGCACTTCCAACTCCAATAATAAGTGAAGTTTGGCCGCCTTGAATAATCCTTGCTAGCAAATCACGCCCTAACCTATCCGTACCAAGTGGGTGCTCAAATGATGGCGCTAAAAGTATTGAATTGACATTTAACTCATAAGCTGACACGTTATAAAAAAGCGGACCAAGAGTGGTTAGGCACAATAAAAATATTAAAATGCCCAAACTAAAAGCTGGAATCTTTTTTTTCACTACCTCATTCCTAAAAGCGCATCAAGCATCTGATCAATTGTAGTTATAACTTTTGCATTGGCGCTATAAGCAGTTTGGAACTTCATTAAACTGACCAACTCTTCATCAATACTTACGCCGCTAATTGATTGAAATTCTGTATAAACAGTATTATAAAGTGCTTCATTTGTGCTATTTTTTTGCATGACCGCTTCGGTATCTGATGCCACATTAGAAGTTATAAAGCGGTAAAACCCCTCTATGCTCTCAGATGAAACAGTTCCATTTGCACGATAAAAATTGAGGCTATCATATTGCATTTGGACCATATCGTTAGCCATTACGTTATTTCCCTCAATAGGAGCGCTAAAGCCTTGTAGCGATGAAGGATCTTCAATCAGTTTTGAATCAACCGAAATATCACTCGCATCACTTCCATCAAAAAAGCGGCTAAGTCCCATTACTCCAGAAAAATTGGTACCGTTATCCTCAATGGCGATTGTATAGCCTTCATTTGCTGTTTTTGGCGTTAAGCTTAGCGAGCCAGTACCAGTTTTTGTATCATACATGTAAGCAGCAAAAAAGTAATCGTCCACATCATTTGTACTATCGTTATCTGCATTATCATCACTATTGGAGTTAATTTGTCCAACGATGCTACTGCTTGAGCCATTATCCATAGTAGTTAACAAGTTTATATCTATGGTTTTTCTAGCAACCTCTTCGCCATTTGCATTATAAACAATTACGTCAAAACTACCCTCTTGTATGCTAGAGTCATAATTTACCAAAGAGGTGGTATCAGGCTTTAAATCAGATAAATTAGAAGAGAGCATACTCTCTTGGGCACTAGATGCGTAAATATTATTTGTTTGGACAATCAAAGTTTTTGCAAAAGCATCCAAATCATCAATGTAGCCTTGCAAAATCCCATCACTTGGATAGCCGCTATCACCACTATTTGTACTACGGCCTCGCAAATCTAGCATAGCGCCTATCTTTCCACCTGTTAGTTTCTCAGTCATATCAACCTGTTTGCCATCTTGCTGTTCATAATAGATTGAATAGTACGAGCTCTCGTTATCAGAATTATCAATGACAACTGGATGAAAATTTGCTCCATCTACAAAGGAGAAACCTGCAATATTTAAATAGTAGTCTTTACCTTGGTCTGTTAAAGATGGATCAATAACATTTTCAGTAACCATAACTCCTTTAAAAACCGAAAAATCAACAAGCTCTGCTAGAGTTAGTTCTAGTTGATCTCGCCTATCACGCAAATCATTTGCTCGGCTCGCATCGGCTGCTTCAACCTTGGCGATTTCAGCATTAATATTTGCAATCTCTTCACCGATGCGGTTTAGTTCATCAATATTTGTCTGCAACTCCTCATTTATTGAATCTTGCAATGTTCTAATTTGGTTTCTTGTATCTTGCAAATTGGTTACTAAGGTGCTAGCAGTTTGAATGAGGTTGATTTTTTGTGAACCCTCATCTGGGTTTGATGCTAAATCATTCCACGCATTAAAATAGTTTGTTAAATCTCCTTGCAAGCCAACATCTTGCAAATCAGGAAAATATTGAGCAACCTCTTGTAGACGGGTTTGCATATAAGAAGTATTTGAGAGCATTGTAGCACTCTGTTTTAATCGAGTATAGACAAACTCATCATGGATTCTTGCAACAGTATCTACTTGTGCGCCTTGACCAATACCGCCTGGAACTGTATTTAAAGCAGTACTAGCTGAAATAACTGTTCGCTGGCGGGTATAGTACTCACTATTTGCATTGGAAATATTGTGGCTAACAGTTGAAAGGGCAATATCAGATACTTTTAAACCAGAAACACCGGTATTTAATGAACTAAAAAGACTCATCTTAAGCCCTCACTTTCAAAATTGATGCGGGCTTTGGAGTAGATTTTTGGTACCCTTCTGATTCGCGTGGAAACATGCTATCTAAAAGCGAGTTGTAAAATTCACTGATAGTTACAACATATTTTGCATACTCTTTGTTTATTTTATGAAGCGTTGTTAAAGCCTCTTTCATAGCCTCTAAGCCAGCGTGCTCCTCTTTAGTGAGCACATCTGTAAGCGGTTTTCCCCCGCTTGCTTCAACACGTTTTATAAGCTCATTATCAAGAAGTGCTTTTTTTGACTGGAAAGCTTGAACAAGATCATTTTTTATTTTGGCTCTTTGGGCAACATCATCATGTTTTGCCTCTTTAATAAGAGCAATATCAGTTTCGGTAAGTTCAATAAGTTTTTGAATATCTTTTGTTGCACTCTTTAAATAGTGGCCTAGCATGATCCTTCCTTTCTAGGAAAGAGATCAGCCGAGCAACTCCTTGGCTATCGCCTCTACGGTTTTTTCCATATCCAAGGCATAAGTACCGTTTGCGATTTGCTCTTTTATAGCAGTCGCACGGTCTGTCTCTTTTGTTTGATTTGTATTTTCTGTTTTAACACTATTGGCGTTTTTAGCCGCCTCTTGCGCCACAAGCATAGAAGCTCGTGAATGCACTCCATTAATCATCTCATATCCTTTGTAGGTGTATCTACCCCCTACATCGGCATACGTTAGATTTTATTTAGACTCTTCCTTTAAAAAATTAAATAACAATTCACTAAAACCAAAAGAGCCACTAAATTCATTACTCATCGTGTCGTTATACATCGATTGATAAATCTTATCTCCAGCATCTTTTGGAAAGAGTGAACTCTCATCTTTTAAGGCAATATCGAGCACCTGTTTTACAAAAAAAGCTTCAAATTTATCGGTCTGCTCTTTTAGCAAAGCATCCTCTTTTGTTTCAATATTTACACTTGGAATGTAACTATTCATGAGCGCTAAGCTATTATCAACTTTCAACATTAAATGACCTCCAATTTAGCGCGGATTGCACCTGCTCTTTTAATATTCTCTAAAATTGAAATTATCTCTTTTGGAGTAGCTCCTAAACGGTTTAATGCCCTCGTGACATTTGCAACAGTTGTCTTTTTAGATTCCATATTCAGCAGGTTTTCATCTGGACTTATTGTGACTCCATCTTGCAAATTGATCTGATTATCAGCTTCTGGATCTATGGCATCAACTGGTTGGATTTTAAGTGTAATTGCCCCATGAGTAATGACGATTGGATCAACCAATATATCAACTCCTGCCACCACAGTTCCTGTGCGCTCATCGATAATAATTTTATCTTCTTTTTCATAATCAACTTGGATGTCCAAAGTCTTTGCCAAAAATTCAACCATCGATACATTTTGTGGTCGCTGCATACTAACAGTTCGAGGATCAATTGCAGTTGCAACATTATCATCAAAAAATTTATTGATGCTATCTTGGATTGCAAGAGCAGTTTTAAAATCTGAGCGTTTTAAACTCAAATTTACATTAGATTGGTTGTAGATATCATAAACTACTTCTCTTTCAACTAAGGCGCCATTAAATATTGTCCCTGCTGTCGCATGGGTAGGAGTTCCAGCGCCTCTGACATTTCGGCCGCCAATAGTAATTGATCCTTGAGCTAGGGCATAAATTTCACCATCAACACCTTTTAAAGGAGTCATCAAAAGCGTGCCGCCTTCTAAAGAGTCAGCATCACCTATTGATGAAACAACAGCATCTAAGGTATCACCTTGACGGGCAAATGGAGGAAGTTTGGCAGTTACAATAACGGCTGCAGTATTTTTTGATTTGATATCATCTGGGTCAATTTTTACATTTACTGTTTGTAATAGGTTTGAGAGTGACTGGAGGGTAAATTCTGATGAACTGCCATCTCCCGTGCCATCTAAACCCACAACTAAACCATAGCCGATAATCTGGTTTTCACGCACTCCTATAACATTAGCAATCTCTTTTATGCGCTCTGCATGTAAAGAGAAGACTAAAAAGATGGTCATCAAAATTATACGTGCCATTGCCTTCCTTTTCAACCTAAATTCTAGGTCAAAAAAGCAATAACCGTTCCAAAATTTGAAGCAAAATCTATTTTATATTTTCAAACCACCTTTTACATGTAAAGTTAAAAACCAAAAATAGTGCAAGCAAGATTAAATAGATATCTTTACATGTAAAGTATCGTAAAAATAATTTAGATAAAAAAATCTATTTTAAGTATCTTTTAGTTCTAAGCTTTGTAAAACTGAAGTTATTTCATCTAAAATAGCAGCAAAAATATTAGCAAATATATTGGATTAATAAGCCAAAACAAAGCCTATTAATAAAAAGGTTTTATTGAGTTTAAAGCGCTAAAAAACAGATTTTGCCACCAAGCCTCTAGCTTATTGGCAAAAGATTATTCGTACGGATTTGGAGGCAAAAGAGTATGTTTTAGATTTGGTCTTCTTGAAGCCTCGCCTGCTGGATAGTTTGTCGATAGGTAATCTAATATTGTAGCTTCTAACGGCTCGTCAAACTCCCATAAACCTTGAGTTTTTTGCATCCATCGAATCATAGCCAGCCAAGTCTCACGATCTCCTTTTTGGAGTGTGATAAACTTTGCTGAATGGCAAGCGGTACAGTTAGTCTTTACCTCTTCAAAACCGGGTGCTATGATAAGACCGCTTTCTTGATCTAACTGAGGCTGGGCATACAAAAACCCTCCAAAAGCTAAAATGAGAGCAACTTTTAAAAATTTTGTTTTCATACTATTTTCCTTAAACTACCTGTACGGCAATACGGTGGCATGCGTTATTAAGGTATCCTCTTGGATTCCATCCTGGCAAAATCATTGGTTGTGCATTTTTGGCCGAATCTGTTGCCCTCGCCCACACCTCATAATAACCCTTTTTAGGAAATTTTACACTAGCTTCCCACGCTTGCCACGCGAGGCGGTTAAGAGGTTTTTTAAGCATGGCTCTTTGCCATGTTGCACCAAAGTCAATTGATACATCCATTTGAACAACTTCCAAATCACCAGCCCACGCCTTTCCTCTAAATGAAAAACTCTCGCCTAACTTATGAGTCACTCCTGATTTTGGATAGGTTATAATGGATTTTACCGGCATTGATTCAATAATACACATCTCTTCATCTGGCACGACACTTCCTGGGGCAACCGGATTGCATGGGACTCTATAAGATTGGCCAGTCATTTTTGGACCATCATGCTCGATATTTCTAATAACTATTTTTTTCACCCATTTTCCACTCGTTGAAGCTGGCCAACCGCCTGCAACAAGCCGCAAAGGGTAGCCATTTTGCAATGGAATTTTTTCACCCTCATACTCCCAAGCAATGAGTGTTTCATCCTCAAGCGCTTTTGCTATTGGAACACCCCTTGAGATTGCAACCTTAGTTGGGTCGCCGCTAAGATGGGTATCTGCTCCATAATATCCTGTATAAACCGCATCTTCTTTAATACCCACAGCCATTAAGACATCTTTTAAACGAACTCCTGTCCATCTTCCACATCCAATAGCACCCACACTCCAT
>DDHL01000059.1 GCA_002352945.1 Campylobacteraceae bacterium UBA1877 | reverse complement strand
CATGAGCGGAGCAAAAAAAAAATAGAAAAAAAAAAAAACACAAAAAAAAAAAAAATCAACCATAAAAAAAAAAAAAAACAAAAAAAAAACCACACACGCCAAAAGAGACCAGCCACTCTAAAAGAGCATAATTTTTTTGCAATAAAATATTTCTCTCTTTAAGTGCACTTCTTTTGGCCAAAGCATCATGTATAAGTTCAATTACTAAAGTGTTGTGCATTCTTTGAAATAGTTCAGGGGAGTTTGTATTCATTTGGCGAAGCCTTACTGCAAGTGATTGCATTTTTTCGCCCCCTTCTTTTAGGTAAGTGTTGCGCAAATTAGCATTTTGTGTTGCAATATTTGTCCACTTTTTTAACTCATTTAAGTGGGTAGGAAGTTGTTGTATGAGTTGAGTTTTTGTATCAAATTCAGCAAGGCACTCTTCTTGTTTAAACCCATATAATTGCTGCTTTATCATATAAATACGCCTATCCATGCGATCAATCACTCTTAATCTTTCAAAATTATTTGCAGTAGCAGCTGTAATTGAATAAAAAAGCTGTGCAGGGCGTAAATATCTGCATCAATTAACCGAATTTTTGCAATTTGTGCATTGATTTTATCTTCTTCTTTTTCATTTGCAATGTTGGAGTTTTTAATATAAATATGTGTTCCTACTATAAAGCTTACGCAAAGAGTGAAAATAAGAGCTAAAAAAAGAAGATATTTAGTTAAAATTCGGTTCGTTAAATATTGCATAGCAAATAACCTTTTATGACCATACTCATATTCTATCTTAACTTTTTCATACTGTCAATTTTTTATTTTTTAAGATGGGCTTTTAAGGGCAAATTTCTTATAATGAACTAAGTTTACACAAAAGGATTTAAACGTGAGTCAAATCCAATTTACCCACCTTCATTTACATACGGAATATTCACTTTTAGATGGGGCAAACCGAATTAAAGATTTAGCAAAAGCACTTCAAAATCAAGGCGTAAAATCTGTTGCTATAACAGATCATGGAAATATGTTTGGCGCAATCGATTTTTATCAAACGATGAAAAAAGCAGGCATAAAACCTATCATAGGAATGGAAGCGTATTTACACAATGGTGAAGAGTTAGATGATAAAAGCACGAAACAACGATTCCATCTTTGCTTATTAGCTAAAAATTATACTGGATACAAAAACCTTATGTATCTCTCTTCGCAAAGTTTTATCAAAGGCTTTTACTACTATCCGCGTATAAACAAAAAACTTTTGCGTGAACATAGTGAAGGATTAATTTGCTCTGCTGCTTGCTTGCAAGGTGAGATTAACTGGCATTTAAATCTTAATAATAAAAGAAATGTCCAGTTTGGTGCAAAAGGGTATGAGAAGGCAAAAGAGATTGCTTTAGAGTATAAAGATATTTTTGGAGATGATTTTTATCTTGAGATAATGCGTCATGGCATTAGCGATCAGCGGTTTATTGATGATGATATTATCCGTCTTTCACAAGAGACTGGAATCAAGCTCATTGCAACCAATGATACTCACTACCCTTATGAGGATTATGCCGAACCCCATGAAGCCTTTATGTGTATTGCAATGAACAAAGAGTTTGATGATCCAAACCGTTTGCGCCACTCTGTGCATGAGTTTTATTTAAAATCTCCAGAGCAGATGGCTGAGCTTTTTGCTGATATTCCAGAGGCTATTGAAAATACTCAAGAGATTGTGCAAAAGTGTAATTTGGAGTTAAAGCTTGGAAACCCAACTCCTCCAAATTTTAAATTTACACTCGAATACTCCAAAAAAGAGAATTTAAAACTTCCCGAACCAGATAAAGAGTATAGCTTAGAAAATGACAAGGTTTTGTTTGAACACCAATGTAGGTTAGGTTTACAAGAGCGGCTTTTACATGTAGATAAATCAAAACATGCAATGTATAAGGAGCGATTAGAGCGCGAGATTGATATTATAAATTCAATGAAGTTTCCAGGGTATATGTTAATAGTTTGGGATTTTATTAAAGAGGCAAAGAGTCGCGGGATTCCGGTTGGTCCAGGTCGTGGGTCTGCTGCTGGAAGCTTAGTAGCGTATGCTTTAAAGATTACCGATATTGATCCAATGCCATACAACTTGCTTTTTGAGAGGTTTTTGAATCCAGAGCGTGTAAGCATGCCAGATATTGATGTGGATTTTTGTCAAAGCAGGCGTGGAGAGATTATTAATTATGTTGTTCAAAAATATGGCAGATACAATGTTGCTCAAGTTATCACCTTTGGTAAGATGCTTGCAAAAGGTGTTATTAGAGATGTTGCTCGAGTCCTTGGCGTTCCTTACGCTCAAGCTGATAAGATGGCAAAACTTATCCCAGATGAGTTGGGAATTACTCTTAATGGAAAAGGAAAAGAGGGCGATAAAGACTTTAAGCCTGGCGCTTATCAAAAAGAGCCAAAATTGCGTGAACTAATTAAAAATGATTCTATGGCTGCTAGGGTTTGGAAATTTGCTTTAGCACTAGAGGGCCTTAATCGAAACGCAGGAATGCATGCAGCTGGAGTTGTTATCTCAAATGAGCCCTTATGGCATAAAACACCACTTTATAAGCCATCTGGCGAAGAGCACCTAGTTACTCAATACTCCCTAAAATATCTTGAGGATGTGGATTTAATTAAATTTGACTTTTTGGGACTTAAAACTTTAACTGTAATTGATAATGCAATTAAGCTTATCAAAAAACGTTTCAATAAAGAGATTAACTGGGCAGAAATCAGTATGGAAGAGCCCAAGGTTTATGAGACAATTCAAAGCGGACATACAATTGGCCTTTTTCAAATTGAATCGGGTGGCATGCAGCAGCTTAATGCAAAACTAAAACCTACAAGTTTTGAAGATATTATCGCGGTTTTAGCGCTTTATCGTCCAGGCCCAATGGAGTCTGGAATGCTCAATGACTTTATTGAACGAAAGCATGGAAGAGCCGAAATTGAGTATATGTTTCCAGAGCTTGAGCCGATTTTAAAGCCGACTTACGGGGTCATTGTTTATCAAGAACAGGTTATGCAAATAGTGCAAACTATAGGCGGATTTAGCCTTGGCGGCGCCGATTTGGTTCGCCGGGCAATGGGTAAGAAGATTAAAGAGGAGATGGATAGGCTCAAAACCCAATTTGCCAACGGCGCCCAAAAGAAAGGCTTTGATAAAGCTAAAGCAGAAGAGCTTTTTGATTTGATTGTTAAGTTTGCTGGATATGGATTTAATAAATCCCACTCAGCAGCTTATGCAATGATTACTTACCAAACAGCGTGGTTAAAAACCTTTTATCCGCAAGAATTTATGGCTGCTTTATTAACCAGCGAGCAGGATAATACAGATAAGATTGTAAAATATATTGATGAGGTAAAAAGGCTTGGAATTAAGCTTTTGCCACCATCGGTTATGCACTCTCAAATTGAATTTATAGGTGGTAAAACTGAAGACGGTGAAGATGCAATTATCTTTGGTCTTGGAGCCGTTAAGGGTGTTGGACATGGTGCAATTCGTTCAATTATTGAGGCAAGAGAAGAAAAGCCCTTTGAAGATTTGAGTGATTTTATTTCGCGAGTTGATACTCAAAAGGTAAATAAGAAAGTTTTAGAAGCTCTTATTAAATCGGGAAGCTTGGACTGTTTTGGCTATACAAGGCGAGCTTTGTTTGACCAAATTGAGATAATCATTGAGTGTGCCCATAAAGCAAATCAAGCTAAAAAAATGGCTGAAAACTCTCTTTTTGGTGAAAATGAGGAGATGACTCGCATTGCAGTAAATATTCAAGAAGCCCCTGAATATGATTTAAAACATGTCCTAACTTTAGAAAAAGAGAGTATTGGTTTTTATATCTCAGGACACCCTTTGGATGAGTTTAAAAAAGAGATAGAGAATTTAAACTATACCCTCTCATCAGAGTTTGATAATTTAGAAAATGGATCAGAAGCTCTTGTTATTGGAAAAGTTGAAGAGATTGTGACAAAAATTAGTAAGCGGGGCAATAAATTTGGACTTGTAAACCTTATGGATTTGCATGGCAACTTAGAGGTTACTGTTTTTCAAAAAAATTTAGAAAAGCTTGAAAGCATGGATATGCAAAGACCTTTAGCTTTCAAGGTTGCAGTCGAAAGAGATGACCAATTTGTAAATATCAAGGCTTTAAAAGTGATGCATCTTGAAGATGTATCAAAAGAGAAAGTAGAAACTAAAATCCGCCAAGCTCCAGCTGAGCCTGTTGAAATTAGTCTAAGTTATGAAGAGTCTTTGGAGCGTTTAGAAGAGCTTTATCGGTTGGTTCAAAAACATCCAGGACGCAGACCATTGACGCTTTGCATTACATCTAAGCTTCAAGATGTGATAATCCAAACTCAAATGGGTGTTGCCGATACCTTTTTAGAAGCTTATGAAAGTGGGCAAGAATTGGTTAATGAAGTAGCCTAAATTGTATTTATTATCACATCCTTATCAGTCTCTAATAGCAGATCAAAAGCAAAGAGACTGATGCTTCCAGTTGTATGCAAACTGATGGTTTGGATTGCGTGCATATTTGCAATTGAGGTAAAAAAGTTTGGATCTAATGCTCCTTCACGAACAATCAAATCGATATTTGTATTTTTAAAATCCTCTAAAAATAAAGCAGCTTCATTTTTGGCATAAATTTCTAAATTTTCACCTAGTAAATTAACATCACCTTTTTTGACCCCGTAAAGACTAAGCCTTGTTGAAAAAGGAACAGTATAGGTATGTAAAAGTGTAATTTTTGCTTTTGGAAAGAGGCTTTGCATGGTTTGAATGTGTTTTTTTGAAGCTTTTGAGAAATCAGTTGGAATGAGTAGCTTTTTTATATCCAAATCTTTAAAACTTTTTACCACAAGTACTGGCACTGATACGCTTCTTACAATGGCTTTTGTGCTAGAGCCGATAAAAAGATTTTTTAATCCGCCATGCTCTCCACTATTGCCAAGTATAATAAGTTTGGTACTAAGCTCTTTGGCTAAATCTGCAATAACTGCGCCAACCTTGCCTTTTTTGCAGTGGAGATTGGATTCATTGATGGTAGGAAAATGCTTCTTTAGCGCTTCAAGAGCGTGCTCAATGATAGGTTGGTCCTTTTCAAGAAAATCAAAAAGACTCTCTTCAATCACGTGAATTACATGTAAAGTCCCACCAAGCTCTTTAGCGAGCGGCAATGCTCTTTGAACAATATCTATACTGCGCTGTGAAAAATCTGTTGCGACTAAGATTGTAGGCGTGTTCATTGAACCTTCCTTGCTAAAAATTTTTCTATGAATTTTATAAGAATACTATAGCTAAGCACTGTTATCATGGGAAAAACAGAGGCAAAAGCTATAAGTCCAAAGCCATCCATTAAAGCATCTCTTCCCTCAATGCTTATGGCAAGATGCAAGCCAAAAGCTGTAATGATTGGCACAGTAATCTCAGAAGTAGTTACTCCTCCCAAATCAAAAGCAAAAGCTGTGATTTGAGATGGTGCTATGATTGTTAAAAAAACTACAATCGAATATAAAGCAAGGATAAAGACCCAAATATCGTGTCCATGAATGATTTTATAAGTCCCAACAAGGATTCCAAATCCAACTCCTAATGCAACTAAAAGCCTTACTATCAATACATTCAATCTTGTTGCTGTGTAGCGGTTAGCTTGTTTTATAACTGCAACCAAAGCTGGTTCGGCCATAGTTGTTCCAAAGCCAATCAAAAAAGCAAAAAGATAGATAAAAAAAAGATTATTCTTTTCAACTAGGGATTTTGCAATTGATTCGCCTATTGGAAAAAGACCTAGTTTGATACCCATGATAAAACCATACAGTCCAATAATAAGCATAATAAAACCAACAATAACACGACCAAGGTTTGGCAGATGCCGGCGTAAAATAATGTATTGGAAAATAAAGATAGTTCCTATGATTGGAAGGATGTTAATAAATGTGTTTAAAAGACCTGTTAAAACAGTTAAAAAATTAAAAGCTACCTCTTTTTTTGGAATTTCTATTGCCGCGCTACTATCAAAGACGGCTCCATCAAGCGCAAAGATGCTATATAGCTGGATTGAAACAATTGGTGTAATAGCTGCAAGAGCTACAAACCCAAAGCCATCTTTTAAAACATTGCGTCCTTGAATGGCTGAAGCCATACCAACTCCTAAAGCTACAATAAGAGGCACAGTAGCTACATTTGTAGCAACTCCTCCTGAGTCATAAGCTAATCCTATAATTTCGCGCGGGGCAAAATATGTACAAATCAGGGCGATTACATATCCTCCTACAATTATTTTAGCAATCGGCCATCCAAGAAGAGAGCGCATAATTCCAAAAGCGGTAATTCCACCTACTGAAAGAGCAATGATTATTCTTAAAGTTAGGGCATCAAGAGCATTGTTTGTAATCTCTTGAGCTTGCTGGGCTACTGCTATGATAGCTGGCTCTGCGATGGATGCTGAAAAACCAAGAGCGAATCCAAAAAGAACAAAAAGAGAAATTGATTGGCGTTGTAAAAATTCATTTGAAAGACTATTTCCTAGCGGAAAAACACCAAGTTCCAAACCCATAAGAAAAAAGGCTACTCCAAATATTACAATAATAAAACCAAGAATAATGGTCATAAAATCTTCAGGCAAAGTTTGGAAAATAAAAAGCTGAAAACCGCCAATGATTAAGATAATAGGTAATAAATTAAGACCTGACTCCTTTATTGTCGCTAAAAGTTCTTCTAAAAGAGCGCTCATATTACTCCAATAGCGAGATAAGGTATTTGGTTAAATCAGTAGTTGATAAAACTCCTTTTAGCTCATTATTATCTGTTACAGCTACACGTTTTATATTGTGTGAGAGCATTATCTTTGCAGCGTGTCGGATATCTAATTTTGAAGAAACTGAAAATGCTGGCTTGCTATACACATCGTACACATTAATAAGTTCAATATCCCCATCTTCGGCTAGGATTTTTTGAAGAATTTGAGTATTTGTAATAATTCCATAAGCATCGTGTTCATAGGTTTTATCCACAATAAGTGAATGCACCCTGCGATCGCGCATGAGTGTGAGGGCATCTTTTAAGCTTGCGCAAGGATCAATTACATTTACGTTGGTTCGCATAATCTGCTCGACAAGGATTGGAGTTTGCATCATATCGTTCCTTCTTGTTTGATTGAATCTTCAAATTTTTTAAGCGTACATGTATTTAAGCCTACAATGTGATTGATTGGCGTAGTAAATGCTATAGCATCAAGCTCTCCGTCTTGGATTCCTCTTTTGATGGATTTAAGGATTGCTTTTGAAATTTTTTCTTCCACAATTTGAGTTATAATGGCATGATTACCCTCAAATGTGAGCGAAAAAAAGCTTTTTTTCTCCGTATGCCCATAGCCTCTTCCTTGCACAATGGTAGCTCCGCATGCACCAGCCTCTTTTGTAAGAGTTTTGAGTTTATCTTCATACTCCGGTGGAGCAATAATGGTGAGACTGACAAATTTCATAGCACACTCCCGGTTGATTTTTTGGCTGATTATAGCGAAAAAAAGTAAAACTATGAAGGCAGGCTAATGCGAAATCTTTTTGGGTTTTGTAAAAGCAGAATTTCTCCGCCATGAGCTTGTATAATTTGCATACTAAGAGCAAGCCCTAAGCCATTTCCTTTTGTTTTTGTGGTTTTAAATGGCTCAAAAAGAATATTTGGGTCTTTAATGGCTTTGCCAGTATCGCACACATCAATGTGGTGAAAATTTTTTGAATTGGAGTATTTAAAAGTAATTTTTCCACTCTCTTGTTCATTCTCTTCAATAGCATCAATGGCGTTAAAAAGAAGATTTTGAAAGGCAACAGAGAGCAGGTCTTTATCGGCTTGCAAAGAGATATCTGGCAAATCAACCTCAAGAGAAATTGGGGTAGAAAAAGTATAACAAGACATAGCTTCACGGCACTCTTTAACAAGCTCATTGAGGTTAAAATAACTCATATTTGGCTGGATTCCCTTGGAAAAAAGAAGGGTTGCTTTAATGATTCTTTCAACCCGCCAAATTGCCTTTTTCATCTCTAAAACAAGGGGTTTAGCGCTAGTATCTACTCGCTTAAAAAGGGTTGAAGCAAGCAGGGAAATTGAGCCAATTGGATTTCTTATCTCATGGGATAAGTGAGCAGCAACCTGTCCCATTGAAGCAAGACGCTCCTTGCGTTTTTCTCCGGTAATGTCGGTTGCGGAAATAATAGTTTTGCCACCCTTTTTTACAATTTTAACAAGATAGGTTGCATCATTGAATTCAATCTCATCACTTGCAATAGTGAGGTCAATTTGAGGTAGGAGCGCTTGGATGGTTTGAGCCTCGCTGTTTTGCAAAAAGAGCTCACCTTTTTCATCTAAAACCCAAAGTGCATTTGGCAGTGTTTCGACAATTTGACGAACAAATGCTTCAAGGGCAGCATAAGATTCAGTGAGGTTTTTATACTCTTTTTCGATGACATAAGTTTGATTGATAATATCTTCAAGCCCTTTTTTAAACGCTTCTTTCTCGCTAGCACTTAAAGAACTTAGTAAACTTTCATCAATCATCACGCAACCTTTCAAAAGAGTCTAAATCAAAAAGCAGTACATTACTGCCACAGTTTTTTAACAACTCTTTGCTAAAACCACTCTTAGAAAAAAGAGCAAAAGTATCTACATGTAATTTAGCATATGAGCACTTTGTTTGTAAAGATGTGAGAATATTTTTACACACTTTACGATTTTTCCACTTAGACTCTCCTGCAACTACTCTTTTATCATCAAGTGTGACTAAAATATCAATCTCATGGCGTCTATCCCAATAGCTGCCTTGAGAGAGAATTTGCGGCTGATTAAAGTGGGATGCTAAAAGTGCTAAACTTAACTGTTCAAAGGCTAGGCCGACAAAGGCTTCAAAATGAGATTTTATTTTTTCTTTGCAAATAAGCGGATCTTGGCAATTTGATAAAAAGGTAAACCAAAACCTTGTAAAGTTGTCACGAAAACGGATCTTATCTTGTGCTTTATATCCTCTTAAGGCCTTTTTGCGCTTTGCTTTTGGAGGATGGGGCGGAAGAGTTTCGCGACTCTTTTCTATGACAATGATGCCAGAATCAAAAAGTTGGCGATAAATTGATCTGCCCACACCTTGAGAAATAGACTCTTTTTTATACACAGAATAGATTTTTCTATCTCCAATTGCCAGCCGGTTTAACATGGCAATTGCTTCTTTGCTAAGGTTATTTTCTATTTGCGTTTTAAGGAGTCAACTATAAAGA
>DDHL01000051.1:6041-6247 GCA_002352945.1 Campylobacteraceae bacterium UBA1877 | reverse complement strand
ATTTGTGCAGATGTTTGTAAATTTTGCGCATTTAGTGCCAACCGAAAAAACCCCAATCCATACACTATGAGCCACGATGAGATTTTACAAAGTGTTGCAAATGCGGTGGAGTCTGGAGCAAAAGAGGTGCATATTGTATCTGCCCATCATCCAGATGCGGGAATCGATTGGTATATGGGTATTTTTAAAAAGATAAAAGAGGCTTA
>DDHL01000051.1:3283-5869 GCA_002352945.1 Campylobacteraceae bacterium UBA1877 | reverse complement strand
AAGCATCAAACGACTAATGGCAACTGTTTTTAAAATCTCTTGAGAACCTTATCCATCTTTACATGTAAAAGCTCTAACAGCAGCAGAGGTTGATTATCTCGCGCGACGGTATGATCGCACTTATGATGAGATTTTGGATTTGATGGAAGAAAATGGAGTTGATTCCATGCCAGGAGGCGGGGCTGAAATTTTTGACGAGACGGTCCGCTCGCGTATTTGTAAAGGCAAAGTTAGCTCTCAAGGGTGGCTTGAAATTCATAAAAAATGGCATCAGCGCGGTCATAAATCGAATGCTACAATGCTTTTTGGTCATGTTGAAACTCGTGCACATCGGATTGATCATATGCTGCGCCTTCGTAAGCTTCAAGATGAAACAGGAGGCTTTAACGCCTTTATCCCCCTAGTTTACCAGCGTGAAAATAACTATTTAAATGTAAAACGTTTTATGGGTTCTCAAGAGATTTTAAAAACAATTGCCATTAGTCGTTTGATGCTTGATAATATTCCGCACATTAAAGCTTACTGGGCAACTTCAACTATCAACTTAGCGCTTGTTGCTCAAGAGTTTGGTGCAGATGATTTGGATGGAACGATTCAAAAAGAGTCGATTCAATCAGCAGCAGGCGCAAATAGCGCAAGCGGTTTAAAACTAAAAGATTTTACAGATTTAATCTCTACAAGCGGGTTTATTCCAGTTGAGCGAGATAGTCTTTATAACGAAATTAAACAATACTAAAAATTTATACTACACAAGGAGTTCGCGTGCGAATGTTTAATTTGGAGGGTCATGGCACGACCGTGAAAACGGAGGCGATGGCAGGTTTTACAACTTTTCTGACGATGATGTATATCGTTCCTGTGAATGCAATCATCATGAGTAATACCGGCATGCCAATGGATGCCCTCATTACTGCAACAGCGCTTATTACAATCTTTTCAACTATCTTAAATGGCTTTTGGGCAAATACTCCAATTGCAATGAGTGTTGGAATGGGTCTTAATGCATATTTTACCTTTGGTTTGGTGCTTGGTATGGGTATTCCATGGCAGACAGCTTTAGGAGTTGTGTTTTTCTCAGGTATTATCTTTTTGGTGCTTAGCTTTACAAAATTTCGAGTTTGGATAATGGAGAGTGTGCCAAAAGATTTACGCCGCGCAATTAGTGCAGGTATTGGTGGATTTATCGCATTTATCGGCCTTAAAGAGATGGGTATGATTGTAGATAATCCTGCCGTTTTAGTTAGCCTTGGAGATTTTAAAGACAGCAATGTTTTACTAGGTGTTGTAGGACTTTTGCTTGTTTTTGCATTCCAAGCATGGCGCGTTAAAGGTGCGTTTATTTTGGCAGTGCTATGCGCTTCTGTGATTGCGTGGGTAACTGGACTTGCACCATATCCTACTGAAATTTTCTCAATGCCAGCATCGATGGCGCCAATTGTATTTGAGCTTGATATTGCTTCTGCATTTAGCTTAGCCCTCTTGCCAGTTATTGTGACTTTTTTGATTACAGATATGTTTGACTCTCTTGGAACACTAGCTGGAGTTGGATATAGGGCTGGAATTTTTAAAGATGATGGCAAAGAGCTGCAAAAAACCCTAGAAGCAGATGCTGCGGCGACAGTTGCAGGATCACTTATGGGTGTTTCAACTACAACAAGTTTTATTGAGAGTGCAAGTGGTGTAGAAGAGGGTGGCCGTACCGGCTTGACCGCTGTATTTACTGGACTATTTTTTATCTTAACACTTTTTATGCTTCCACTTTTTAAAGCAATTCCGGCAAATGCAATCTATCCTGTGCTTGTAATGGTTGGGGTTTTGATGTTTAGTGAATTGGCAAATGTGAATTTCAAAGATATCGCAACCTCTTGTGCAACTTTTTTGATTGTTATTATGATGCCTTTAACCTATTCAATCACCAATGGATTGGCATTTGGCTTTATCGCCTTTTTGCTTATTAAGGTTTTAAAGCGTGAATTTGATGAGATTAATGCAGGTATTGTAGCTTTGGCTGTTATTAGCTTTTTAGTCTTTTTCTTTCATTAAAAAGGAGAGTTGGTGCAGTTTTATAGCTACGAAGAGTTTTGCGTTGATGTAAATGTTTTAGCTAAAGAGGTAAGAGCCTCTTTTGATCCAGAAGCCATTGTGGCAATTGCTCGTGGCGGTATGACTTTGGGGCACTTTTTGGCTGAAGCTTTAAATATGCGCGATTTGTATGCGATCAACTCTATACACTATGAGGAGACTCGCAAACTTGATACTATTGATATTTTTAATATCCCAGACTTGAGTAAGGTTAAGCGGATTTTGGTTGTAGATGATATCATTGATAGTGGTGAAACTATGATTGAAATAAAACGCGTACTCATGGAAAAATACCCACACCTTGAGTTAAAAGTTGCTGCAGTTTTTTATAAATCAAAAGCACTCTTGCACCCAGATTTTGCAGCGCGTGAAGCAACTCAATGGGTTGAATTTTTTTGGGATTTCGAAATCGATAAACCGAGTCGACATTGAATAGAATAGAATACGCAATAATCTATGGGTGCACGATTTTAACACTGTGCACCCTCTATGCTGCTCAGCCCG
>DDHL01000051.1:0-3052 GCA_002352945.1 Campylobacteraceae bacterium UBA1877 | reverse complement strand
CCAGCCGCTTTTTCAAAGCGCTTTTGAGTTAAATAAATTTCAAGCATCTATCTTTACAACGGCCATAATGCTTCCTCTTGGAATTGCACCAATTGCCTATGGCTATATATTAGAAACATTTTCTGCTAAAAGGATGCTTCAAGTTGCAGTATTAACCCTTGGAGTGCTTGAAATTGCTTTTGCTTCAAGCAATCACTATTTTATGCTCCTTAGCCTTCGAGGCTTGCAAGGATTTTTAATACCAGCAATTCTAACCTCTCTTATGAGTTACATTTCAGCTAGAAGCGCCCATGGCAATATCCAACAAGCCATAAGCACCTACATTGGTGTTACAATCGTAGGTGGATTTATGGGCAGATTTTTATCAGGACTTTTGAGTGATGCTTTTGGATGGAGATTTTTCTTTTATATTCTTGGTATCGGGTTGATTTTGATGTATTTTTTGCTTAAAAAACTTACAAGTGATGCCAAGCCAAACTTTGCAAAACCGTCTAAAAAAGAGATTTTAAGCGTACTGAGCAAACCTGTGAATGGACGAGTTTATGCTGCTATGTTTGGGATATTTTTTGTGTTTCAAGCCTTGCTTAATTTTATCCCCTTTGAGCTGCGTTCAATCGGCGATGGGTTTGAGGGAACAAAAACAGGATTTATCTATGCTGGTTATGCAGTAGGTTTAGTTGTTTCACTTGGGGCAACAAAACTCATTAAATTTTTTGGCTCCCAGCCAAAAGCGATGCTCTTTGGGGCAATTGTTTATCTTTTTGCCATCCAAGGCTTTCATTTTCGAAGTTATGAAGCGATGTTTGGAATGATGTTTGCCTTTTGTTTGGGAATGTTTATTGTGCATGCAATTGCTTCTGGTTATGTTAATGCGCTAGCAACTAAGCATAAAGGAATTGCCAATGGACTTTATATATCGTTTTATTATGCAGGAGGAACGCTAGGAACCTTTGTTCCAGGAGCGGTGTATGAGCATGGCGGTTGGCACTGGTTTTTACATGTATTAAGCGCTGTTGCGTTTGTGAGTGCAGTTTTGCTCTTTTTGCTCTATACCCACCATAAAAAAGAGCGAGTGCTTTCTCATACTCAAGGCCCTATGATTTAATAAATTTACATGTAATGCGTTTTGACTTGCTATTTTAATCTAATTTATACAAGCTTTTACAATAAATTAAATTGGTTTCTTTGGAGCGCTAAATGCAAGTCTAAGCCAACAAGAATGCTGCTGTAAAAGCCTTTAACTTTGGTTTTTTGGTGTTTCTTTGTATACTCTTAACAGTCTTAACATTTAAAGTGTTGAAATTTGTTAAATACCTTCTTTTAGCACACTATTTTTTTAATACGAAGCTAAATTAGAATGTTGAATGTTGAAAATACTAAGGGTAGATTTAATTTAAAAAATACTCGAATTAAGATACAATATACCCCATATTTATCCACAAGGGTAGAATTTGGGTAGTTTTACTCTCCCAAAAAATTGATAAACCTCAAATGTAAGGGTTATAAGGAAAAAAATACAATATGGTTTTAATGATCGATAATTACGACAGTTTTACATATAATATTGTCCAATATTGCCTTGAGCTTGGTGCGTCGCTTAAGATCATACGAAATGATGAGCTTACTCTTAAGGAGATTGAGGCATTAAAGCCGGAAAAAATCATAATCTCTCCAGGCCCGGCTACTCCAAATGAAGCGGGAGTTAGTTTGGAAGTTATTGAGCATTTTAGCAACAAAGTGCCAATTCTAGGCATTTGCCTAGGACATCAAGCTATTGCTCAAGCTTTTGGTGGCGAGGTTATTAGGGCAAAACGTATGATGCATGGCAAAACATCCATTGTTAAAAAATATGCACCAACAACTATCTTTGAAGGGTTGCCAGACTCTTTTAGAACTACTAGATACCACTCTTTAGTTGTAAACCCCAAAAACCTTCCAAGTGTTGTAATTCCCACAGCTTACAGCACAGACGATAGTGAGATTATGGCTCTTGAAATAAAAGATATGCCAGTTTATGGTGTACAATTCCATCCCGAATCCATTTTAAGCGAATATGGTTATGATATTTTGAGGAATTTTTTAAAATTATGACTGAAACGCGCGCGCTTTGGATTCTTTATGCAATACATGCGCTTTTTTTGTTTTATGGAATCACCCAGCTTTCTATTAGCTACTATGAAGCAGATATCTTTTTTAACCACAACGATCCACTTCACTACATTGTAAAAGCAAGCTGCGCACTTTTTGGGCAAAATGACTGGGCGCTAAGAGTGCCTTTTGTGATTATTCATTTTGCTTCAGCAACATTGCTTTATAAAATCTCAAAACCACTTTTAAAAAGACGAATTGACAGGCTAGTAAGCGTTGGCATATACCTCATGCTACCAGGTATTTCGGCTGCTGCACTTTTGGTCAATGAGGCAGCGCTTATTATCTTTTTGACTCTTTTGTTTATTTGGTATTTTCAAAATAAACGTGAAAATTTAGCCTATTTGGTTCTATTTGTTGCTCTTGGAGTGGATAACTCCTTTGCTATTTTATATTTAGCACTCTTTTTTTATGGAATCTCTTCAAGAAATCCAAAGCTTTTTGGTATAGCTTTGGTGCTTTTTGGGCTTTCTATGAGCATATACGGTTTTGATGCCCATGGAAAACCCAAAGGATACTTTTTAGACACATTGGGAGTATATGCGGCAACTTTTTCTCCGCTTCTATTTTTGTATTACATGTATACAATGTATCGCATACTTATAAAAGAGAAAAAAGAGCTATTGTGGTACATCTCCTTTGTTGCCTTTGCTTTTTCAGCACTTCTTTCTTTGCGCCAAAGACTCATTTTAGAAGATTTTATCCCCTTTGCAGTTATTGCAGTTCCTTTAATGGTTCGTACTTTTTTTAATAGTTTTCGAGTCAGGCTTCCGATACATCGACGCTACCACGCATCGCTATTAATGATAGTTATTTTTAGTTTGAGTATAAATTTTGTAATGACAATTTTCAACAAACCTTTATATCACTTTGTAAAAGAAGCAGACCAACACTTTGTATACAA
>DDHL01000087.1:11059-11462 GCA_002352945.1 Campylobacteraceae bacterium UBA1877 | reverse complement strand
CAGAAATTATTTTACACTACCTAGGGTTCATTTTAAAGCTTCTAAAATTAAGAATTTAGAGAATTTTAAATCATTAAGTATTTCACATATTATTTACGAATCACTAGACTCCACAGATACTTGTAGTTGGTGTAAAAAACAAAACAACAAAAAATTTAAAACCAATAAAATACTAGACCTAATCGAAAAAAATTGTAAAAGCAACTACAACAATACACTTTTGAAAGCAGATTTATTTTGTACCATCAATAGTGCCGTTAAAATTTTGAGATATAGCTAAAATGTATGTTATGGTACAAAACAATTTAAGACATTCAAAAGTCTATTTTATGGGCAATTTGAGATGATTTAAAAAGTGGAGGAATATAAGCGTGGTGGGTCCAGCAGGACTCGAACCTGCGAC
>DDHL01000087.1:387-10810 GCA_002352945.1 Campylobacteraceae bacterium UBA1877 | reverse complement strand
GGTGCTCTAACCAGCTGAGCTATGGACCCAAATAAGAAGTGGGATTTTACACGAAAATCACTTATACTTACCTAAAGGTTGAATTTTACGAATCGATAAGTTGGATCAAAACGAAAAGCAAGCAGATTTTCAACTATGCCAAAAAAAATCATAAAGGTAATAAAACTACTTCCCCCATAGCTAAAAAACGGCAAAGGAAGACCCACGACAGGTGCAAATCCTATTGTCATAGAGATATTTACCCCCATGTAAATAAAAATAAGAAAAGCAACACTTGTGATGACCGATTTGGCAAAGTAGTCTTTTTTTAGCTTATATGTAAGAGAAAGCAGATGCAAAATCAAAAAAGCGTACAACAAGACCAGTCCAAGCGCACCCAAAAAACCAAACCGCTCAGTGTGGTAAGCGAAGATAAAATCACTTGTAGCAATGGGAAGAAATTTAAAGTGGGTTTGAGTAGCTTCTGTGCGATCTTTTCCTGTTAATCCCCCCGAGCCTATGGCAATAAGCGACTGGCGTACATGGTAGCTTGGTTTTTCACTTATAAAATCATGGATTCGCTGTTTTTGATAATCGTGTAAATTGTTATACAAAAATGGTCCTGCAATGGCGCAGCAAACCGCTATGGTTATCCAGATTTTTTTATTTACCCCGACAACAAAAAGAACCCCATAACCAACCATAAGCAAAACAAGAGCAGTTCCTAAATCCGGCTCTTTGGCAATGAGAATAAAGGGCAAAAGAATATAAAAGCTAAGTTTTGCAAACATTTTTATCCCATAACCTTCTTCATCTGGAGGGTTTTGTTTAATAAGATAAGCAAGCATCAAAACAAGAGCGGGCTTCATGATTTCAGAAGGCTGGAGAGTAAAATGGACAAAAGGAATTTCAAGCCACCGTTTTGCTCCAAGCCTAGTTACTCCAAAAAACTCCACGCTTAGTAAAAGAGCGATATTAAACCAGTAAAAAAAGGGCAAAAGCCACTCGAGTTTTCTAATAGGAAACAAAAAGAAGAATAAAAAAGCTAAAAAACCTATTGTAAAATAGACAATCTGCTTATTAGCTAACATAGTGCTAGCTTCATTTACCAAGAAGTAGGAGATTCCAATAATGGGCAAAACCAGTATAGGAATCAAAAAGTCAAAATGTGTTAGGATTCTTTTGTCCAATTGGAGCACTAAAAAGCCTTTGGAAAGTTTTTACAATTATAACAAAATATGAAAGCGAGTTGACTTTGTCCTTTACATGTAAAAATAGTATGCGATTAGACCAATTTTTAGCCCACTCTTTACAAACGCCAAGAAATCAGGTTTTAGCACTCATTAAAACCCATGGAGTTTACGTAAATGATGTCCTTACATGTAAAGCCGGTTTGAAACTCCAAGAAGGCGATATAGTAAGGCTTCCAAAAATTGAGCCTGTAAAAGAGCCAGAAGTTAGAGTCGATTTTGATATTCCACTTATTTATGAAGATGAGCACATAATGGTTATAAATAAACCACCCTTTATTACAGTTCATCCAGCCCCAAGCGTCAAAGATGCAACCGTTGTTGACTGGCTCAAGGCTCGCGGTGTTAAGCTCTCTACTCTAAGTGGCGAAACAAGGCATGGAATTGTTCATAGGATCGATAAAGAAACATCAGGTGCGCTTGTTATTGCTAAAACAAATGAGGCTCATCTTCATTTAGCATCGCAGCTTGAAGATAAGTCGATGGGGCGATTTTATTTAGCTCTTATTGATTTGCCTTTAAAGTCAGACTGCATCGTCCAAAGACCCATTGGAAGAAATCCTAAAAATCGACTAAAAATGGCTATCGTTCCCAATGGAAGATTTGCAAAGAGTGCATTTTGCAAATTAGCACTTGCGAAAAATGAAAAAATTGAGCTTATCGGGGCGAAACTTTTTACAGGACGAACACACCAAATAAGAGTCCATCTAGAAAGTTTATCACGCCACATTTTAGGAGACGATTTATACGGTTTTAAGAGCCAAAAAGATAAAATCAACAGGGTTATGTTGCACGCTTATGGCATATATTTTAACCATCCAATAACCCATGAACCACTCATGTTTCAAGCTCCGCTATATGAGGATTTTGAATCTATTTTAAACCAACGTTTTACAAGGGAGTCATATCATGAATACTATTCGCTTAATGCTCTTAAGCACCGCTTTGATTTTTCTGATTTCAGGGTGTGCTCGTAATCCACAACTTTCTAATGCGCCCTTAATTGACCAAAACCTACCAACAGTTGAAGGCATTAAAACCATCACAGATATGACCGCTGTGGGATTTGAATGGACTCCTCATTATGATGAACAGATTGAAGGCTACTATATTTATCGACAAGGTCCAAACGAGAGTGGTTTTTCTC
The DNA here is from genome assembly GCA_002352945.1 of Campylobacteraceae bacterium UBA1877. GTDB lineage: Bacteria > Campylobacterota > Campylobacteria > Campylobacterales > Campylobacteraceae > UBA1877. The sequence continues at coordinate 8,434 of DDHL01000087.1, read as the reverse complement.
CCATTGTAAAAATTGAAGATCGCTACGCTTCGCACTATGTGGACTCAGGCTTGATTCCTGGAACAATCTATAACTACAAAATGAGTACGTATACAAAAAACAATACAGAGTCAAGACCAAGCCAGATCCATACAGTCCAAACAAAAAAACGCTTAGAGTCAGTTCCATTTTTGCAAGCCATTGTTGGATTGCCTCACCGTGTAAAACTGTTGTGGCGTCCTCATCCAAATGAGCAGGTAGTTTCATATATCATCGAAAGAAATGAGCTAGATAAAGAAGAGTGGGAGCGTATTGCTCAAGTAGATGGCCGTTTAAATGCTGAATATATTGATGCAAATTTAAAAGAGAATCATCTTTACCGATATCGAGTTATTGTAAAAACTCATGATGGAGTTTTATCAAACCCTAGTCAAATAGTAGAAGCTAGAACAAAACCACTGCCAAAGCGCATTGAAAATGTAAGAGCTACTACAAATTTACCAAAAAAGATAATCGTCACTTGGGATCCAACCGATCAAGAAGATTTCTCTCACTACCGTGTTTACCGTGCGCCAACTTCATTGCTATTTTATACCTATTTGGCTAAAACAAAAGAGCCACGCTTTGAAGATTTAATCAACTCCAACGGAGCCGATAGGTACTACAAAGTAACAGTTGTGGATAAAGATGGATTAGAATCACTCAAACAGACCACACCAACTCTTGGAGCAACCCTAGATATTCCATTGCCACCTGCTATGACTCAGGTTTCTTTGCAAGGCCGTACTGCAGTTGTTACGTGGGAGAGCGTAGATGATAGGGCAGTTAAATACAATGTGATTAAAAAAGGCGAGGGTAAAACCCAAGTTATTCAAGGGATAACTTCAAAACGCTTTGAGGATAGAGCGCTAAAACTAGGTGAGAACTACACTTATGAGATAGTTGCTATTGATAAATACGGCCTTGAGTCAAAACCATCTCAAAAAGTGTTAGTAAAAATTCCACAAGAGTAAGGATTCCATGCCTAATTTTCAATCTTTACATGTAGAGCCACTCCAATATCCTTGCACGCAAGGAAACACAACCTTTTTATGGGAGGCTCAAAATGGTCGTGAGCACCTCGTTTATACCACCCATAATGGACATTCGTTTTTTATCAAAAGAGTGGTAAAGGGTGAGAAAATTTTGGTCAAAGGAGACAAGATTACCCGACCAAGCGCGGTGAGCTATTTGCAAAAGGCTTTGCAAGATTATCAAAAAGCAACAAAGGCAGAGGCTGTTTATAGCAATATTTACACTCAAAAAAACCGTCATTACCGTCCGTCCTCGCTTTTAAAAGATTTAGATTTTTTTGCAAAAGAGTTAAAAGATCCTCGTGAAATTTGGATTGAGGTTGGTTTTGGAAGCGGGCGCCATCTGCTTTATCAGGCTCAAAAAAATCCAAACATACTCCATATTGGTATTGAAATCCATAAACCCTCAATCGAGCAAGTTATTAAACGAGCAGAAGCAGAGGGGCTTGATAATATTTATATTGTCGATTATGATGCACGTATTTTGATGGAGTTTTTGCCTGCAAATAAAGTAGGGCGCATATTTGTCCATTTTCCAATCCCTTGGGATAAAAAACCGCACCGACGTGTTATTTCAAAGCAGTTTATCGAAGAGGCTTTGCGGGTGTTAAAAGTTGATGGAACGCTAGAGCTTCGAACCGATAGTGATTTATATTATGAGTACTCTTTAAATCTTTTTACCTCTTTGTCGCAGGTTCGTTTACATGTAAACAAAAATATTGATGCACCAGTTAGCAGTAAGTATGAAGACAGATGGAGAAAGATGGATAAAAACATCTATGATATAACTCTTATCAATTCATTGCACTCAAAAAATAAGATGGTACCAAAATTGCTTGCATTTGACAAAGAGGTTTTGTTAAAAAAACAAAAAAACGCAAAAGAGCTTATTAGGGGCGATGGATGGTTTGTACACATTGAAACGTGGTATGAGATAAAAGATGGGTTTTTGTTAAAGGTGGCATTAGGAGCGTATGATAGACCTGAACATCGATATATCATTGTAAAAGACAATAGGGCAAGTTATTTTCCTAATGGGATCTTTTCTACAAAGTCCAATTTGGCTGCCCACTTAGCCCTTTGTGAATGGATGGATGGATGAATTATGTAATTGAAGCATCAAAAATATCTTTAGGGTATCGCAATGATGAACCTGTTATAACCGATGGGGATATGCGAGTTAATTCAAGGGATTTTGTATTCATCACAGGCAAAAGCGGAAGCGGCAAATCAACAATCTTAAAATCTCTCTATGGAGAAATTGCCCCAAGAACAGGTGAGCTTCAAGTTTGCAATGTAAATATGCGGGGTATTTCTGCCTCAAAACTAACATCTTTGCGCCGTTATATTGGAATAGTATTTCAAGATTACCGCCTCATAAATGAATGGACAGTAGAGAAAAATGTGATGCTACCTTTGTTAATTGGCGGATTTTCCAAATCTGTTTGTTTGAAGCAAGCCCATAAACTATTAAAGCACGTAAAACTGCTCCATAAAGCTGAGCGCTATCCTCTAGAACTTAGCGGTGGCGAGCAGCAGCGAGTTGGAATGGCAAGAGCTTTAGCGCACAATCCGGTTTTATTGCTAGCTGATGAGCCTACTGGAAATTTAGATGAGTATTCAAGTGATGTTATTTGGTCCTTATTAAAAAGCGCAAGAGAGAATCTAGGAACCACTGTTGTTGTAGTAACCCATCGCATACCAACAACTCTAGGGATGGATTATAGGCACTATTTTTTAGAAAATGGGGTTTTGTATGAAGTCTCTTAAAAACCATTTTTCTGTTATCTTTCCACTTTTGGTGCTTCTTTTTGCATTTCAATTTACTCGTACGTTAGAGAGCGTGGTAAGCGATTATGAATCGCGAATGATAAATGAGTACTCAATCTTAATTGTTGCCAAAAAAGATTTAAACCCAGATGTGCTTAAAGCAAGCAATAAAGAGATTGCATCCATTCAAGAGGTAAGCTCTGGAGTGATTTTAGATAAATTAAAAGATGAAATCTCTTCAAAAAACCTTTCACTACTGCAATCATCTTTGCCAAAGTTTTACTCGATTAAATTAAACTATTTTCCATCAAAAACCCAAAGGGATGCATTTGAAGAAAAATTATCTAAAAATAGCTCCATAATGCGTGTTGAAACTTTTGCAAAGACTTTTAATCAGATTTATCACCTACTTAGTATTGCGAAAATTTTATCTTATATCTTTGCATTTTTGGTTGGAATCATAGCGCTTTTGCTAATGCTAAAACAGATGCGAATTTGGGTTTTAGAGCACCAAGAAAGGATGGAGATAATGACTCTTTTTGGAGCTCCATTTTGGATGAAAAGTGCTGTTTTGTATCGTTTAGCAATAGTTGATTCTTTGGTGGCTACTGCTTTTGTTGTTGGTTTTTTTTGGATCGTTCCAAACCAAGAGTGGGCTTTAGAAGCCGCAAAAGAGGTCGATCTTATAGTGCCAGCAATTAAACCGCTACACCATGGTGGAATTTTATTAGCCATCTCTTTATTATCTGCGCTAATTTGCGTGAGTTTGGTAATGCTAAAGGTCAAAAGCGAGAACCAATAATGCGTTTTATTCTTCTTGTTTTGCTTTTTTGCGCCTTAGGAATAGGAGCAACAACAGATAAAATATCATCAAGCCAAAAGAACCTTAAAACGACTATTGCCAAAGAAAAAGAGATTAATAAAAAGCTTGATGAGATAGCAAAAGAGATTTCAAAAGAGAAAAAAGAGTTAAAAGAGATTGAATCAAAGATAGCAAAACTTAAGTTGCAAATTGCCTCTTTGCAAGAGGATACAAAAGAGGCTCAAAAAGCTTTAGAAAAACTCAAAAAAGAGAATGAAGAGCTCCAAAAAAGCAAGCAAGAGCTTGAAGAGAAGATTATTCATATTGTAACCGAGCAATTCTCTTTTTATCTCGTTATGGAAAAAGATTATGTTGAAAGCGAAGAGAGTATCATGGCAGATGAGGTTTTAAGCCAGCTAGATGCACTCATTCAAAAAGATTTTAAAGAGTTATCTCAAACCTACTCAAAGGTACATGAAAAGATTGAAGAGCATAATAAAGAAATCGCCCTTTTAAATGAGACGCTAAGAGGTTTGAAAACAAAGGAAAAATCCCTAGCTCAGTTAAAAGATCGTCAAAAAAAGAGTGTTGCTGCCTTAGATAAACAAAGAAAGCTCTATAAGTCTAGACTGCGTCAAATCCATGATCAAAAAAAGGCTCTTCAAGCTACTCTTGAAAAGTTAAAAATTATCCAGCGCAAAGAGGAAGAAAAAAGAGCTCAAGAAAAAGCAGAGGCTGCAGCAAGAGCGGCAATAAATAGGCCTGTTGCTGATGTACCGGCTCAAAAGGTAACTGTTAGACAGATTGGATCTTCATATCAAAGCAGTAAGGTAAAAAAATATAAAGGCGCTAAGACCATACCTCCGTTAGATTCATTTGAAGTACGGCAAGCTTTTGGAAATTATGTAGACCCAATATATAATATTAAAATCTTTAATGAGTCAGTTGTGCTGCGTTCTAAAAAACCCCAAGCAACTGTAAAAAATGTGCTTCCGGGCAAGGTAGTGTATGCTAAGCAGACAAATATGCTCGATCATGTAGTCATAGTTGAAAATAGCAATGGAATCCATACAATTTATGCTCAAATGAGCCAAATTGCTCCGACGATTAGTGTTGGAAAAAAGATAAAAAAAGGGTATGTTATAGGCAGGGTCGAGAGAGATTTGACCTTTGAGGTAACTCAAAAAAACTACCATATTAACCCTCTTGAGCTTATTAGGGTACAATAAGCTTTACATGTAAAGTAATTTTGAAACGTTTTGTAAGGTTATTTTAAGTACAATACGCGGATTTAATTAGCGAGGAGACTGGGCATGGAAAAAAAGAGAAAGCGCGTTTTGGTTAAATTTTCAGGTGAAGCTCTTGCGGGTGAAAATGGTTTCGGAATCGACACCTCCATCTTAAAATTTATCGCCTCAGAGATCAAATCGATGGCAGAACACGATGTGGAAGTTGGTATTGTCATAGGTGGTGGCAATATTGTTCGCGGAGTGAGTGCTGCAAAAGATGGAATCATTAAACGCACAAGTGGCGATTATATGGGAATGCTTGCAACGGTGATAAATAGCGTTGCTATGCAAGAGGCGCTTGAGCATGTAGGAATGGATGTGCGAGTCCAAAGCGCAATAAAAATGGAAGCAATCTGTGAAACATTCATTGTTCGAAGAGCCCAGCGACATCTTGAAAAAGGACGTATTGTTATCTTTGCTGCCGGTACTGGAAATCCATTTTTTACAACCGATACAGCCGCAACCTTAAGAGCTATTGAGATTGGCTCAGATATGATTATAAAGGCTACAAAGGTAGATGGCGTATACGATAAAGATCCAAGCAAATTTTTAGATGCCCAACTGTTAAATACATTAAGCTATGATGAAGCGATGAAGGATAATATAAAAGTAATGGACGATACTTCAATTGCTCTAGCAAAGGACAACAACTTGCCAATTGTTGTATGCAATATGTTTAAAAAAGGCAATATTTTAAATATAATTGATGGCGATTATAGCGCCTGCTCAATTGTGAAATAAGGAGATATGATGAGATTAGAAAAAGTAATTGCAAAAGCGATGAAACAGTTAGGAGATGACCGCTATAAGCTCTCTTTAGCAGTTGCAAAACGTGCTGAAGCCCTAGCTGCTGGTGCTGAACCGTTAGTGGAGGTTGATAAGAGCAAAACTAAATTTGCCGATATCGCCCTTATGGAAATTGCTGAGGGTAAAATCGGAATTAGCTCAATCGTATATGAAGAGTAGCAGGTAGAGTCTTGCAAGATATTTTAAAAAAAGTTAAAGCTTGTAATACCATTGAAGGGGCAATTGCTCTTCTTGGTGAAAATATTACAATCACCCCAGAAATCCAAAAAGCACTCGATTTTACTGTCAAAATGCACAGGGGGCAAAAGCGTAAAAGTGGAGAGCCTTACTGCATTCATCCAATTTTAGTCTCTTCTTTTGTTGCCCACTTAGGCGGGGATGAGACGATGGTTATTGCAGCTCTTTTGCACGATGTGGTAGAAGATACCCGCTGCTCCATTGAGGAGGTTCGAAGCCAATACTCCATGGAAGTTGCTATTTTGGTCGAGGGGCTGACAAAAATTATGGAGATTCGCGAAGACCAACTCATTCCATCTCACTCCAATGAGAAGCTAGTCTCATCGGCTCTAACTTTTCGTAAAATGCTTCTAGCCTCCATTAAAGACGTGCGCGTTTTAGTTATTAAACTTTGCGATAGATTGCACAATATGCTCACCTTGGATGCCCTGCGTGAAGCGAAGCGTCAAAGAATTAGTGAAGAAACTTTGGTTGTTTATGTTCCAATTGCTCACCGCCTTGGTATATCTTCAATCAAAATTGCCCTTGAAGATTTAAGTTTTAAATATGTTCTTCCAAAAGAGTATAAAAAGATTGATGAGTATATTCAAGAGCATAAACAGCAGCTTCAATTAAAATTGAACCATTTTATTGATAAAGTAAATACCCTTATGTTAAAAAATGGCTTTGCAGAGGGTGATTTTACAATCCATAAACGCATAAAACACTACTATTCAACCTACTTAAAAATGCAGCGCAAAGGGATTTCCATTGAAGAGGTTTTGGATCTGCTAGCAATTCGTATTTTGGTTAAAACACCAAATGATTGTTACCGAGCATTAGGACTTATGCACCAACACTTTAAGCCGCTTATTTCTCGTTTTAAAGATTATATTGCTATTTCAAAAGAGAATGGCTACCAAACAATTCATACAACTTTATTTGATGATAAATCCATTATTGAAGCGCAAATTAGAACATACGATATGCACAGAACTGCAGAGTATGGGGTGGCAGCTCACTGGAAATACAAAGATGACGGATTGGTAAATCCAAAGCTTGATTGGCTCAATGATTTGACAGTCCAAAATGATGAGGCTGAAACTATTGAAGAGTTTTACCAATATGCAAAAGACAGCCTTTATAGTGAGGATATTGCAGTCTTTTCTCCAAAGGGTGATATCTTTACCCTTCCTAGGGGAGCTACTGTATTGGATTTTGCATATGAAGTTCACACTGAAGTAGGCATCCATACAAAAGAGGCGTATATAAACAAGCAAAAAGTTCCATTGTTAACTGAGTTAAAAAATGGAGATATTGTTCGAATTGTAACGAGCAAAGAGCCCCATTTTCGTTGCAGTTGGGTAAATAGTGTAAAAACAGGTAAGGCGCGAAATGCTATAAAGCAAAATTGTCGCCAAAAAATAAAAGAGATTAACCATCGAATAGCTATTGATATTTTAGTTTCAATCTTTAATGTGCGTGAAGCAAAGCTTCTTCAATGGCTTGAGAATGAAAATCTAACTAAAAAGATTTACAAAGCAGCAACTGACTCAATCTACCTCCAAGATGTTGTCAATGCCTTAAAAAAGTATCCAAAAAGCGACAAATTACTCTTTCCACTTTTAAAAATTGATCGATATAAAGTCAAAAAACAGAAGTTTGAAAATATCGTTGTTTACTCCAACCAAAAGATTGACGGCGTTGAGTTTGATTACTGCTGCCATCCAAAACGAGATGATGATATAGTTGGCTTTAAACGCGGAAATGAGGTGATAGTCCACCACAAATTGTGCGAAAATGCTGCAAGGATGATTGAGCATAAAGAAGAAATTATCTTTGTAAAATGGACGCGCAATGCGCCTCATCGTTACACTTTGATTGTAAGTATCGAAAACAAAAGGGGTTCTTTAGCCTCATTTTTAACTTATTTGGCTAAAATGCAAGTTAATCTTGTTACAATTGAGCTTGGAAAGTCCGATGAGGGGCATGCAGACTACTTTAAAATGATAATAGAACTTCCAGAGGGTGTTGACCCAGCTCAAGTAAGGGAGAATATAAAAGACCGTTACAAATTGATTGAATTTGTTTCAAACAAAGATGCCTATAAA
>DDHL01000087.1:0-149 GCA_002352945.1 Campylobacteraceae bacterium UBA1877 | reverse complement strand
TTCGTTGTAAAGGAATGAGATTTTATGATTCAAGAAGCATTAGCAGAAATTGAGCGCGGAACAGCGGAGATAATCGATTTTGATCGTATAAAATTTTTAGTGGACCGTTTTTATAAAACTAAAGAACGCTTTAAAGTAAAAGTAGGGTT
>DDHL01000076.1:2305-4065 GCA_002352945.1 Campylobacteraceae bacterium UBA1877 | reverse complement strand
TTGGGAAGATTTGCAACAGCTAAATGAAGTTGATGAGGAATTTACAGAAAATTTTTGACGCTATCTATAGTAATAATAATTATTGTAATTTTTACATTAATTGTAGCAAAATCCACCTCTTTGCCAAAAATAATTTTTACAGTTCCGGCATCTTCAAAGTGTGTAATTGCGTTAAAATAGACCTTACCATCTTTGTAGTAAGTCTTTTTTTCATGGTTAAACATTGGAGTTTCTTCAAAGGTTGAATACAAAAGCCTGTTATTCTCATCAATTATGGCAATTTTATTTGTAAAAGACTCCAGAGTGCCAAAAATATTTTTTTGAAGCTCCTCAATCGTCTTTATTCTTTGGATTTCAAAATTTGCATAGCAAGATAATCGATGCTCTTCTTGAGATTTTAAGTTAGAAATTGATTCTAAAATATAAAAGTAAGAGATTATGGATGCTAAAACAACCATTATAAAAGAGAAGAAGAATGAAAACCATCCAATAGAGAAATTAAGCTTTCTCAATCTTGTACCCTAGACCACGAGAATTGATTATCAAATCTTTAGAACTCTTGTCGCGTATACGCTTAATATGCATGCGAAGATCAGCATCAGAGATAAAATCATCGCTCCAAATCGATTCGATAATGTCTGAGATTGTTGAGAAAGTTCCTCTTCTTTTCACAAGATACATAACAATTTTTTGTTCAATGTTTGTAAGTTTAATTGGCTCATCACCCCGATAAAGCTCATAAGTATCCAAATTGAAAGTAAAGCCGTGTGGCAGTCTAATTTTATTTTGATTTGTTTTAAAATGAAAATTATTGAGAGTTTGCATGACTCTATATTTTAACTCTTTTAAAACAAAGGGCTTTCTAATATAATCATTACAGCCAATCTCATAACCCTTGCTTAAATCTTCAATATCAACCAAAGATGTGATAAGAATAATTGGCACATCTATCTCATTTTTTCGGATAGTTTTTACAATTTCATACCCAGACACTTCCGGGACCATCACATCTAAAAGCAAAAGATCATACTTTTTTTCAAAAACTGCATCAAGGGCACTTTGACCATTATCAAAATCATCAACTTCAAAATTCAAAGAGATTAAATACTCTTTAATGCTGCTTCTATAACTATATTCATCTTCTAAAAGGAGTATCTTCATATTTTCTTATCATGCCTTTGAAAAACATTTTGTGTAATTGTACCCAATTAACAACTTAAAATCATCAAAGGAATTTTATAGAAAAACAGAGAAAGTTTTAATTTATGTTAGAGTTTAGTAGAGTAGACAAGGATGCAAGTGGTTGCATCCTTTATTTGAATCTATTTTTCCATAGGTAGATCTTTAATAGCAGACCATTCATAGATTGATGCAGCATAATTTTTTGCATTTTTGTATCCAGCCATTCTTAAGACAAGGCTCATGTGAGCTGATCTAATTCCAGCTGTACAATATGGCACAATTACATCATCTTTAGAAACCCCCAAATCATTCATAATCTTTTCAATCTGAGCTTGAGATTTTATCGTTTTATCTTCATTGAAAAAGTTAGACCACTCTAAATGCAAGGCTCCTTTTATGTGGCCCCCTCTTTTTTCACCATATTTTGTAGCGCCCTTCCACTCATCAAGTGCCCTAGTATCAATAAGTACATAATTTTCAAGATTTTTAGCTATATCCTCAGTTGTCGCAAGCAAGCTTTCATCAAGCTCTGTTACAACAAAGCTAGTTGGTTTTGGCGTGATTTTAACCCTGCTTGT
>DDHL01000076.1:0-2168 GCA_002352945.1 Campylobacteraceae bacterium UBA1877 | reverse complement strand
TAACCCTGCTTGTGGCTCCTTTTGCATCTTTCCACGCCGGCCATCCGCCATCTAAAATCCTAACATTTTTTAAACCTGCCATTTTGAGCATCCAAGCAATACGGCCATCTTCTCCCCATCCATTTGGATCAGAATAGACAACGATAAATTTACTCTCATCAATGCCTTTTTCTTGAAAAACCTTTGTTAAATCGGCTGGCTTAAGCAAGGTTGCGAACCCATCACCCATGGGAGCATCCATCTTTGCAAACTCTTTCCATGAAGCTAAAACCGCTCCTCTTATATGCTTTTGCTTATAATCGCCATCGTCTCTAGCATCAAGAATGAGTAAATTTTCATCCTCAAAATGTTCCTTCAACCAATCAACACTCACTAGAAGATCATTATTTACATAACCTCTAGCATCAATAGGCACCACATCATTGGCATTTGCCACAAGGCCAAAAAAAAGCCCAAAAACACACACTACACGCTTAATGGTGGAAAAAAATCCCATTCTTGCTCCTTAAAAATCTTGTAAAGTACACATAAATTGGGAATATCAAAGGAGTTTTGCAGATTGGTTCACCTTTGATGTACGCTTATACCATAAGCCTTTATATGAACTTTTGACGTATTATATATTTTTTAACTTAATTTTTAGACAATCCAATTTTTTTAAATTTTCCTCTTTTAATCCCAATTAGAGCGCTTGGTTTTTAAATAAAACTTCTTTCATTGACGAATTTTCTCTTTACATGTAAAGCAGCTTTTGCTTTACACTTCCAATTTGCGCAAATTTATAGCAATTGGCACCAAAACCAAAGATGCTATTGTTGCAGTTACGATCCCAAAAGTTAATGATATTCCAAGTCCTCCAAAAACTGAATCTGGAATGAGCAAGGAGCTTCCAAGCATAACTCCAATTGCGGTTAAAAGAATCGGCCTTGTTCTAATGGCAGTAGATCTTATAATAGCCTCCTCTTGGCTAATGCCCTCTCTTATCATGTTTTTAGCGCTATCGATAAGCAGAATCGAATTTCTAGCACTTATTCCAATCAAGGCAATTGCACCAATTAAGGAGGTGCCTGTAAAATAGACTTGATGGGTGCTTACTGCATCTAAAAGCATATGGCCGGCTACAATTCCAATCAGAGCAAAAAAGCTTCCAAAAAGGATGATATTTGGAAGGTATATACTTTGATAGTAAAATATTAAAAGAGTCATTATTAAAAGCACTGAAATTCCAAGCACCATCGCAAGGTCTATTCCCATATCGTATGATACTTGAACCTCACCCTCCCAAGAGAGCAGATACTTTTGGCCGCTTTTTTTATCTTTTAAGTGCAAATCAAATATTTTGCCCTTCTCTTTTTTAAACCAATCTCCATGCTCAATTTCAAATCTATCTGCCATCTTCTTTTTTATCAAGGATATAACTCTTTGCGTTGGATATATGGGAGAGAGCAGATCTGTTTCAGCACTTATGATTGTATAATCATTTAAATTTTTTGAATAAATTGGTGGCGTAGTTTGGCCTTTTTTAATCTCAATCAATTCAAGTAAATTGACCATAACACCCTTTGGGTTCATAAGTTTTAATTGTCCAAGCTTCTCTTTTATGGCCTCTTTGTCGCTTTTGTCCATCTTCTTTGACGCATCATCAAGGGTAAGATAAAGCGGAATTTGATCATTTAAATCTTCTTGGTTTTTATATGCAACCTCCATCCCTTCAAAAGCAAGATAGACAATTTTATTAATCTGTTCAATCGAAATTCCAAGACGCAAAGCCTTTTGCTTATCTATTTTTATAAAATATTTTTCATATGGCTCTTGGCGCTGGATATCAATATCAACTAAGCCTTTTGCCTCTTTGAAAATCTCTTTTATCTCCTGTGCAATTTTTTCACGCTCATTTTGCTCTTTTCCATAAATCTCTAATACCACAGCACCAATAACTGGAGGACCCGCTGGCTCTTCAACCACAAAAGTTTCTGAGGAAAAATTGCAATTTTTTGCTATCTTGGTGCGAATATTTTTAGCAATCACAAAACTTGCCTGATCGCGCTCGCTTGGCTTTGTTAAATTCACTACCATTTGAGCGCTCTCTTCACCGCTTCTTAGGGCTGAACTTTTTATTAATCCTGCAATATCTGTTGGAGCGCCCATTCCAAAGTAAACCTTAAGCT
>DDHL01000092.1 GCA_002352945.1 Campylobacteraceae bacterium UBA1877 | reverse complement strand
AAAAGATTGGTATTCTTTTTAGTGGCAAGGGGAGCAATTTAGAAACCTTGTTAAAAAGAGTTCATAATAAAAAATTTAATAACACAACAATAGAAGTTGCACTAACATTAACAAATAATCCAAAGGCACTTGGAATAGAAAAATCAAGGAGTTTTGGAATTGAGCCAATTGTGATTGATCACACTCTTTTTAAAAGCAGAGAAGAGTTTGATGCTAGAATTGTAAAAGAGATTGAGGCTAAAAATATCGATTTAACCGTTCTTGCAGGCTTTATGCGCATCCTTACCCCTGTTTTTACAAAAAATGTAAAAGCTATCAATTTGCATCCTTCTTTATTGCCCCAGTTTAAGGGTGCAAATGCGATAAAAAGAAGCTATGAAGCTAACGTTAGCGAAGCTGGTGTTAGTGTACATTTTGTGAGTGATGAGCTTGATGGCGGTGAGATTATAATGCAAGAATCTTTTCAAAAAACTACAAATATGGATTATGAAGAGTTTGAGGCAAATATACGTAAAATAGAGCATGAAATTTTACCAAAAGCTGTTATTAAACTACTTACAACATAATCTTTACATGTAAAGCCAAAATATCAATCCTTACGCGCAAAGTGCAAGTGTGAAAATAAAGGAATCTTTTGCGAGAAAATAGACTCATTACTCAACCAATTCCAACTCTTGTAAAAGATTTGGCCCTTCCAGCTAGTATTGGTATTTTTTTTAATACACTCTATAATGTAGTAGATACATTTTATGCAGGACTCATCTCCACAGAGGCAGTTGCTGGCTTATCTATGAGCTTTTTTCTTTACTTTGTAGTTGTTGGCATAGGTTTTGGGTTTGGATCAGCACTTACTGCGCTTATTGGCAATAGTCTTGGGCGAAAGAAAATCTTTTTAAGCACTCTTTATGCCCACAAAGGAATACTTTTTATAATTCTTTTAGGCACTTTGCTGGCATTTTTAGGGTATCTCTTTGCTCCTTTGGTGCTTAAAGTACTTGGGGCAAAGGAGAGTTATTTGCCTTTAGCTAGTGTTTATATTAGAACTATTTTGCTAGCAACACCATTTTTTATGAGTACATATGGTCTTAATGCCATCTTAGTAGCACTTGGAGATACAAAAAGTTACCGCAATATGCTCATTGTTGGCTTCTTTTTAAATTTAATTTTAAATCCCCTTTTTGTGTACGGATATGGTCCAATTCCAGCAATGGGTGTAGGGGGAATTGCCTTTGCTACAGTTTGTATTCAAATTATTAGTACTATCTATCTTGGAAGGCGGGTTTTTAATGAAAAGATGCTCACTTTTTGCTCCCCAAAGGTTTATTTTCCAGATTGGCGCATTTATAGGCAGATTTTTTCTCAAGGATTGCCCTCAAGCATGAATATGCTCACAATGTCCATTGGTTCAATCATTACAATCTATTTTGTAGCAACCTATGGAACCGAGGCAGTAGCTGGATATGGAATAGCTTTTAGGGTTGAGCAAATTATGCTTTTGCCTGCTCTTGGAATAAGCTCAGCTGTACTCTCTTTGGTTTCAAATAATCACGGAGCAAGAAAAAGCGATAGAGTAAAAGAGACTCTAGCTTTAGCGCTTAAATATGGCTTTGTGTTAAGTATAGCAGGGATAGCATTAGGTTATAGCGTAGGCGAGTGGGTAGTTTCAATTTTTGATAAAAACCCCCTTGTTGTCTCTAGAGCGATGGAGTATTTGTATATCGAAGTTTTTGCCTTTTTTGGTTATGTTGTTTTATTTATGTGTGTTTCAACTCTGCAAGGAATCAAGCGTCCAAATGTCATCTTTTATGTGGGGCTTTACCGTCAAATATTTGGCAAGGTGATTCTTTTTGGAGCAATTGTTTTTTGGCTTAAATTGCCCTATGTATTTTTATGGTATGGACTCTTTTTTATCGTTGTTTCTTCAGCTATTTTTATAGGCTTTTATACATATAGAGCTTTAAGTCCTCGTGTGGTATAAAACTTTACATGTAAAGATTGCAATAGAAAGGATTAAGATGGAAGATAGATTGCAAATTGGAAAAATCTCTTTAGGAAGCAGACTTATTGTTGGAAGCGGTAAGTATCCTGATTTTAAAACAACTAAAGAAGCTACTTTGGCTAGTGGATCTGAGCTTATTACAGTTGCTGTAAGAAGGGTTAATATAACCAATCCAAATGAAGAGAATTTGTTAGATTATTTTAAAGATACCAATGTAAAACTTCTGCCAAATTCAGCAGGCTGCACCACAGCTGAGGAGGCAATTACGCTTTTTCGAATGGTGCGCGAAGCCACTGGAATTGATTTGATAAAGCTAGAAGTTATTGGCGATACTGCGAAAACCCTTTATCCAGATGTATTAGAGACACTCAAAGCTTGTGAAGTGTTGGCAAAAGACGGGTTTACTATAATGACTTATACAAATGATGATCCAATCATGGCAAAGCGTCTTGAAGATGCAGGAAGTAGTGCTGTGATGCCTCTTGCAGCTCCAATTGGAAGCGGACTTGGAATTCAAAATCGATACAATGTGCTTTTTATCAAAGAAGCAGTAAGCGTACCTGTTATTGTAGATGCTGGAATTGGCTGTGCAAGTGATGCTGCAATTGCAATGGAAATAGGAGCTGACGGAGTGCTAACAAATACTGCCATAGCTCAAGCAAAAGATCCTATCGCAATGGCACGGGCTATGAAGTATGCAGTTTTAGCTGGAAGAGAGAGTTATCTTGCTGGAAGAATTCTAAAAAAACCTTTTGCAACTGCTAGTTCACCAACTGAGGGTTTGATTGAGTTTGGAAGAAGTTAAGAAAGGTTGGAGCCTCTTATTTGAGGCTCCAAATGTTTTTAGCCAACGAATGTTTGGCCCGCAAGAAGAATAAAGAAGCGTAGAGCTAAAACTCCAGCTAATACCAAGAGTGCGTTTAGGATAATAAATCCAGTTGAGTGTTTTACGCTATGGGGCAGTACAAAGTTGAGCCCAACTGGTACTGCAAGTCCAACTCCAAAAACACCAATCCAAAATAGTGTTGCAAATCCACCTGTAGTCAGTGCGGCTGCTGCAACATTAGCTGCTGCTCCGCCTTGGTAGTACATGCCACTAAAGAGGGCTAAAAGAATGAACATTTCAAGTAAAATAACTTTCACATCCAAACCATGTAGGTAGCCTACATTCTCCTCTTTTGTTGAATTTCTGAAAAAGAGCAAACCGACAATAAGGTTGGCTGAAATTCCTGCTGAAATTCCAGAAGCAAGGAAAAGCAGCGGAAGAGTTGGTGTATTTAAAAGTGGATATTTGTTCATCGCTGAGAGCAAAAATCCAGTATATGCACCAACACCAATTGCTAGAATAACTGTAATTACCTCTAAAGCCTTAGCTTGATTTTTTGCAATATTTGCAAGGGGAGCTAAGAATCCAAAAGGTCCTTTGTCGATCAAACTCTCACGGAAAACTCCGAGCAAAAAGATGATGATAACTGGAAAGTATGCAAAAAGTGCTAATACACCAATTGTCATCATTGAGCCGAAGTTATAGTTGATGAGCAATTTCCAAAAATGCAACGGACGTGTTAAGTCAAAGATCAACAAAGCCAAACCAGCTCCAATTGTAAGAGGAGCTACTATTGCGCCTGCTTTAATAATTCCATCCCAAGGAGCTGTATCATTACCTTTCATCCACTTAACTATAATAGCTGAAATAATCGCTCCCGCAGATAGACCTGCTAGGAAGAGATAAACCGCGATTGGCCAATGCCAAGCCATACCACTATATTGTTCTAAAGATCCTGAAATTGGGTTCATAACTGGATTCCTCCCTTCTTATTGGGTACGATAAACATTTTTGGCTTTGTGCCAAGATGTGCTTTTTGCTGGTAGGTTGGACGTTTTGCCAAAACCTTACTAATTTCACTCGTTGGGTCATTAATGTCACCAAAAACGAGTGCATTTGTAGGACATACTGTCACACAGGCTGGATCTTCCCCGCGGCTTAAGCGGCTCTCTTTACAAAAAGTACACTTATCAGGAGCCTTAGTTACTGGATGTACATATCGCGCATCATAAGGACAAGCCGCATTACAGTAAAGACATCCTACACATTTATCAACATTCACTAGTGAGATACCATTCTCATCAAGAAAAGATGCCCCAGTTGGACATACTTTTACACAAGGAGTGTCTTCACAGTGAACACAAGATTGGCGATGATATTCATAAATCATCGAGCCATCACTTAGTTCCTTTGGACCCTTTACCCACACTTGAAGTCTATACACGCTCTCTGGAATATCGTTTTCTGAGCGACATGCAACATTACAAGCTTGACAACCGATACACAGATTTTCATCGTGAATCATTCCATATTTTTTTGCCATGACTTATCCTTATACTTTTCTAACTTTTACGCCAAATACATGTAAATCCATGCCAGATACTGGAGACGTAAATGATGGGTATAATGAGTTAGAATTAATACCCTTACCGTGATAGCGTAAATCTTTACTTATGTGACCAAAACCAAAGTATGCAAAGATTGTATCTTCACGCACACCCTTGGTGACAAGCGCTTTACCGCGTTGAGATGAGTTTTCATTGTAAACTTCAATCTCATCACCATCTTTAATGCCAAGCCTTTTTGCAGTATTTGGATGAATCCATGCTGCTGTTTCATCAGCTAGGTTGTTTAGCCACACATTGTTTCCACCGGCTCCATTGGTGCGCACTGCACATTTTCCGTTAATAAAATAGAGCTCGTCAGCCTCTTTAAATTTAAATGGTTTATAGCTAAGGCCACCTCGTTTTGCCACCTTTTCAAGTTTTGGACTAAAGAGTTTGATTTTCTTTGGTAAATCCATAAGTCCATCTTCATTTACTTTATCAGCTGCTCCTGGGAACTTTTTGACAAATGCAGCTACACTTTTTTTATCTCGCATATAAAGGGGCACACCAAAGCTTTTTACACCTTTGAGTTTAAGCTCAGCCAATAAGTCGATATTATTTCCAACTTGCTGTAAGCGGTAATCTTCAATATCTTTCCATGGGAAATAGTGTCCAAGGTTCATCTTTTCAGCCAACTCTTTGGCAATAAGCCAACCTGGTTTTGAATCACCAATTGGTTCAACAACTTTTTGTCGTCCAATGCCATAACTTGGATTTTTACCGCCTCCGGCTGTTATCTCTTGGTCGCGCTCTAAGTAAGTTGTATCAGGCAATACAACATCAGCGTACCAAGCAGTGTCTGAAACTTGAATATCTACTGCAACAACTAAATCAAGTTTTTTAAGTGCTGCAATGACTGTATCGGTATTTGCTTGTGTCATAACAGGGTTGTTACGCACAATAAACCATCCATGAATATTGTATGGAACACCCGGAAGGTTTCCTAAAACTGCTTTTGGAACTAAGGTACCAATACCTTGACTCGTTTTAGCAAGATAAAATTCACAGTCATCCTCGCCGATTCTGTCGATTCTTGGAACATTTACTGGCGGATAACTTGGTGTTTTTGGTTTTTTAAGAGTTGGTGCTTTTGGATCATTTTCACCTGTTAGGCTATTGTAAAATTTAGCCTTTTTGCCATAATAGTATCCACCTTTTGTTTCAACTGCACCAACAAGGGCATTTGCCATAATCATCGCTCGGCGAAGTTCAATCTCTTGTGGTGTAAAAGTTACTCGGTGACCATAGTCAAATATGCAGTGAGGCGCAGCTGCTGCAAACTCCCTTGCAAGACGGCGGATTGTTTTTGCTGGGATATCACACTCACTTGCCATCTTTTCTGGTGTGTAGCTAGCTACTGAAGCTTTTAATTCTTCAAAACCTTCACAATATTTTTCAACAAATTTTTTATCATAAAGGTTTTCATTAATAAGCGTATGTAAAAAGGCCAAAACAAATGCAAGGTCATGTCCTGGTTTAATTGCATGCCACTCGTCTGCTTTTGATGCCATAACAGATAGTCTTGGCTCAAGACTAACAAGCTTTGCACCATTTTGAAGGGCTTTCATGTATTGGCGTGCATAAGAGATAACAATACCTTCAAAAACATTGTGGCCCATATTGATAATATATTTTGCATTCGCAAAATCACGTCCTACACCATTGCCATATACATCAGTTCGTGCCATATGGTATGAGAGCGGACAGGTTACTTCATGGCCAAAAGTATTTGGTGAACCATAGGCGCGACCTAAGTGATGGAACCAAACTTTATTCCACCCACTTCTAGCAGTCCATGCAACAGTATGGGCTCCATACTTTTGTTTTATTTCGTCAAGTTTTTTTGCAATAAAAGTGTAAGCTTCGTCCCAACTGACCTCCTTCCACTTTCCTTCTCCACGTTCACCAGTTCGCATAATTGGTTTTACCAATCTTTTTGGATCGTATAGTTGGTTAAAACCTGATGAACCTCTAGCACATACCTTTCCTCCACGGCCTTTATCGTTTGGATTACCGCGAATGAAGGCACCTTTTCCATTTTCAACGCGAGCTTCGATTGTACAAGCACTTGTACACATTTCGCACACGCTTGGAACAAACTTTGTGCTGCCGTGATAAGCCTTTTGGTCAGCGCTCAAGGCTCCTAGTGTTCCTGGAATACTAGAAAGACCAACAGCTGCTGCTGCACCCGAAGAGAGCTTTAAGAAACTCCTTCTGCTAAGCATTTGGGTCATGTTTTATCCTTTTTCTAAGATATGATAAGCGCATCCTAAACTAGTTGCGTAAATTGAGCGTAAATTAAGGTAAACTTTTTATTATTTCGTCAAAAAAAATATATTTTTGGTGAAGTATATATAAAAAAACAAGAATTATTTCGCCATTTAAAAATTAAATTTTAATACGTATTGACAAAAAAGGTAAATTTGTCTAGAATTACGTCCTCAAAACGTCAGTAACTCTGCTAGTCAACCTGTTTCTTTTTTTCGGGGTGTAGCGCAGTCTGGTTAGCGCACTTGGTTTGGGACCAAGGGGCCGAAGGTTCGAATCCTTTCACCCCGACCACTTAGTTATGACATTTTTGAGATGGTGAGTGTAGCTCAGTTGGTTAGAGCATCAGGTTGTGGCTCTGAGGGTCGTGGGTTCGATTCCCATCACTCACCCCATGAAAAGCGCTTGTGCGCTCGTAGCTCAATTGGATAGAGCAACAGACTTCGGATCTGTAGGTTATAGGTTCGACTCCTATCGAGCGCGCCACCTTTTGAGCCGACGAGCCGAAGCAACAAAATGCGCTCGTAGCTCAGCTGGATAGAGCAACGGCCTTCTAAGCCGTAGGTCTCAGGTTCGAATCCTGACGGGCGTACCATTTTATATCTTGTGCGGATGTGGTGAAATTGGCAGACACGCCAGACTTAGGATCTGGTGCCGCAAGGCGTGGAGGTTCAAGTCCTCTCATCCGCACCATCCCCTAAACTCAGGGTTCTCTCATGAAATTTTAAACCATTTTCTCCTTTTTTTTAAAATCACAGGGTACGACTTAGGGTACGGTTTTGGTTGGCAATTTTACCAAATGAGCTTTAATCGTTTTTACTTTTAAAAGTGAAACATTTAAACACTGTGATTAGTAAGTGCAGGATATTGTTTTACATTTAGCTATTCTTAAAGATTGGAGTCAGGTTGTTAACACCATTAATTGGCTATGGGTTTTGGTTGATTATCGTCTAAAAAGCTAGAATTATTAAATTTTTAAAATGTTTTACAGGGAATTTCGCCATACAAGCACCGCAGTCACCCACTAGCCTCTGCAAACCTCCCATGCTCTTACAATCCCCTCAAAGAAGGGCGGATTTCAGAAGAATTTCTTCTATGACAGGCTGCTGACACAGTTAAAAATGGGCTTTACAAATGTATTTTTTGTACTTTAAAATCCTATAAAAGAGCATCTAAATATCCCTTTTGTCCAATTGGACTTGCACTATATTCTCAGTTCCAAGCTCAAGTGCAGTAAGTTTTCCTCCATAAACACATGAAGTGTCAATCCCATAATAGTTTCTACCCCTCAAAACTTCCTTAAAAGGACAATGACCAAAAATATTGATAACCTCATACTCCTCGTATCCAACCTCCCAGTCATTGATAAAAGTTTCATCTGTTTCATCTATTCTGTTGGATAACAAGGGACGTTTTGAGCTAGGATGGTCTTTTCGCATATAATAGGGCAAGCCAAATCCATGGGTGATAAAGTATCTATCTTTTTGGATATAGCGAGGTAGTGTTTCTACCCATGCAATATGCTCATCTACCAAATGGGGATATGCTTTATAATTTTCAATGGTTTTGGAACCACCCCATCCATCTTTTGTGGCCCAGTTGGAATCACGTTTATCTCTATAGATAGCATCTCTTAAATAGTTAAAAAGCAAATATTCGTGATTTCCATAAACACAAGGATGATTATTTCCCTTTACAAATTCAATGACATTAGCACTATATTTACCCTTATCAACCAAGTCCCCCACAAAGATAAGCCTGGCATCCTTTGGTAACTTTTTGACCAAAGATTCTAGGGTATAAATACATCCATGAACATCACCAATAACAAATAGAGCACTCATCTTACCCCTTTTTTTCATAAGAGACTTAAATATAAAATATATTATACAAAACCTCCAATTTTAGTATCTAAAAAATTATAGCTTTACATGTAAAGAGGAAATATGCAAAAAGAGTATAAATAGTTATTTCAAGTTACGTTATTAGTTAGTGTGTTAGAATGCGCTTTACTAAAAATTTTGGAGGTAATATGAAAAAATTATTTTTAGCAGCAATGCTATTAGTAACTAGCATTGCTTGTGCAGCACCAGAGCCTCAATATGGGGGCGTGCTCGTGTTTGGACGTAGCGGCGATTCAACAACGATGGATCCATCTCATGCAACCGATGGCGAGAGCTTTTATGCAGCAAGTGCGATTTATGATAACTTGGTGCAATTTAAGTATGGCACAACAGAGATTGAACCAGCTTTGGCTGAGTCTTGGAGTGTAAGCGAAGATGGTTTAGAGTATACATTTAAACTTCGAAAAGGCGTTAAATTTTCAAAGACAAAATACTTTAAAAAAGATTCCGAATTTACATCAAAAGATGTTGTTTTCTCTTTTAAAAGACAGTTTGACAAAAACCATCCATACAATAAAGTTGGTGGTGCATTTAAATACTGGT
>DDHL01000005.1:669-11973 GCA_002352945.1 Campylobacteraceae bacterium UBA1877 | reverse complement strand
TTAAATCCAGACCTTTTAGAAGCAGCCATCACTCCAAAAACTAAAGCTATCATGCCAGTTTCCTTGTATGGGCAGTGCGCCGATATGGATAAAATCAATGAAATTGCTGCGCGCCATAACATACCGGTGGTTGAAGATGGGGCCCAAAGCTTTGGTGCAACCTATAAGGGTAAAAAAAGTGGAGCTTTATCAACCATTGGATGCACAAGCTTCTTTCCCTCTAAGCCTTTAGGATGCTATGGAGATGGCGGAGCGCTCATGAGCAATGATGATAAATTAGCTAAAAAGATCCGAATCCTTTTAAATCATGGACAAGAGTTTCGCTACAAGCACGATTATATCGGCATTAATGGACGGCTAGATGCCTTGCAAGCTGCTATTTTGAATGTAAAAATGCGCTATATTGATGATGAGATTAAAGCTCGCCATAAAATTGGAGAATTTTACACAAACAACTTAAAAGATATCTGCACTCCTCCAAAAGTTTTAAAAGATAGAACAAGCGTATATGCCCAATACTCCATTCGCGTGCCAAATCGAGACTTGGTTGCAAGCAAGCTTAATGAAAAAGGTATTCCAACAGCCATTCACTATCCAATTCCTTTGCATATGCAGCCGGCTTTTACCTACTTAGGCCATAAAGAGGGAGATTTTCCAGTAAGCGAAAAGGTTGCAAAAGAGATTATGAGTTTGCCAATGAGTCCATATTTGAAACCAGAAGATCAAAACCTTGTTATAGAAACACTAAAGGATATTTTATGCTAAAAGTAGCGCTTATTGGCCTTGGTTCCATGGGTAAAAACCATTACCGAGTCCTTAAAACCTTGCCAAATGTTCAAATTAGCGCCCTATGTGACATTGAAAAACCAGCCGGATACACTGAACCATTTTATAAAGATGTTGATACCCTTTTAGAAAAGGCAGATTTTAATACGGCCATCATTGCTGTTCCAACTTTTTTGCACAAAGAGGTTGCAATAAAATGTCTTGAAAAAGGAAAAAATCTCTTTATAGAAAAACCCGTTGCTTCTACACCCAAAGAGGGAGAAGCGATTTTGCAAAAAGCCAAAGAAAAAGATGCTAAAGTATGCGTTGGATATATTGAGCGATTCAATCCAGTAGTTGAAGCTTTAAAAAATGAGCTAGATGGCAAAGAGATTTACAGCATTGGAATAACCCGCGTTGGGCCATTTCCTCCGCGCATTGCTGATGTGGGAATTTTAACCGATTTGGCAGTGCATGATATTGATTTGATTCGCTTTATTAGCGCTCGGGAGATTAAAGATAAACATATATTTAAATCTCAAAAAATTCACAACCATTATGAAGATAATGCAATCTTATCTTTTAAACTCGAGCATGAAATAGTAGCTAGCATTACGACAAACTGGCTCACACCCTTTCGAAAAAGAAAAATTGAAGTTGCAACAAAAGAGGCTTACTATGAAGCTGACTTAATGGAGCAAACCCTAGTAGAGTACTCAGCCTATCAAAAAAACTTTTCGTATGTTATTAGAAATTGCATGGTTAAAAAGCAAGAGCCGCTTGTACGCGAATTAAAAGCTTTGACAAACTATATGCTAACAGGCCAAAGGGGCGGATTGAGCACTATTGAAGATAGCATCATCACCCTTGAAATTTCGGGAGATAAAGCCAATGGGTAAAGGTCTTGTTCTATTAAATATGGGCGGACCTAACAACTTAGATGAAGTTGAGCTTTTTTTAACAAATATGTTTAATGATCCACGAATTATCACTGTCAAAAGTGATAGTTTGCGCTCAATCATTGCTTGGATGATTACAAAAAGCAGAAAAAACGAGGCTATTAAAAACTACCAATCCATTGGAGGCAAATCGCCCATTGTTACATACACAAAGCTACTTGTAAAAAAGCTTCAAAGAGCCCTTCCTGATACGTGCGTAACCTTTGCAATGCGCTATACGCCGCCATTTGCCGATGAGGCCATTCAAGAGCTTCTAACCCACGGCGTCAAAGAGGTAAGTCTCATTCCTCTTTATCCACACTACTCTTCTACAACCACCCAATCATCCGTGGAAGATTTTACAAAACGCGCCTCAAATCTATTTGAGACAATCAAAGTCAAAGAGCGCTTTTATGACCATCCGATCTACAATCAAGCCATCATTGAGCTTATTAAATGTACACTCAAAAACAAAGACCCAAAAGAGTATGAATTTATCTTTTCTGCACACTCTTTGCCGCAAAAAATCATCGATAGAGGCGATCCATACCAAAATGAAATTTTAGCTCACGCCAAAATTTTAAGTGGGCTTTTAAAACAAGAGGGGTTGCATTTTGCTTCTACAACCGTTGCATACCAATCAAAGCTCGGCCCTATTAAGTGGCTCCAGCCAGAACTTGGCTCAACTCTTGAGAAGATGAAAAATAAAAAGGTTTTTATCTTACCAATTGCTTTTACAATTGACAATTCTGAAACTGAGTTTGAATTGCACAAAGAGTACTATGAGGTTGCAAAAAAGATTGGTGTTAAAGAGTATTTAGTAGCACCTTGCCCAAATGCAAGCGATGGCTTTGTTGAGGCTCTTTTAGATATATACAAAAACCTATAAGCTTTACATGTAAAGCCTTGGGAATGCTTCTTGCTTGAGAAAAACAAGTTCTAAGTAAGGAGCATTCATGAAAGTTGAACAAAGCGAATATTTTCAATCCCTTTTACAATCAAAACAAACTACTCAACCAAAGACTGATGATTTTTATGCTGAACTTGAACGCCAAACCATCAATACTATAAAAACCCAATATGACGCAAAAAATCCCCAAGAAGAGTCTACAAACCCAGCCGCTGAAGCTTTTAGGCAGGAGTTGACATCTATGGGGGCAGTTGCATTTTTTTACAATTTTAATATGGAAAAGATTGAAGAGTTAATTGAAGAAAAAAGGCAGGAGCTAAAAGCATCTTTAGGGCTAGATGAGGGCGCAAATCCTCCGCTAGAGGGACAAGAGCGCGCACAAGCCCTTGCTCATTTAGAACAGATGTTAGAATCTTACACGAAACAGCTACGCGAACAGATGGAGGCAAAATCAGTACTTGAGGGCAAAAAATCACCTCTTGATCTACTCATTAGCAGTTAATGAGGGTTTTAAAAAGCCCTCTTCTATCATAGTTTCCACAACTTTTCTAAAAACAGGAGCCGCACTTTGTGAGCCAAAGTATTTATAGGGTTTTTTAGGTTCTCTTGCCAAAACTCCTATGGTATATCCTGTTGTTTCATCATTCACAAAGCCAAAAAATGAACCATTGTAAATATTTGCATATCCGCCCTCTTTTGCAATATGGGCAGTTCCAGTTTTACCACCAATTTCCAAACCCTCAACCGCAGCAGCCTTTCCCGTTCCTTTTTGAACAGCTTTGACAAGAACCCGCTTTATCCTTTTTGCAACTGCTGGAGTTAAAACCTGTTTTGGCTCTGGTTTTGGAATCTCATTTGCCTGAGCATCCTTTCCAATCAAATAGCGCGTCAAATAGGGATTAATAAGCCGGCCTTGGTTGTTAAATACATTATAAGCTTTTAAAAGCTGCATAAAATTGGCTTGCATTCCATATCCATATCCAACAGTGGCTTTGTATATTTTAGATTCAAAACGCTGTAGTGATGGAATTGAGCCCACTTTTTCATAGGGCAGATCAAGCCCGCTTTTTTGTGTAAATCCAAAATCTTTTAAACCTTGATAGTAAGAGACTGCATCTAGCTTTTGAGCAAGCTGGACAGCACCCACATTGGATGATTGAACTATAACATCTTCAGCACTAAGCCACTCACTCTTATGGGTATCTCGAATAAGATGGCGCCCAAGCATATATTTTCCCCCATACGTTCGCACCAAATCAAAAGGATTTATTTTTCCCTCTCTTAAAAGAAGTGAAAACATTATGGTTTTCATAACCGAACCTGGTTCAAAAACATATTCGATTGCTGTTGGATTAAGGGCTGGGTAATCTTTTTTCTCAATCTTGTTTGGATTGTATCGGTTGGTAGTTGCGAGCGCTAAAATCTCTCCGGTTTGGCTATGCATAATGCCAACTACAATTTCAGAAGCATCTATCTCTTTTGCATGCTCATCGGCGATTCTTTCAACCATTTTTTGAAGCTTAAGTGAGATTGTAAGTTGGGCGCTGTAACCATCAATTCGCTGTTTTGCCCTAGAGTCACGATTTAAAATTGTTGTATTTGAAATATCTCTTGGAGCGATCAACAGAGCATCTTGAATGGGCGCTAAATAGTCTTGATAATACCCCTCAATTCCCTTTACTCCAGCTACTTTGGTCATTCTTCCTTTTTCTACTTTTTTCACATAGCCAAGTATTGGCGTAAAAGTATCTTTATATGGATACAGCCGCCTCTCGCCGCTTTCAACGATGCTAAGTCCACGCAAAAAAGCAAGCCCTGTTTCTGGGTCTTTGTAAGTTCTAAAAACCCCTAATCGAAATAGCTTACTTGCAAGCTCTTGCAAATAGGCTGCATGTTTTGGGTCAATTTCGTAAGATAAAACCACATTTTTCTTGCTGCTTTTTAAACGTTTTTGGACAGATTTTGGATCATCGCCACTATAAAGTGAGTAGAGTTTTACAAAAAGCTCTTTTTTGTCTGGGTCAATATTTCTTGTATCAACCATGGCTTTAAAAAGTTTTTGGCTTCTTGCCAACACAAAACCATCACTGCTAAAAATATCGCCCCTCAGAGCTGTTGAGGATTCGCTTGTTTGTAAACTTGGAAGCTTTCTGTCAATTTGCGACCAATATAAAAGGGTTCCAACAAAAATGATAAACCCTAAAGTAATTAAAAAGAAAAGAAAAAGGATTTTAGCCTTTTTCTTATCGATTTTTTGGACTGGCATTAAATCTGTGTACTTGAAATCTCTTTGTAGGCGCTAAGGGCTTTATTGCGAATTTCAAGCATAAGTTTCATGCTTGTTTCTGCTTTGCCAATAGCAATTGCGGCTTGATGTAAATCTTTTACCTCACCTGTGGCAATATCGGCAGAGGCTTTGTCGGCTTTTTGTTGAATAGTATTTTGTTCTGAAAGGGTTTTTTCTAATACTTTAGCAAAGCCGTCTCCGGGCAATACGCCCTTTGATTCTTGTTTTGGCTGTAGCAAATCAAGTGTAGAAATCTTATCTATACCATTCATAATCCATTATCCTCTCATCATATCTATGGCGCTATTGGCAATCATTTTCGCGCTTTGAAAAGCTGAAACATTTGCCTGATACGCCCTTGTAGCTTCTATTAAATCGGCCATTTCAACCACTGGGTTGATATTTGGATAAGCTACATAACCTTCAGCATTTGCATCAGGATGCGAAGGGTCGTATTTTAGTTTAAAAGGGGTATCATCACGCACCACCTTGTCTACTATAACCTTCATTATAGCAGGTTTTCCATCCCGTTGCAAAAGTTCTTCATCGAGAGGATTTTCATACTCTAAAAAATTGTTTGTCTCTTCAAGGGCTTTATTGAGTGTTTCATCAAACTCAATGGCTCGAAACACAACCTCTCTGCGCCTATATGGACCACCTTCTGCTGTTCGGGTTGTATTGGCGTTTGCAATGTTGCTACTAATTATATTCATCCTAAAGCGCTGAGCCGAAAGACCATAGCCGCTAATATCAAAATCACTTAAATATGCCATAATCTATTCCTTATAGTTTGCCTGAAGCTTCTAAAACGCTTTTAAAAATTGCACTATTTTTTTTCATCGCCTGAGTTATTGCATCAACCATCAAGGCGTTTTTACTCATTTCAGTAGTTTCCACATCCAAATCAACCGTATTTCCATCATTTCTAGCCATATGCCCATCTCTTAGATAGATTGTTCCATTGCGTCCATCCTCATCATCAACGCCTTTTAGATGACCCTCGTGAGTTGCTGCCATTTCAAGAGGTTTTGGCTCTGGGGTGCCATAAAGCTCTTTTGCTTTCTTAATCAAAACAGTTTCAAAATCTACATCTTTAGATTTGTAAAATGGTGTATCAATGTTAGCAATATTGCTTGCAATAAGCTGCTGCCTCAAAGAGCGCGCTGCTAAGGCTTGTTCTAAAAGCGGTTTTGAACGATGGGTAGTGACCATCTTTTAATCCTTACATGTAAACATTTTCTCTGCAAAGCAGAAAGCAAATTTCATTCCACTTTTTAATACATTTTACTATAAAGCAAAAGAGGTGAATTTAAACTCCCTTTTGTTACAATTTATCTATCAATTATAAATTTTATGGAGCGAGCTTTTTGGAAACAGATCGAATACTTTTTTATCTGGCATCAGCCTTAATTACAACAGGTATCATCTTTTCCCTATCGCTATCGGTTTTTACAGTACTCTATTATGATTATCAACCTTATCACTTCTTTTTACGTCAATGTGTAGTTGGCTTTACTGGAGTTTTTTTAATGTGGAGCCTCTCTCAATTAAATCCCGATAAAGCCCTTCATTACATAGGTTTTTTCATCTTTTTTTCATGCCTTATTGCAATGAGTATTATGCACTACTTGCCAGACTCATTTGTAACTGCTTCTGGGGGCGCTAAACGCTGGATTCGCTTACCGGGATTTTCCATTGCACCTGTTGAATTTTTTAAGATTGGATTTGTCTACTTCTTGGCTTGGAGTTTTGCTCGAAAATTAGATGAAGAGAAAAAACCTCTAAAAGATGAAATTAAGCTCATTTTGCCCTATGTCGGGGTCTTTGTTTTGGTAATTTATCTCATCGCCATTTTACAAAACGATTTAGGACAAGTGATTGTACTAGCTTTGACTTTGGCAGTTATGGCCTTTTTTGCTGGAACTAGTTTTAAATTTTTCTCTCTAGCAATTTTAGGCTCGGCTATGATATTTATCACTGCAGTTTTAAGCTCTGAGCATAGAGTTATTCGTATAAAAACATGGTGGGCGACTATTCAAAACATGGTTTTATCCATATTGCCAGAGGGAATTGCTAATGTTTTAAGAGTTGAAGATGCTCCAGAACCTTACCAAATCTCACACTCTTTAAATGCCATAAAACATGGCGGACTCATTGGCCAAGGGTTGGGAGATGGACTTTTTAAACTAGGATTTTTAAGTGAGGTTCATACCGATTTTGTGCTTGCTGGGATTGCTGAAGAGATTGGCGCAGTTGGTGTTATAGCCATCACTTTAGCAATGTTTTTTATCATTTATAGAATTTTTCGCATTGCAAGCAGAAGCATTAATCGAGTTTACTATCTTTTTAGTTTGGGGATGGGTTTACTAGTTGTCTTTTCATTTTTAATGAACGCCTATGGAATCACATCTATTACCCCAATCAAAGGGATTGCTGTTCCATTTTTAAGCTATGGAGGAAGCTCACTACTTGCCCTTTGTGTTGGAATGGGAATGGTTCTTATGGTGAGTAAAAAAGCGAGGCTAACATGATAGTTATTACAGGTGGCGGAACAGGTGGACATCTTTCTATAGCTAAATCTTTGTGTGAAGCCTTTAATGAAGAGGAGGTTAGGCCTTTTTATATTGGCTCAACACATGGTCAGGATAAGACTTGGTTTGAAGGATATCCTGGCTTTAAAAAAACGATATTTTTACCCACAACAGGGGTTGTAAACCAAAAAGGCTTTAAAAAGGTGCTGGCTTTAAAAAATATTTTTCAGCAAGCCTTTACATGTAAAACTTTTTTTAAAGAGCAAAATATCAAAGCGGTTATCTCTGTTGGAGGATATGGTGCGGCTCCTGGAGCCTTTGGTGCATTGATGTGTGGAATTGATCTTTACATCCACGAACAAAATGCAATCAATGGCAAATTAAACGGTCTATTAAAGCCCTTTGCTAAGAGCTTTTTTAGCTCATATGATGAAAATTCACCCATCAAAGACTACCCCGTAAGCAAGCTCTTTTTTGAAGCTTATAGGCCAAAAAAAGAGTTAAAAACCCTGCTCTTTTTAGGAGGAAGTCAAGGTGCTAGAGCAATTAATGATTTAGCGCTAGAACTTGCGCCATGGCTTAACGAGCATAAAATTCGCATCATCCATCAGTGCGGAGATAAAGATTTTCAAAGGGTTAAGAGTTTTTACGAAAAACACAATCTTGATGCCCAACTTTTTAGCTTTTCAAAATCACTTCATGAAATCTTTCACGAAGCAGATGCAGCAATTGCAAGATCGGGTGCTGGAAGCGTTTGGGAGCTTTGTGCAGCTGGAGTTCCAGCTCTTTTTATCCCCTACCCTTACGCAGCAAAGGATCATCAGTACTACAATGCAAAAGCTTTGGTCGATAAGGGCTTAGCCACTCTTATGCGCCAAGATGAGATTGACATTAAAAAGGTACAAGAGTGGATTTTAAACCTTGATGTCACATCGCTTTCAAACAAGCTTCACAAACAGATTGAACCAGGCGGAGCAAAAAGCATAGCTAAGGAGGTGTTACGTGGATGCCAATAAGCTTTTTGGCGATGTTTCAAAAATTCCCATTGTGGGTGAATTCATAATAGGATGTGCCATTTACTTTGTCTTAAGCGTTGCCTTTGCAACCACCGAAGGGTTTGGTTTAAACAAGGAGCACCATAGCACATTCCAATACATCTTTTTATCCATTTCTATCGCCTATTTCGTGGGCAGTTTAACTTTTCGAGCTTGGAAATTCTTCACAAAAAAAAGAGAGGCTTAACTAAAACCTCTCTTAATATGTTATAAAAAAGTTATATACTTTATCATTTCTTTCTCATATCTACTTCATCTCTTTGTCATTTTCTATCGCTAACATGAACACAGTTTAAATCTACATGTAAAGGAGCGCCTTATGGGTTTAGGTATGTATGCATTGTTTGCAGCAATGCCTATTATTTTGTCTGGCATTTTGCTAGTTGGCATTAGAATGCCTGCAAAATGGGCTATGC
This sequence comes from Campylobacteraceae bacterium UBA1877, assembly GCA_002352945.1. Taxonomy (GTDB): domain Bacteria; phylum Campylobacterota; class Campylobacteria; order Campylobacterales; family Campylobacteraceae; genus UBA1877. The sequence continues at coordinate 3,071 of DDHL01000005.1, read as the reverse complement.
CAATCGTCTTTATAGTCACAGCGTTAATTGGAATTTTTGTGTGGGACATGAGTGTTACAAGAATTTTTGCCTCCACAATCCAAGGAGTGCTGATTACTATTTCAGTTTTATGGATTATTTTTGGGGCAATTTTACTTTTAAATACCCTCAAGCACTCAGGCGCCATCACGACTATTAAAGCTGGCTTTAATGGAATCAGCCCCGATAGACGTGTTCAAGTCGTCATCATCGCATGGCTCTTTGGTTCTTTTATTGAAGGTGCTTCTGGTTTTGGTACTCCAGCAGCAGTTGCTGCTCCTTTGCTTGTTGCTATCGGTTTTCCTGCAATGGCAGCGGTTATGATTGGTATGATGATCCAAAGCACACCTGTTACTTTTGGTGCTGTTGGAACGCCGATTCTCATTGGTGTAAATGCAGGTCTTGATAAGGCTACAATTTCTGAACGTCTTTTAGCAGCCGGCTCAAACTGGGAAGCTTATTTACAAGCAATCACTTCCCAAGCTGCAATTATTCATGCAATTACTGGAACTTTGATTCCTCTTCTTATGGTTATGATGTTAACCCGCTTTTTTGGAAAACATAAATCTTGGACTGAGGGGCTTTCGATCTTGCCTTTTGCAATTTTTGGCGGTTTAGCATTTACTATCCCTTATGCAATTACAGGTATCTTTTTGGGAGCAGAGTTTCCATCAATCATTGGAGCATTAGTAGGTTTAGCAATCGTTGTTCCAGCAGCTAGAGCTGGATTTTTAATCCCTAAAGAGAGCTGGGATTTTGCACCTCCTAGCGAATGGCCGGTATCTTGGGTAGGAAAACTTGAAGTAAACCTAGATGCAATGGCGGGCAAAAATCCTATCTCACTAAAAATGGCATGGCTTCCTTATCTTTTAGTTGCGCTTATTCTTGTTGTATCTCGTGTAAGCTCAGACTTTAAGGGACTGTTAACTTCACTCTCTTTTGGCTTAAAAGATATTTTAGGTGAAACTGGAGTTAGCGCTGCGATTCAACCACTCTATCTTCCTGGTGGAATTTTGGTTTTTGTAGCACTTTTGACTTACTTTTTACACAAAATGGAGCCTAGCGAAATGAAGGCGGCATTTAAAGAATCAAGTGCCCTACTTCTTAGTGCCGGCTTTGTGTTGGTTTTTACAATCCCACTTGTTCGGATTTTGATTAACTCTGGTGTCAATGGATCTGATCTTGCAAGTATGCCTGTAACTATGGCGACTTGGGTTGCTCAAAGCGTGGGTGATATTTATCCATTCTTTGCCTCTTGGGTTGGAGCTTTGGGTGCATTTATTGCAGGTTCAAACACAGTTAGTAATATGATGCTTGCGCAGTACCAATTTGGCGTTGCCGAGGCTCTTGGCATATCAACTGTTGTAATGGTTGCCCTGCAAGCAGTTGGTGCTGCAGCGGGAAATATGATAGCTATTCACAACGTAGTTGCGGCATCAGCTACCGTTGGTTTACTAGATCGCGAAGGTGAAACTTTGCGTAAAACGATTATTCCGACTATTTATTATCTAATCGTTTCTGGTGTTATTGGGCTTATTGGCATGTATATTTTAGGCACAACTGACGCTTTAATGTAACAAAAAAGAGCCAGCTTTTTTGGCTCTTTTCCTCCTAATCTCCTTTGTGGTATCATACTCTTTTTGAACTCAAAGGAGATTTTATGTCTAACTCTTTTTCCATCAGAATAGCAACCCGCGATGATGCATCAAGTATTGCACAATTTAATGTCATCTTTGCAAAATCAAACGACAACAGACAACTCTCATTGCCAGTAACTGCTGCTGGTGTGCGCCGTGTTTTTGACACATTTAACAATGGCCTTTATATTGTTGCTGAGCGAGAGAATGAAATTATTGGCGTAACAATGGTTACAAGAGAATGGAGCGATTGGAGCAACGGCTTTTTTTACTGCATTCAAGATATTTTCGTACAAGCAGAGGATCCAAACTATGAAATCCACGATGCCCTTTTAAATAAGGTTGTGGAGCTAGCAAAACTTAATGAAGATGTTTGCGGAATCCGGCTTTATGTTCTTGATGATGATAAAAAAACGCAAGAACACTACACAGCAAAAGGAATCAAAAAAACCAAGTACCAAGTTTTTGAAATGTTTAATGAGGATGCAAAATGATAGAAATTCAGACGCTGCTTCTTTTTATGGGAGCTTCAGCTCTTTTGGCTATCACCCCAGGACCTGATATTTTGTATGTCATAACTCTTGGAATAACTCGCGGCGCAAAAGCTGCAGTTGCTACAACTTTTGGGCTCACAAGTGGCGTTCTTGTACACACTACTGCCGCAGCTTTGGGAATTTCAGTAATTTTTCAAACCTCTGAAATCGCTTTTAATATCGTTAAAATTGCAGGAGCTTTGTATTTGTTTTA
>DDHL01000005.1:0-454 GCA_002352945.1 Campylobacteraceae bacterium UBA1877 | reverse complement strand
ATTTGTTTTATCTTGCCTATCAAGCTTTCAAACATCGCATCGACTTAATCAGACTGGATAAAACAAACGAGCTAAAAAGCTATAAAAATCTCTATATTAAGGGATTTTTTATGAATGTGCTCAACCCTAAGGTTTCTTTGTTTTTTCTTGCTTTTTTGCCCCAATTTGTCAATACTGAACTTGGAAATATTCCTTGGCAGATGATACAGCTTGGACTTGTTTTTATGAGTGTGACAGTTGTTATCTTCTCTACATGCGGTATTTTGGCAAATAGAGCAAGCAAAGCCTTGATGGAGCGCCCAAGTATTGCTAGAACTGTCAATACTCTTGCAGCTTCACTCTTTGTTGCCCTTGGCTTGAAGCTAGCTTTTAGCGAACGCTAGAAGTTTTACATGTAAAGGTATAGACCCTGAATCAAGTTCAGGGTGACAGGAGGTGCGTCATTCCGCACTTG
>DDHL01000037.1:6662-7417 GCA_002352945.1 Campylobacteraceae bacterium UBA1877 | reverse complement strand
CTTTTGATTATTTTGCCACCAACTCATCCAGTTCATGCGAAAGATTACTGACGGTGGTATGAGATAGCTCAATATCCAGCTCCGAAATAACAGCCTCAACCTTACGGGTAGAAACACCTTTAAGATAACTCTCAACAATCATCGATGCTAATGCTTTATCTATTCTGGAAGAATTCTCAAACAGCTTGGTCTCAAAGCGTCGGTTTCTTGCATACGGTCGAAGTAGATTCAACTCACCCAGTGTTGTTTTTAGCTGTCGTTCTTTATGACCATTTCGGTAATCAGACCTTTCATCACTGCGTTCATGTTTCTCTGCCCCAATGAATGACTCAAACTCTTTCTCCATCACTGTGTTTAAAAACTGCTCGGCTATCCGCCGAAACCCTTCTTGTTTATCACTTAATAGTAATGGCAAAAACTCCTCTAAATCAAATTCAATTTTCTTTCCCTTCAATTCCATCTCTATGTCTCCTTATATTTTTTAAGATCATAGCTGATTTGGAATTTACAGAAACTATTTTACACTACCTTACTATGGCTCGTGCATTGAAATCAATCCATCAACTGCCAAAGAGTATGAGTTAGAAGAGGGCGATAGCGTCAAGCTTGAGAGTAGATATGGCTCAATTGCGGTAAAAACAGTAATTACTGATGTTGTTCCAAAAGGTGTTATACAAATGTATTATCACTATTGGGAAGGCAACTCAAATGAGCTTACTAGCAGCGGGCTTGATCCAATCTCAAAAACACCAACA
>DDHL01000037.1:6209-6400 GCA_002352945.1 Campylobacteraceae bacterium UBA1877 | reverse complement strand
ACAAGAGGAGTATTTGGACATTATTGCGCAAAAGAGAGAAAAATTCTTTTCTCAAAAAATAATTTATACCGATTATCATTGATATTGGTTAAAAAAGTGGGCAAAGACTTAAAAACAAGTTTTGCCCACTAAATAGAGGCTACAATTTTTTGAGTTGCTATCTATAGCTTTACATGTAAAGCTATGAATGT
>DDHL01000037.1:4546-5991 GCA_002352945.1 Campylobacteraceae bacterium UBA1877 | reverse complement strand
ATCCGCCCCATATGGATAAGGGCGGATATAAATTAAGCGCCTTTTGGTGCACTAAAAGCGGTAAGCTTTGGAGCTTTTTTAGTGTATTTTTCAACGTTAACCAAGGCAGTATGAGCACTGTTTCCGTTGGCTAGTTTTGATGTTGGAATATCAATAGTTAAAATGTTTGGACTACCATTTTTACATAAGCTTCCAACAACTCCAGGTTTTTCTGGGTCATACCAAACGCCTTCATAAATATTGACAACACCTTCACGAATATCATCAGTTACAACCGCACCTGCTAAAATTTCACCGCGAGAGTTGTAAACCCTTACTAAATCACCAGTTTTAATGCCGCGTTTCGCTGCATCTTTTGTGTTGATATAGATTGGTTCGCGATTTGCTACTGCGTATTTATCACGCAAGCTGGTTTGATTTTGCTGAGAGTGCAAACGATCGTGAGGGTGAGCACTTATCATATGAAGTTGTGCAGGTTTATTTTTCATTCCAAGCCATTCAATAGGTTCAAACCAGCTTGGATATGGACGGCAATCATCATAATTCATCTTAGCAATGGTTTCAGAGTAGATTTCAATTAGTCCAGAAGGAGTTCCTAGTGGTTGTAAGATTGGATCGTTTCTAAAATCTTCAAATTTTACAAAAGACTCAGATTCCATTGTTGTATAAAAAGTTACTGGTTTATTCTCTTCCCAGAACTCTTTAAATGGCTTCATTGAAGCTGCAACTTCAGGCACTTTTGAAGCTGCTTTATAAGCTACATTATAGTACTCTTCAATCCAATCCATTTCGGTTTTACCCTCTGTGTAAGCCTCATAAAGTTCTTTGCCAACATACGCTATACAAAGATCGCTAAAGATTTGATAATCATCGTGTGCTTCATACTGCTTTTCAACTACTTGTTTGATTGGAGCAATTCCTTGCCTTGAATAATCACCAACCATCGCAATATCATTGCGCTCATATTGTGTTGTAGTTGGAAAAACTATATCTGCCATTTTGGCTGTTGGAGTCCAGTAGATTGAGTTAACTACAACAGTTCTTGGTTTTTTCCATGCTTTTACAAGAGTGTTTGTGTCTTGATGGTGTGAGAATGGATTTCCACCAACCCAATATATAAAATCAATATCTGGATAGGTTAAAATTTTTCCATTATGGTCAATGCTTTTTCCGGGATTAAGTAGTGCATCTGCAATTCTTGCAACTGGAAATGAGGTTGAAGATACTTTTTGTTTCCAGCTCTCGCCAGTATTTACCTCGCCTGAATCTTCACTTTCAAAACCAATGAACTTACCATTCTTGTCAAAGTGTCCAACACTTCCAGCATTCATACCGCCAATTGCAGCACTTTTGTGTGATGGAACGCCTGCTCCGCTATAATGGTGCCCAAGAGAAAATCCACCGCCTGGAAGACCAATTTGTCCAAGTATTGAAGCTAGTGTTAC
>DDHL01000037.1:2199-4363 GCA_002352945.1 Campylobacteraceae bacterium UBA1877 | reverse complement strand
TGAAGCTAGTGTTACAAGAGCCCAGTGTGGTTGTTCGCCATGGTGTGCACGCTGCATTCCCCATCCACTCATTAAGAATGTGCGATTGTCAAAAAATTGCTCAGCAAGCTCTTTTATGATTTTTGCATCAATTTCACAAATTTTACTTGCCCACTCTGGAGTTTTTTCTACCCCATCTTCTTTGCCTAAAATATAGGCTTTGAACTTGTCAAATCCAGTTGTGTATTCATCTAAAAATGCTTGGTCATATTTTCCAACTTTAAGAAGGTGGTTTGCCATGGCAAGCATCATAGCTACATCGGTATTTGGAACTGGAGCGATCCACTCTGCTTTATCAAAATAGCGTGCAGTTTCTGAGCGTCTTGGATCGATAATAATAATTCGCTTATTGCTTTTTTTAAGCTGCTCTAAATATTTATAGCTCAATTGGTCATTAATTTGCCAGCCGATTTTAAGAGTTGAGATTGGATTTGCTCCCCAAATTACTACGATATCAGATTTTTCTAAAATAACAGGCCAGCTTGTTTGCTGCTCATAAACGCCAATACTTCCAATAACATGAGGCATAATAACTTGACTTGCTGCTGTTGAATAGTCGCCAATGCTAGCTGTAAAGCCGCCAGTAAGATTCATGAATCGATGCAATAAAGTACGAGCATTGTGGACATTTCCTACACTTTTCCAACCGTAACTTCCAGCAAAAATACTTGCTGAACCTTTGGTTTGGCGTGTCTTTTTTAACTCTCTTGCTACAAGTTTAATTGCATCTTCGTAACTTACACGAACAAACTCTTCCGAGCCTCTAAGAGCTGGTTTTGGATTGTCAGGGTTTTCTAGGTAGCTTTTACGCACCATTGGGTATTTAACGCGTGATCGATAGACTAAATCAGCAGTATTTGTTTGTAAAGAGTTTGGAATATCACTTGTTTTAACTAATGATTCAGATTTTACAATCTTGCCATCTTTTAGGGTAACTTTAAGTACACCCCAGTGTGTACCTGTAACTACTTCACCATTTGTGACTAACCCTTCTGGCAAATCTTTTGCAAAAAGGTAAGTGCCTGTTAGTTTTGATACTACGGGCATAGCTGCTAATGCGGCACCAGTTTTGAGAAAACTACGTCTACTAAGTGTCTCGCTCATGGTAACTCCTTTGTTTATTTCATATCACTTGCGTGTTTTTGTAAGTATTGAATCACTAGCCAAACATCACTCTTTTGTATTGGTGTTCGTTCAAGCATAGATCGAAAAGTTGACGGCCATTGGTTTGCTGTATAGTGGTCTACTTCATGCAATGAATGGCACATAGAACAGTTATCAGAATAGAGGGTTTGAGCTTTTTCAAAGAGTGGTTCAAGTTCTGTAACTAAATTTTTATCTGTTGTGTAAACTTCAACTGCAACCTTATTCCACCCATCGCCCTCGCCTTGTGAGAGCATTTGAATATCAGGCTTGGCAGTTTTAGAAAAAGCTAAAGAAAAGATTCGAGCTTTTTTGGTAAAGTAAATTACATTTTTAGCATTAGGATTTTGATAACCTTCAATCCTAAATTTTACTCGACCATTCTCTTTTTGAAGAACTTCAATGGCATTTGTAGGAAGCAATTTTCCAACAACTTTTTTTGAAGTAGCATCAAGATATACCGGCTTTTCTTGCGTAGCATAAAATGTATTGCTAGCAAGTAGCGATCCTACAACAAAGAGACACGCTAACGCATGCTTTAACATAAGAACCTCCATAAATTGGTGTGTGTGATTTGGGTTTCACTTTGAAGAGTATAGGAAAAAAAAGCAGGTTAATGATGGAGAAAAAGTGTCAAAATAGTGTATTTTTAACTTACATTATTTTTATTGTAAATAAAGCACCTCTGTCGGTGTTTTTTACATTGACAAATCCTTGCATATTATCTTCAATAATAGCCTTTGTCATGTATAATCCAATACCAGTTCCAAGTTTTGCATGCTTGGTTGTAAAGTAAGGTTCAAATATGCGATCAATATATTTTGGATCAATGCCTCCTGCATTATCTTCGATGCAAATGAGGGTATATTTTTTTCCAGTAGTTATGCTTATATTAATAACAGGATTTTTTATCTTTCTTTCTACTAATGCATCTTTTGCATTTGAGATTATGTTTAAAACCGCATGGGAAAATTCATTTGAA
>DDHL01000037.1:0-1967 GCA_002352945.1 Campylobacteraceae bacterium UBA1877 | reverse complement strand
AATCTTTTTGGGTTTTGTATTTTAACTCTATTGAGTGGAATTTTAGTGATGCGCTAATAATTGAAACCGCATTGTCGCAAGCGTCTAAAACATTAAATCTTTCTTTCTTTTTAGATGGTTTGAAAAAGTTTTGAAAATCGTTAATTGTAGTTGACATATGCTCAGTAACTTCATAACAGGCTGTAATATTTCTTAATAAATCCTCTTTTGAGAGATTGGAATAGCGCGTAATTGTTTCAATCTCCATTAAAATGGCATTTATTTCACTAATTGGCTGGCGCCATTGGTGTGCTATATTTCCTAGCATATTGCCCATTGCTGCAAGTTTTGATTGTTGCACTAAGAGTTTTTCTTGGTCAGTTCGCCTCGTAATTTCTTCTTGGATGCGTTGCTCTAAACTATCAATCATTGCATTTACAACATCTTTTAAAGCATTGAGTTCCGAATAACTTGCAGTCAATGAAAGCCGTTTTCCAAATCTACCCTCTTTTAGCTCATGAACTGTCATAGTAGCTTCTTTGATGAGGTTTCTGTCTTGATTGATTGCAGTTTGAGCTTTGGCAACCTGCCTGTTAATAGCTCTTGCCATATTGCCCAATTCATCATGGGTATCTAAAGAGATAAATACATTGGAATTATTTATGTATGGGCTGTGCAAATATTCAAAAAATTTGTCTAATCCCGCTTTTACCTTTTCTATAGATATAACAATTTGCTTAACAATGATGCTATCAAAGAAAAAGCTAATAATTGCAATAAAAAGAAAACAAAAATAGATAAAATATTTACTATTGCTTGCGCTCTTCTTAGCATATTCAAAAGTAATTTGTGAATCCTCAACTCTTTGGGTTTGTATCATTTTTAGAGTATTGATTAAATCAAAAAAGGCTTCCCTTTCTGTAGATATTGCATTCATAAATGAGCCCTCATCAAACCCTTTTAATGCATAATTGCGAGTTGTTTCTAATAAATTTTTATATCTGCTCCACTTTTTATACAAAGAGTCTGATTCGGTTTTAAAAGTCTTTTCAAGAGATTCTAAAAGAGGCTCAAGACGTTTGTTTGCTGAAGTTTTATAATCATGATTTGGGGACATAACAAGAGTTAATGTGATTTCTCTTAAACTAAAAAGAGGGGCAATATAGCTATTTTGTAGTGTTTGTACTTTTTTAAAATCATTAAATACATTTTGAAGGTTTTTAAAACCGTTATCATTTATACTTAGCGTTAAAATAGCTAACAATGAGAGCGAAATTGCTCCAATAATTCCCAAAATAAAAAATTTTTTACGGATTGAAAAGTTATTCATTGTAGTTTATCTTTCTTGGAAGGTAGTATCGTAACCGCTCTTTAGGTAAGGGCTTGTTTTTTCTAATTGACCAGTGATATGGAGTAATTTTAGCTTCCCATAATCGCATAATTGCAGTAGGTGATGGTGTGAAATCTACCTCTTTGTTAATGCCAAAGACTATATTAGGTGATGGGATACTTAGCATATATGCTTGTTCAAAAACATGCTTTAAAATCTCTTCTACTTTTGGAACAAAGCGCTCATCACTTTTTTCGATTTGAAACAGCTCTTCTAAAAGCTGGTCGAGTTTATCATCCTTATCAATGGCGCACCATTGGTTGTGGGTGTAAAGGGTAAAAAAACTTGCAAAGGGGTGTCCATACCAATCTTCATTTCCCCAAATAAGCAGATCCCAATTGTAATGGTTTGAGCGGTTTGTTAAAAGCTTATTAAAAACATACTTTTCATCGCTTGTAACATCATAGTGCAGATGGACTCCAAATTGTAGCAGCTGATACTCGATGCCTTTCCAAATTGAGACAAAACGATCTTGTGTTACAACAAGGAGATTAAGCCCATTTAATATTTGGTGCAGCTCTTTATCGGTAAAAAAATGGGGGGGATTTTTTTGATAGGCATTTGAAATGTTTTTGGCTGATCGCATATTTGAAGATAG
>DDHL01000079.1 GCA_002352945.1 Campylobacteraceae bacterium UBA1877 | reverse complement strand
TTGACAAATAGTGGCACTTTACTCTTTATGCCCTAAAACAAAAGTGCCACGATATGGAAAATTTAAACTGTTTTTTGTGCGCATGTCCTCGTTTTAGGTTTTGTGACAAGGGTTTACATGTAAGGTCTAATGGAGTGCTTGTAAAGAGTCAGTGCGCTATCCATTCACGCTTTGCTAGTGAGTTTGTGCATGAGAATATATCCCATCTTGATTGTTCAAAATGCACCATTCCTCATGAAAAAGCTTTTATAAAAAAGCATATCAATAAAAGCTGGAAAGAAACCATGAGCGAATGCAGCTGCGAGAATTGATTGGGCTGTAAATAAACAGTATCGATTGTTTTTTTCATGTTTTATTATGTTAAGATTTGCTAGAAATTAATTTTAGGAAAATGTATGCAAATTAGCTCAAAGCACTTAGAGTCTTTGGTTGAAACAGTTGTTTTGCCTTTTGAAAAACTCATCATTGAAGACCCAAAACTATCCACTCACATCGCACCGCCTGCTATCGCAAAACTTCACAATATGGCAGTTGCTAAGTTGAGTGTCTATATCTATTCGGACATTAACCGCGCTTATTCATATATCCAAGAGGGCGCTAAAGCTCACAAAGAGAACCATATTCCAGTTGAAAGTCTCAAAGAATATTACACGCTTTACTTTTTGCTTTGCAGGGAGTGGAACAAAGATCACCTCAAAACCAATGCAAAATTTGAAGAGAATATAGCAACAATTGAACAGTTTGTGTATGAGGCTTTTGCAAACGAAAATGAGACAAAAGCAGAATTTTTTGATTATGATTCAGAGGTAATCAATGCAGATTTGACAAAAATGCACTATACGGATGAGCAAAAAATTTCCGCCCAAGATTTTCATGAAGAGGGCAGTATGGATGAACTTGATATTCAAGATATCCTAGAGTGCTCCGATGCCCTGCAGGAGGCTATTTCGGATACTTACACGGAGCATGATAAAGGGTATTTTGAAAATGTAAATACAAGAGTAAAATCATATGCCGTCATTTTGGAAAAAAATTTAGAGTTTAGGGATATTGGTTATAGCCTTTCAAAACTTTCATCTTTGCTAGAAGAGCATTGTGATTCTTTGGTAAATCATGAAAAGAAAAAGGCGCTTTTGGTTATTTTAAATGCGATTGTGGAGGACTTGATTGCGTGGACGGTTGCAGTGCTAAAAGAGAAAACTGCTATTGATATTCACTATCTTGACGCATCTTTGCTTTCGAGTATTTTGCAATTTGAAATGATGATTTTGCCACCAAAAGACGATGAGGATGATTTGGAGTTTTTCTAAACTTTGGAATTGCAAACATTGAATATTTGCAAAACCAAAGCCTTTTATCTCTTTTTGCCAGTTTACATGTAAAGCTTTTTATACGGTAGCTGGCTCTTCTTTTACGCTTTTTATGGGGCAGAGATCTCCACACATAGTGCAAACCTCTCCGTCTTGCGGCATGGAAGAAGCGCGGTATTCTCTGGCTTTTTTAGGGTCCATACATGTATCAAACATTCCCATCCAATCAAGCTTTCCTCTAAAACCGCTCATTTTATTATCCCAATCCATTGCTTTTGGGATTCCTTTGGCAATATCGCCTGCGTGGGCTGCAATGCGAGTAGCGATGAGCCCCTCTTTTACATCATTTAAATCAGGCAATCTCAGATGCTCAGCAGGAGTCACGTAACATAAAAAATCCGCTCCAGAACTAGCCGCAATGGCTCCTCCAATAGCTGAAGTGATGTGGTCATATCCAGGAGCTACATCAGTCACAATGGGTCCAAGTACATAAAAAGGCGCCCCATGGCAAAGTTTTTTTTCAATCTGCATATTAGAAGCAATCTCTTGCATAGGCACATGTCCTGGGCCTTCTATCATTACTTGAACATCCCTTTCCCATGCTCGCTTGGTAAGCTCGCCTAAGAAAATAAGTTCTTGGATTTGGGGCGCATCGGTTGCATCTTTGAGTGAACCTGGGCGCAAACCATCCCCAAGACTAAGGGTTACATCAAACTCACGGCAAATATCCAAAAGCCTATCATAATGTTCATAAAATGGGTTTTCGTTTCCAGTTTCTCTCATCCAGCGGTACAGTATAGACCCGCCTCGACTAACGATATGGGTAAGTCTTGGGTTTTTATCAACCCGCTCAGCCGCAACCTTGGTAAGGCCTGCATGAATGGTGAGAAAATCTATCCCATCTTCGCAGTGGATACGAACTACTTCAAAAAGCTCATCCACGCTCATTTTGCCAATATCTTTACCAAGCCTTGCTACCGCGTCATACATGGGCACAGTACCTAGCATTACAGGCGACATATCCACTAAATCTCGTCTAAAAGCACGCGTATCGCCAAAGGTGCTTAAATCCATAATGGCGTCGGTTTTATACTCTAAGCTTAAGCGCACTTTTTCAAGCTCAAGCTCTCTATCACACGCATCTTCTGAAACGCCTAGATTTACATTAACTTTGGTGCGCAAACCCTCGCCCACTCCAATACCACGCAAGTTAGTGTGGTTTTTATTAGCTGGAATCGCGATGGTGCCTTTGGCAACTCGTTCAAGCAGGGTTTCTGGCGTGATAATCTCATCACGCAACACATCGTGCATTTGTGGAGTTAGCAAACCTTTTTTGGCTGCTTCCATCTGTGTAGAATACGACATCGTCTCTCCTTGGGTAATTTTTTGGAGTGGCACTGTCGGATGAATGAAAGAGAAGGGTGGCAATGAAGTGTTGCTTTCCTACGCTGGCACTATCCAGATCAGGTACAAGGATTAAGGCATCCCATGCCTTATCTCAGCCCGTTTACGAGCACTCCTAGCAACTTGCATTTGCAAGTGTGAAATTATATTAATCTTATGCTTGAATAAAGCTAATTTTTTATACTAATTATAAAAAATCATACTCATTTTGACACAATTGTGTTAAAATAGATTTAGTCTCGAATTTGGAGTTTTTATGGCACTTTTTTCTTCTCGAATTACAGATACGGATATTCTTCATGTAATAAGCGGTATCTTGTCTGATAGAATGGTAGTTTTTGTTGATGAAAAAGGCGATGTCATCTTTCGTTCCAGTTCATTGTTGTATTGTAAAAAATGCCCTATTTACCACCTAGGAAAGAATATTTATAATAATATTCAATGTCCAGTTCTTGAGCTTTTTAAAATCTATCCAAAGAGTGAGCTGAAGCATTTAAATAAACGAGTAGAAAAAACAGTCATTGAGTTTAATGATGGGAATAAAAATCTATTTCATACATCCTTGGAGCCAATAAGGCTTCAGAGTGGGAAGAAGAAAGTTTATCTCTTTTCGGTTCTGGATAAAACAAATTTAATTCAAGCTGAAGATGACTTGAGAAGACAAAAAGAGCTATTAGACACTATCGTGAGAAGCTCGCCTCACATTGTTTTTGTTAAAGATACAAGTGGGAAATTCCTTACATGTAACGCTAATTTTGAAGAATTGCTTGGAGCTTCAGAAGACGAGGCGAAGGGTAGGAATGATTATGATTTTTTTGAGCCTGAATTTGCTGATGCCCTAAGAAAACATGATAATCTCGCGCTCGAGCTTGGTCAGAAGAGAATAAATGAAGAGTGGTTGCGCTATCCCGATGCTCATGAAAAGCTTTTTGAAACAACAAGAACGCCGCTTTATGGCAAAGATGGTTCGGTTCTTGGTATATTGGTTGTCTCAAAGGAGATAACCAAAGAAAAAGAGATTCAAGAAAAATTAATGCTCACTCAGTATTCTGTGGATAATGCCATAATGCCAACTTTTTGGGTTGATGTGGAAAATGGGGCGATTATTTATGCTAATAATGCAGCTTGTAAAAGCCTAGGATACACAAAAGAAGAGCTAACTAATTTGACAGTTATGGATGTGGATATCAATCTGGCTGAATCTCAATTTCAAGAACGAGCCAGAGAGGCAAAAGCCACTAAAAAATCCCAATTTAAAACCACCCATAAACGCAAAGATGGCACGCTTTTTCCAGTTGAAGTTATCACAACAATTTTAGGATATGGTGGCAAAACCTATGGAATTGGTTATGTCATTGATATCAGTGAGCGTCTTGAAAAAGAGCGAAGGCTGGCAAAAAAAGGAGCTATGCTAAGGGAATCCCAAAGAATTGCCAATGTGGGTAGCTGGGAGCTTGATTTGAGGACCAATAATCTTTTTTGGACAGATCAAGTTTATCGAATTTTAGGCATAAAGCGTGATGTGAAACCAGATTTTGACCTTTTTGTTCAAACTATTCATCCACAAGATAGAGAAAATGTAGTCAATGCTCACAATGCGTCTTTGGAGGATTTGAATAAACCATATGATATTGTGCATAGAGTTATTGTTGGTGGTAAGGTGCGTTATGTGCACGAACAGTGTGAAACTACCAGGGATGTTGATGGCACTCCCGTCTATTCGATTGGTACTATTAGGGATATGACAGACGAGCATGAATTGGTTGAGCAGGTTAGAAAACTCTCTTTGTATGATAATTTAACAAAACTTCCTAATCGTGATTTGATTAAGCAAGAGTTGGGAAATATTCTAAAAAGAGATAAAAAGAACAGTGGTTTAGTGGCGGTTTGTTTTATAGATTTGGATGAGTTTAAATATATCAATGATATTTATTCTCATGAGATGGGCGATAAAATCTTAAAAGAGCTGGCAAGGCGTTTAAAAGAAGTGGCAAATGGCACTTATGTGATTGGTAGGTTTGGAGCAGATGAATTTGTAGTGATTATTGATGGAGTTGATACTCCTGATGAGGTGATGGAAAAATTAAATGAATTTCTTTCAGTAATCCATGCGCCCTTTGTTGTGGGTGGAGAAGAGCGTATTATTGGAGCTTCAACCGGCATAAGCTTGTGTCCAGATGATAGTGATAAAGTAGATGATTTGATTAGGTTTGCTGATATTGCAATGCACCAAGCAAAGAGCTTTGGGCGAAATAAATATGCCTTTTATGCTCAAGAACTTACCGAAAAAATGAGCAATCGAATGCGAATGTTGAACCAATTGCAAGAATCGATTACAAATAGCGACTTCGAGCTTTATTACCAACCGCAAGTTTCACTTGAAAATATGGAGGTTGTAGGTTTTGAGGCGCTTTTGCGTTGGAATCATCCAATTCATGGGATGATATGTCCAAATGATTTTATCCCTTTAGCTGAAGAGAGCGGATTAATCGTGCCTATTGGGAAATGGGTTTTGCAAAGTGCGTGCTTGCAAGCAAAAACATGGAAGGAAGAGGGCGTGTTTGATGGGAGGATTGCTGTGAATATTTCAGGTGTTCAGCTAGAAAGTGAACATTTTGTGGACACTGTGAAAGAAGCTTTACATGTAAGCGGTCTTGAGGGTAGATATTTAGAGTTGGAAATCACTGAAACCACTATGATGAACAATCAAAATCAGTGGCTAAGGGAGTTTGACGCCCTTGATTCTACTGGTGTTACGCTAGCAATGGATGATTTTGGAACTGGGTATTCCTCCTTGGCGAGTTTGCGTAAAATGCACCTTGATGTGTTAAAAATCGACCAATCTTTCGTTTTTGATTTGCCAGAAGATAATGAAGCTTGCATCATGGTTAAAACAATCATTACATTAGCAGAAAATTTAAAAATGCAATCTTTGGCTGAAGGTGTTGAGAATGCCGAACAATTAACTTTTTTAAAAGCCCTAAGTTGCAAGTATGCACAAGGCTATTATATATCCAGACCAATGCGTGCATCAAATGTGGCAGAATTTTTAGAGTATTGGAAAAATACCCATAAACTTTAATCTTTACATGTAAGAATTGATTTGTTTCAACTAAAACTATTGCGGGCTTGGGTATAATTCGCAAAAACTCAAAGAGCGTTTCGATGGAAAAAATCCGGCAAGGCATTATTTGCGACCCTAATGTGTTATATTTTGATTTTACTGCATCTGGTTTAGCCTATGGACCAATAGAGAGGCGAATTAAGACTATTTTAGCCACCTATGCCAATACCCATTCAGAGGTTTCTTCTAGTGCTATAAAAACTCAGGCACACTATATAAAAGCTCGTAAAAGTTTGCGTAAAACCCTAGAAATAGATGATAGATTTTATATTATGCCCGCAGGGACGGGGGCAACTGGAGCCATAAAAAAATTCCAAGAATTACTAGGGCTTTATTGTCCGCCGATGACAAAAGAGCGGTTTAATCTCAAGCCAAAAGATTTGCCTTTGGTTTTGGTTGGTCCTTATGAGCATCACTCTAATGAGGTGAGTTTTCGAGAAGCTTTATGCGAGTGTGTGCGTATTCCTCTTGACAAAAATGATGAGCTTGATATTGAAGCTTTAAAAAGAGTTCTTGAGGCAAATAAAGGCAGGGAAATTATCGGAAGTTTTAGTGTAGCTTCCAATGTTACTGGTGTCTTAACAGACTACAAAGCTATATACAAATTAGTAAAATCTTATGGAGGAATTGTCTGTTTAGATGCTGCTGCTAGTTCGCCTTATATGAATGTAGATTGTAACTACTATGATGCACTTTTTCTCTCACCTCACAAATGCCTAGGAGGACCAGGAGCTTGCGGATTGCTCGTAATTAAAAAAGAGTTGTGTCGCTCTAACAAGCCGACTTTTGCAGGAGGTGGAACAGTTGGATATGTCTCTAGAACTTCTCAAATCTATCTAGATGATGTTGAAGCAAGGGAAGATGCCGGAACACCTGGAATTTTACAATTTATTCGAGCTTCACTTGCATATGAGTTGCGAAACAAGATTGGCCTAGAGACAATAAACCGCGTTGAAGAAGAGCTTAAGGTTTACTTTGGAATG
>DDHL01000017.1:1044-5483 GCA_002352945.1 Campylobacteraceae bacterium UBA1877 | reverse complement strand
TTGTAGCTCCTGCTAATACACTCACTAAACCAAGAGCAGCAAAGAAAGGAATATATCCTTCGATCAAATGGCCAAAGAGATTTCCGCTAGTTGCGCCAATGTAAAAAATAGGCGTAATCACTCCACCGCTAGCGCCACTTCCAAGAGAGAGAGCTGTAAAAATAAGCTTCATTGGTGCATCAAACCACTCTATATTTTGATGCAAAATCGACTCATTACTCAAAGCAAGCCAAATTGTCTCCATTCCAAGCCCTAAGTAGCGAGTGGAAGTAAAATATGCTAAAACCACAATAACAACTCCGCCAACAAAGGGAGTTAACAGATAGTGCCACTTTAATCTTTTAATCAATTGGTGCACTTTTTGCATAGTTGTAATAGTCAAATCAGCAATGATTCCAAAAAAGATTCCAGCCATTACCACCCAAAGTGCGATTGTAATATCAAAATTTGGCAAATCAAAAGAGCTAACACGAACAAGAGTGTATTCTAAACCCAAAAATTGAGCCACTGCATAGGCACTCAAGCCTGCTACTATGGAAGGCAGCAGCACGCTATACATAATTGTGCCAACAACAAGTATCTCCACTCCAAAAATAGCTCCTGCCATTGGAGTTCCAAAAACGGTGGCAAATCCAGCGCTAATTCCGCAAATTACTAATTTTTTACGGTCATCAGGAGAAAATTTAAACCATTTGCTAAAAACCGAAGCAGTTGCTGCTCCTATTTGAGACCCAGGCCCCTCTTTACCGACTGATCCTCCAGCAAAAATAGTTATAATGGTTGCTAAAACTTTTGTTGGAATGAGCTTTAGCTCCATATCGCCTTTGTGTTTATGGATTGATTCAATTACCTTTTCAGTTCCATGGCCTTCAGCATTTGGAGCAATTTTTTTAACAAGCCAAACGGTTAAAACAAGAGCAAAGGGAAGTAAAAAGTAGAATGGAAAAGGTAAATCGTGCCTTGATGTTTCAGCCCAATGCAGAGCTTTTAAAAATTGCACAATTATAGCCCCACACATAGCTCCAACAAATGCAGACAAAAGTATCCATTTTGAGATGGATGTAAAAACCACAGCTTGTTCGGTTAAGTGTCTATTCATTGCTCTACTTCAAAACTTTTGATAGTATTGTAACAAGTTTTTAGACTATTGTGGAGGGAAAATGCGCAGTTTTATTGTTTTATCTATCTTTATTACGTCATTATTAGCAATTGAGGTTACCAATGGAAAAACAGCGATTCTTCCAGTAGATAAAAGTACTATTTATGTTGAAACAAGAGGATATAAAGCTCCAATTTTTCACACAAATAAAAATAAAAGTTTTACTATTATCGCTGTGCCTTATCGACAAAAAAACTCTTTAGAAGTTATTGTTAAAACTCCAACAAAGGAGTTAAAAAAGGCTTTACATGTAAAACAGGGCAATTATCAAAAAGAGGTTTTGCAAGTTGAGCACTCTAAAGTCTCTCCGCCAAAATCGGTTCAAAAGCGCATTAAAAATGAGTATGATGAAGCAATGAAGATTTATTCAAGTTTTACCCCTAAAAGGTATTGGGATAAACCCTTTGTTTTTCCCTTAAAAACAAAGATTACAAGCGCTTATGGAAATGCAAGAATTTTTAATAATACACTCAAAAGCTATCACTCAGGTACTGACTTTAGAGCACCAATTGGCACACCAGTTTATGCATCAAATGATGGCGTGATTGTTTTAGCAAAAAAGAGGTACTACGCAGGAGGCTCTATTGTTATCGACCATGGAGAAGGAATTTATAGCACCTATTACCATTTAAGTAAAATTCTTTTCCCAGTGGGCACTAAAGTAAAACGCTCCCAAAAAATTGGACTTAGTGGAAACACTGGCCGGGTAACTGGACCACATTTACATTTTGGCATAATGCTCCAAGGAACTCCAGTTGATCCTATAAATTTTATTGAAAATATTAATAAGATAATAAAATAACAAATTAAAAAATAAACTCGTTTTGGCGAAAAAAAATCATCTATTTTTGCGATTATTATGCTAGAATGGGTTATAGCTATCTTTTAAGGATTCTTATGGAGTTTACGGCCAAACAGATAACTCAAATTACTATATCGGCTCTAAACAAGGTTCCTGAGCCTGTTGTTTGGCTAGATAAAAGAGGAAGAATAATTTATGCTAATGAACAGGCAAGCAAACATTTTGGATACACTCAAGATGAATTGCTACAGCTTGGAGTTTGGGATGTGGATCCGCAATACTCTTTTGAAACTTACTCTAAAATGTGGCAGGAGCATCTTGGAACTTTCCACACAGTTGAGACCGTTCATGTTCGAAAAGATGGGGCACGAATCCCTGTTTATGTAATTGGAACTTATGAAAAATATGATGATATTGAAGTGCGAGTCTCTTTTAATTTTGATATTTCATCCCTAAAAGCAACTAAAACCCTCAATCTCCACGAAGAGACACTTTTACAATATGAAAAGATTATGTCAATCTCCCACGACTGCCTTGCTTACATCGATAAAAACCAAAGATACCGTGCAACAAATCGAGCCTATTTAGAAGCTTTCAACCTTTCTAATACACCAATTATTGGCAAACATTTAAAAGATATTTTGCCAAAAAAGCATTACGAAAATGTAGTTAAGAAAAATATAAACAAGGCTTTAAACGGCCAAGAAGTAACCTTTGAAGAGTGGTATGATCTACCAAAATTTGGAAAGCGCTATATGCAAGTGCGCTACCAACCGTATCAAACTTTTGGCTCTAATGAAACAGATGGAGTAGCAATCAGCCTTTTTGATGTTACAGATTGGTACAAGGCAAAAGAGAAATTGCGTAAAATTGCAGAGTATGATGATTTGACCAAATTGCCAAATCGCCGCAAATTTAGTCTTAAACTTGATGAACAGATTAAGAGAAATAAAGGCACTCAAAACAGGTTAGCAGTCCTTTTTATAGATTTGGATCGTTTCAAACTCATAAACGACTCTTTGGGTCATCCAGTTGGAGACATGATACTCCAGCATATTGCAAAACGTATAAAAAACTTCATAAGCGAGGGCGATATTTTAGCAAGGGCAGGAGGAGATGAATTTTTACTTCTTATGAACAATATAGAAGATAATAACAAAATCGCCTTTACATGTAAACGCTTGCTTAAAGAGCTTGAAAGGCCTATTATTATCGATAAAAAAGAGCTTTTTGTAAGTGGTAGTATTGGTGTTAGTATCCATCCGTTTGATGCTCTTGATGCTGAGGGAATGATTCAAAGTGCTGATACTGCAATGGTTCAGGCAAAAAAACTAGGCCGAAGCAACTACCAGTTTTCTACAAATCAGATACGAGAAGCCATGTTTGAGCGCTTCTTTTTGGAAAATAGTTTGCGTATGGCTTTAGAAAACAAAGAGTTTTTACTCTATTTTCAACCTCAATTTAACATTGAAGACAAAACCGTTAGTGGAGCAGAAGTACTTATTCGATGGAATCAACCCTCTATGGGAATAATCAGCCCGGCTAAATTTATTCCAATAGCCGAAGAGAGTGGATTAATAACCCAGATTGGAGAGTGGGTTCTTGAGCAATCTTGCATCATTATGAAAAGGTGGCAGGAAGAAAAAAAGCCAATTAAGACAATATCTGTTAATGTTTCAGGACACCAGCTTTTGCAATCCGATTTTGCTCTAAAAGTCAAGAGCATCTTAAGCAAACACAAACTCAATCCATCGTGTATAGAGCTTGAAATTACAGAGAGTTATTTAATGCACAACATTAAAAGTGTCACAAAGACCTTGACTTCACTGCGTGATATTGGGGTTAAAATTGCAATTGATGATTTTGGCACCAGCTATGCATCATTGAAATATTTACAATCTCTTCCAATAAATAAACTTAAAATCGACCGCTCTTTTTTGCGTGATGTGCCAACAAATAAAGATGACTGCACCCTCGTGAAGACTATAATCAACCTAGCCAAAAATATGGAAATGAATGTAATAGCAGAAGGTGTAGAAAAGATTGAACAAGAGGAGTTTTTAAAAAAACACTACTGTTTTAATGCGCAAGGCTTTTTATACACAATGCCAATAGAACAATCTGAATTTGAAAAAAGATACCTTAAAAATTAATATATCTCAGTGCAATTTCTACCTCTTTTTTTTGCTCTATAAAGCGCTTTGTCTGCCCTGTCTACAACCTGTTCGCAGCCTTCATCTGGCTCATATTGGGCCACTCCAATACTGCAAGTAATTTTTAACTCGTATCCTGGAAGTTTAAATTTTTCTACACTCAAACGGATCTTTTCGGCAACCAAATATGCCTCTTTTTTATCTGTTTTTGGGCAAATTACTAAAAACTCTTCTCCGCCCCAACGACCTAGGATATCAGTTTGGCGCAAACATTTTTTTAATAAATTTGCTACTTTTATTAAAACCTCATCTCCAACTCCATGAC
>DDHL01000017.1:0-816 GCA_002352945.1 Campylobacteraceae bacterium UBA1877 | reverse complement strand
AACCTCATCTCCAACTCCATGACCGTAAGAATCGTTGATAGATTTAAAATAGTCTAAATCTAAGATTAAAACTGAAAAGATATCTCCATATCTTTTAGCCAAATTATAAAAATTTCTCCTACAATTATCTAAATGAAATCGATTTGCAATTTGTGTTAGCGGATCGGTTTGAGAAAGATATTCTAAATTTTTCTTATCAGTTATATCATATTGAAATGCACTAAAACCTTCTATTTTTCCCCGCTTATCAAAAATTGGACTTATGTGTATATCTACCCAGTAGGTTGATTTATCTTTTCGTAAATTTTTCAATTCTCCATGCCAGCTTTTTCCACTTCTAATTGCTAACCACATCTGTTTGAAGACTTCAGGCGAAGTGTCGGGGTGTCTAAGAATACTTGGAGTTTTTCCAACAAGCTCCTCTTTTGTATATCCACTTAAGCGGCACAATGCTTGACTAGCATATTGGATAACCCCTCTTGTATCAGTTCTTGCCATGATGACATACTCATCAATTATATTTAGATAATTTTGAATTTTTTTATTATTTTCTTTTACAACATGATAGCGCCAAAAACCAAACCCACCAACAAACATGACAAAAAAGAGGGTTTTCCACATAGTTGCATAATCAAAGCTTTTGTTTGCTTGCAAATTTGACCACTGGTTGCTAAAAACCTCCTTAGTCTGCTCATCAATCAAACCTAAAGCTTTTTCCATAATGCTTGCTAGCTCGGGCTCATCTTTGCGAGCAGCAAATCTTAAAACATAACTCCCATTTACTCTTCCAGCAATTTTTAGCTCATCTTGATAATA
>DDHL01000009.1:7741-7886 GCA_002352945.1 Campylobacteraceae bacterium UBA1877 | reverse complement strand
GCGCAGACAAGGGGGTTAGCCGATAAAGAGGTATTAAGACATAATCTCTTCAATAGTTACATAATCACCAACGCGACCTGTCATCTTTTCAACATCAGTATTTACTGGAAGTGTTTTTTTGCCAGGAACCCATCCTGCTGGACAA
>DDHL01000009.1:6018-7512 GCA_002352945.1 Campylobacteraceae bacterium UBA1877 | reverse complement strand
CCAGTTTTTGTTGCATGTTGCCATGCACGAACTTGTCGCAAGAATTCATTAACATTACGTCCTACCATAGGAGCTTGTACCTCTTGAGCTACGCATACTCCATCTGGGTTAAATAAAAATCGTCCGCGAAGTGCAACGCCTTCTTCTTCAATAAGTACTCCAAATGCTTCACTTACAACATGTGTAGAATCAGCACCAATTGTTAGTTTAAGATCTTTTAATAGTGGCTCAGTTTCAACAAATCGTTTGTGAGAAAATTTAGTATCGGTAGAAACAGCTAGAATTTCAACTCCCAACTCTTGGAATTCATCATATTTTGCATTCATAGCAGCAATTTCAGTTGGACATACAAAGGTAAAATCGGCTGGATAGAAGCACACTACAGTCCATTTTCCCGCATAATCTTCACTTTTAACTTCTGTATAATGCCCTGTTTTTGCATCATAAGC
Organism: Campylobacteraceae bacterium UBA1877; assembly: GCA_002352945.1. Taxonomy (GTDB): domain Bacteria; phylum Campylobacterota; class Campylobacteria; order Campylobacterales; family Campylobacteraceae; genus UBA1877. The sequence goes on along the minus strand of DDHL01000009.1, from coordinate 7,063 downwards.
TTCCATTTTAAATTCTGGCATTTTTTTGAGTACCAAGCTTGAACTCATTTTCTTCTCCTTAATAGTTTCATTATTTTCTTCAACAGCCTCTGCTGCATCTTGAACTGGTCTTTCCTTGACACCTGAATCGCATCCCATGGGATACCTCCTACACAAAAAAGATGGCAAAATTATAGCTAAACAATAATTATTTGTCAATAGTAATTTTTATTGTTTAGCTATTTTACTATACATTTGTTAAAAAACAATGGTAAAATTATACCACTATTACTCTTTTACATGTAAGAGTTTTACATGTAAAGATAAAGGAAAGATATGCCAAAACGTTCTTGCCCAAAGCTTACATGTAAACCAAAGGCGCTGCACGTAGGGCCACTTGATTCGCAGCCAATCCACTCACTTGCACTCTTGCATGAAGAGTTAGAAGCTCTTTATTTAGCAGACGTAAAAGGCTTTTACCATGAAGAGTGCGCTAAAAAAATGGAAGTTTCAAGACCTACTTTTGCAAAACTTTTAAAAAATGCTCGAAAAAAGTGTGCCTTTATGTTTTTACAAGGCCACTCTTTGCATATCAATCCAAAATCTGCCAAGTTAAGGGTAATCTTTCCTAGCGATGATAAAAGAAGTTTGAGCACCAACTTTCAAAGTGCGCGCTATTTTGTATCGATGCTTTTAGATAAGGATGAGATTGCTGTTGAGTCAATTATTAACAATCCCATCTATGAGCAGTTAATTGAAGCAAAAATTGAGCCAAATGATGAAAATACAAAGGGGTTTGGAGCCGGAAGATTAATTCCACCTTTGCTTGAGAGCGCATCTATTGTCTGTGCAGTTCAGATGGGTGAGGGAATGGTGCGAAATATTGAAGGAATGGGTCCAAATATCCAAATTCTTCCTAAAACTCTTGCGGGAAAAGCTCTCGAAGAGGTAGTTGAACACCTCGATTAGGATGCAATTTTTGGTAAATAATTTTTTGCCTAATCTTAGAATTTTTCTTTAAATTCCCGTTTTTTTGTAAAAAAGGTAAATAAAATATACTTTTTTT
>DDHL01000009.1:0-5771 GCA_002352945.1 Campylobacteraceae bacterium UBA1877 | reverse complement strand
TTTTAAATTTTTTTTCTTCAAATTCCGCTATATTGGACTTTTTAGAAGATTCATATAAGATAAAATAATAACTCAAAATAGTATTAATTATTCTGTAAAGAAACTACCCCTACAATTTGGTACAAAAAGTAAAATTCTTGAAATTTTATTTACCAAGAATCGATTGTAGGAGGAAAGCATGAAAGTAGAGATCTCGCGTAGAAGATTTCTCCAAGGCAGTGTCGCTTTAAGTGTGCTAGGCGGGACTGGGCTGAGTGCAACCAAAATGTTTGCAACCAGCGATTCGCATGCAAAGGCACCTCTTGAAAAAGATGTGCCAACAGTTTGTGAAATGTGTGTTAATAAGTGTGCAGCCATCGCCCATGTGCGAAGTGGCGTAGTCAAAAGTCTCTCTCCAAATCCCTATTTTCCAAAATCACGCAATATGTTGTGTGCAAGAGGTCAAGCAGGGGTTCATGCCCTTTATGATCCAGATAGATTAAAATACCCATTAATCCGAACTGGAGAGCGAGGTGATGGAAAGTATCGTCGAGCTACTTGGGAAGAGGCGTATGAGTATATTGCTAAAAGATTGGTAAAAATAGTTGATGAAGAGGAGGATAATCGATCCTGTATTGGCTTTAGTGCCGGCGAGGGTTTAGGAGAGCATACTTTTAAAACATTTATGGCCAATAAATTTGGTTCAGCCAATTTCTTAAACCATGCAACCATATGCTTGCAAACTGCTGTGTCTGGATATACCTTAACTCTTGGCGGATATGGGCAGGCAGATTTGGAGAATGCAAAATATGTAATTATGGCTGGAGCCAATAGGGCTGAGGCTATTTTGACCCCAGATACTATGGATCTTTTTAAAAGAACACGAGGACGTGGAGTAAACTAGTTGTAGTTGATCCACGCTTTAGCAACACTGCAATCCATGCTGATGAGTATCTTCCTATAAAACCTGGAACCGATTTGGCATTTGTGCTTGCTTTAACTTATGTTGCAATAAGTGAAGAGATTTATAACCGTGAGTATGTGGCAAAAAACTTCAACGATTTTGAAACCTATAAAGAGCATATTATCACAAATGGCTATACTCCAGAGTGGGCCGAAGGGATTTGTGGAATATCAGCCTCTTTAATTAGAAAAATTGCTAGGGAGTTTATGGCAAATGCTCCCCAATCAATCTACTATCAGGGTCGGCGATCAACTTGGGAGAGTAATGATTTTCAATTAAGGCGAGCTCAGGCAATCTTTACAGCTCTTGGAGGTGGAATTGATGTAAAGGGTGGAATACTCTTTGGTAAAACGCTTCCATTAAAAGATCATAGTGTTCCAATGCCACTTTATTTTAATGCAAAAGAGCGCATTGAGTCTAAAGAGGCTGCAATCATTGGCTCAACCGGCTCATGGATAGCATGGCGCAATATGATTTTAGAGGGACGAAATCCTTATCCAATTCGTGGAATGTTTATCTACAAACATAACCCAATGCTCTCAGTGCCAAATACTGCTAAAACCAAAAAGATGTTTGAAACTATGGATTTGGTTGTAGTAATCGATACGATTCCTAGTGATACAGCTTTGATGGCAGATGTAATCTTGCCAGAGTGTACATATTTAGAGCGCGAAGATCCTGTTAAGAGTTTTGGAGGTCCAGAGCCAGCAATTGTTTTGCGCCAAAAAGTGATTGAGCCAATGTATGAAACAAAGCCTGTATATGAGATTTTAAAAGGCTTAGCAAAACATATCTCAAAGCCGCTTTTTGAGGTCACTAAAAAGCACGATTTAGATGTGCAAGAGATGATTGAAGGAGAGGATGAAGAGGAGTATTACAATAGCGAAGGTTTTAATATGCTTGACTTTTTTGAGCATACTCAAGAAGAGTTAAACCATCAAGCGGTTGCTCCAATTTATGGAGAAGAGGCTTGGCAAATATTAAGACAAAAGGGTGTTTATTATCCAAATATGACCTCATATTTTAAAAAGCTCTCAAATAACTCCTATGAAAACTACCCAAAAGATAAGCGATTTTATTCAATGCTCAAACTTGAAGAGGAGTATGATGCAAATGCATACACTCATGATTTGTGTGTAAATCCTATTGATATAGCTAACCTACAACGCTGTTTTGATACACCAAGTAAAAAAATTGAGTGTAATTTGGCAAGCATGACAAGCCGTGGGATTGATGCAATGCCTACTTGGAGAGAAGAACATTATGTGAAAGTTCCAAAAGGCAAGTTTAAATTTATCACTGGTCGCCATGCTCAATTTACTCAAAACTCAACACAAAATAATATTATGCTCCTTGAGTTGATGCCAGAAAATTATGTTTGGATAAATGCCCAAGAGGCTAAAGAGTATGGAATTAGTCATGGAGATGAAGTGGAGGTTTCAAGCTCGGTTGGAACTATTCGTATCAAAGCATATCCTACGGAGAAAATCGTTCCTCAAACCATCTTTTATGTACATGGGTTTGGCGCAAAGTCGACTGGTCTTACTTTTGCTCACCGAAATGGTGCGAGTGATAATGAGATTATTGAAGATACCATTGAGCCCACCTTTGGGTGCGCTAATATGCACGCAACGTTAGTTACGGTAAGGAAGGTGTAATTATGAATTACGCAATGGCATTAGATTATCAAAATTGTATTAACTGTAAAGCCTGTGAAACGGCCTGTAAAGAAGAAAATGGAGTGCAGCTTGGTGCGCATAAACAACGTATTTGGATTGGTATTGTAGAGGGTTCGATATTTGGAAAACCTTTTGTGAATCTCTATCCATCTCAATGTAATCATTGTGTGGATGCACCTTGTGTGAGTGTATGTCCAACCAATGCAAGTCATTATGCACCAGGCGGAATCGTTAAGGTGGATGCGCATAAATGTATTTTGTGTAAAGGCTGTATGGAAGCATGTCCTTATGATGCAAGATTTATTGATGATACCACGGTTGCGGTTGATAAGTGTACGTTTTGTGACCATCGCATTGAAGAGTATGGCACAACTGCATGTCAAGAAACTTGTCCTACGAAAGTACGGTTGTTTGGAGATTTGGATGATGAAGAGAGCGATTTGGTAAAACTTCTTAAAACAAAACGCTTTTTTGTTCAAAAAGAGCGCTCAAATACCCTACCAAAACTTTTTTACATTGTTCCAGATGATGAAGAGTATTTGCGTCAAAGTGTTTCTCATGATACGACTATTTATACATGGGAGAGTTTCAAGCCTATTTATGATAAAGCGTGTCAAAAAAGGAGTCAGGGATGAAAACCTACGAATTTGCAGGATTGGAATTAAGAATAAATATTTTCAATCTTCTTTTTAACAAAACAATGTTAATTGCTTATGTTTTAGTTGCATTAGCAGCAGTTGGGATTTATGAAATTTTTGAACTGCGCTATTTTAGCACAGCAGCTAATGCTCATGCTGCTGGACTTGACCCAACAAATCCAGGCTTGAAAGATGCCATGAAATTAGCAGTTTTTGGAACAGTTGGAGAGGTGAGTCGCGAGGTTCCTTGGACTCTGTTTATTGTTAATTACATGTATATGATTTATACAGGTAGTGGGATTATCTTTTTGGTTGCATTGGCTGAACTTATGAATTTCAAAATCGTAGAAAAAGCTGCAGCCGGTTTTATGACAATAGGAATTGCTATGGTTTTTGCAGGATTGTTTACCATCGCAACTGATTTGAATATGCTCAATATGCTTTGGATGGTTTTAGATCCAAATGTAACAGCTGGTATGTGGCTTATGTTGCCCTTGTATTGTACTTACATTCCATTCGTACTTTTTGAAATCTATTTGATTTTAACCAAAAAACGCGAACTTGCCCGTCGCTTGGCACTTCCAATTCTTATTATGAGTATTGGTGTTGACGTCGTGGAATACTACATTCAAGCAAAACTTTTTTCTATGAATACAGCACGCCATTTATGGACTGAGTTTCCAGTGTTGACATTTTACTTCATTATATCGGCTTTTGTATCATCTCTTGGTATAATGGGCGTTTATACATATTTGGCTCATAGAAGTAAGCCTGAGTATTCAGAATTAATGAATTTAATTCGCAAGGGAATTTTACTCTTTATTTCGGTGCTTGCTCTTTATGAAGTGATAGCATATATGATTGTGGATAAAGATTGGGCATTTATAATTTTATTTGGTCCATTTAAATATCTTTACTTTTTAGGCTATATTTTATTGGCTATGGTTTTACCATTTTTTCTAGTATTTAAGCCTACAAAATCTTATTGGAAAATTGTATTAGCTTCCATTTTCACAATCTTGGGTGGGTATGCAGGACGATATTTGTTTGTTTATGGCGGAAACGCTAATCCAATGTCAGATAGGTTTGGCATGGGATATGAAAAATATGATGTATATGAATTAGCAAGTAGTTTTAACTATATTCATCCACACTTGGGTGAAATTTTTATAGTCATCGGCTCTATAGGTGTCGTATTGGCTATATACAAAATTTTTGATAGTTTGTTTGACGTAGCAAAACTACGCAATCATCACTAAATAACAACACACACAAAGGAGACTCTATGCGTTCATCATTTGTTGGTGCTATAGCACTTACGGCAGCCTTACTCTTTACAGGTTGTGCCATGACTTCAGACTCGATGGTTCCAGCTATGGCTCAAAACAAGCCCTCGGAGGGCGTGCAAAAGTTAATCAATAAGTACGATTTGGAAGTTGTTGATTATACCTATGCTCGTTCCAAACTTGGAAACGGTATGCGAACTGGCGCTAAAGCAATTTTTGTTGACGCAAGACCAGAGGCAAAATATAAAGCTCGAACAATTCCATCTAGTATCAATATTCCAGATACAAAGTTTAAAGATTTTGTAGGACAGCTTGATAAAACTCCAAAAGATGCTGAAATTTTAGTCTATTGCGGCGGCTGGGAGTGTGGAAAGAGTCCAAAAGTTGCAGGCATGCTAAAACAGATGGGCTTTACAAACGTAAAACTCTATCAAGCAGGTGAGCCTGAGTGGGTTACAATTGATTATGCTGAAGTTGGAACTTCTGTTATAAAATCTGCCTTTGATAAAAATAGTGCACTCTTAATTGATGCGCGTCCTTATGTAAAATTTATCGGCGAGACAATCCCTGGCGCAATCTCAATCCCAGATACTGAGTTTGAAAACTTAAAAGGTCGATTGCCAGCAGATAAAACAACTCCAATTATCACCTTTTGTGCAGGTTATGAGTGTCACAAATCACACGCTATAGCCCAAAAACTTATTGCAATGGGTTATACAAGTGTAAGCAACTATTCAGCTGGGCTTCCTGCATGGAAAAAGGCTGGTTATAAAACCACTAAAGGTGGCGATATGGAAGTTGGCGGCGTTACGCTAACTAAGCCTTTTATGGGACCAGTTAAAAAAGGGCTTGATATCGGCTCAGTTGATGGCGAGTGGTTTAATGAAGTGTATAAAGATTTGCCAAAAGGTGTAACAATTGTGGATGTGCGACGAGCTGACGAAAGAGCAGCTGGTTTTGTTCCAGGTTCAGTTCATGCTTCTATTGAAGAAAATAGTACCGAAGAGTTTTTAGCAAAACTTCCAAAAGATGGGTACATTATATTCCACTGTGCTGCTGGAGGCCGTGCAATGGAGGCTCAAGCAAAGGCAAAAGAGGGTGGATTTGAAAATGCACTCTATCTTGATGCGGGAGTAAAATGTGAAGGAAGTGATTGTAAATTTACTATTAATGAGCCGCTAGATCCTAGCGACTGGTAAGATTTACTGCTTTACCCCGCTTTAAC
>DDHL01000075.1:4036-4259 GCA_002352945.1 Campylobacteraceae bacterium UBA1877 | reverse complement strand
GAAGTATACTTAGAAAATGGTAAACAGTTTGATTGGGTAAAACATAAAGTAACTAACGGACAGTGGCAAGAGCTTCGCAGCTTTTTACGCTTTGAATCCCCAAGTTTAGGTGTTGGATACAATGAAAAAATCATGCCTTTTGCCCCTGGTTGTCAGGTTATAGGCACAGTTTTTAAAGATAAAAAGATTGAACAATTCCATGCCTTTGCAATGGCAGGGTGGG
>DDHL01000075.1:0-3825 GCA_002352945.1 Campylobacteraceae bacterium UBA1877 | reverse complement strand
TCCATGCCTTTGCAATGGCAGGATGGGATCCGCACACTACTGGAAAATCAAGAGAGTGTCTTGATTGTCATATTGATCCGGCTTCATTGGGTTTTGGAAGAGGCATTTTAAAAATTAAAAAAGATGGTATTAACTTTTTGCCATTTTATCAATCCAAAGAGAGCGGCATGCCGATTGAATACCCAATTGATGCCTTTGTTTCGCCAGAAGGTAAGCAGTTTCAAACCACCTCAAGAGAGTATGCAAGAAGTTTTAATAAAAATGAGATTGAAAAAATCGTAAATGCCTATAAATGTATATTGTGTCATAGAAGCTATGATGATTTAATATACAAAGATTTTGAAAAGTCAAAATCACTCTTTAATCTAGGACAGACACCATGCTCAAAATAGTATTTGTGCTTTTAACTGCTTTTAGCTGCCTATTTGCACAAGATTGCAAAAAGTGCCACAATATTGAAAGTTTTGATAAGGTAAATCACGATTTTGATTGCAAAGAGTGCCACCTCCTGCCAGAAAAAAGAAGCTCTTATGATCATGAAAAAGATATTATTGCAAGACCCGATAGCCTAGAGTATGCTCCTATTTTTTGCGCCCAGTGTCACCAAGAAGATATCAATAACCTCATCCACTCTAACCATGTTACTATGAAAAATGCAATCAACCAAACAAGAACTTTATGGGGTTTTTTGCATAGTGATGTTACAAAAAACACACTGCCAGAACCACCTTTACATGTAAAAGAGCCTAAAGATTTAGTGGATGATTTTTTGCGAAGAAAGTGTCTTAAATGCCACATAGGAAATCAAGGCAGTGGTGAAATGGGAATGTATAGAGGCAAGGGCTGTATGTCTTGTCATATGGAATATGGTGAAGATGGAAGATATGTTGGAAGCGATTTGACAATGAAGGGCAAAAAGCCCTATGGCAAAAAACATAGCCTAAGCAGTGAAGTTCCTATGAGCGCTTGTCTTAGCTGCCACAATAAAATATTTGTTGGAGGAGATTATTTAGGGCTTTTTCCAGTTGATCATGACAAAAGCTACAGAGCTCCAATCACAAAAGATGGCAAATTTCCAAAAAAAATTTATGGAGCAAGATATCACCATTTAAACCAAGATATCCACTATCAAAATGGCCTTACATGTAAAGATTGCCACCCAAAAGAGAATGTCATGGAAGATAAAAAAGCAATCTCATGCACCCAGTGCCATCAAGATATCTCGCAAAACGAAGCCCATGCAAGCTACCACGAAAATATCGACTGTTCGGCATGCCATGCATCGTGGCAAATGAGCAATTATGAGCTCTCGGTTTTTAGAGATGATATGAGTGATTATGAAAAGTGGAAAAACCTTTTAGAACAAGAAGATGCCTATCTTGAAAATTTTTTAAAAAAAGCCATGCGCTCTAAAGAGCCATTAAGCCCCATGATGCCAGATTGGCTTAGTAAGGAGTTAAAAAAGGGAGTTTGGTATAGCGGGTGGCGTATGCGAAGATGGGAGCATGTACTTTTGGGCAATGATTCAAATGGAAAAGTCAAGCTTTTAAGACCATTTTTCCAATACAGAATCTCTTATAGAAACAGTAAAAATGAAATGGTTTTAGATGATGTGCATACAATAAATGGCAAAAAGATTGAAGCTTTTATACCGTTTGTTCCTCACACTATAACCAAAGAGGCAAAATCGTGCGAAAGCTGCCATGAAAATCCTCTTATTCTTAACCCTCCAAAAGATACAAGAAGCGTACTTGATTTGCTTACCGGAGAGGTTAAAAATGGATCAAAACTAACAGATGAGCAGCTTAAAAAACTCCAATCTGAAAAATATAGAAAGATTCGGGCAAAAATGCTCTTTTAAACCTCAACAATAAATCCAAAAATAACTAAGGGGTTGTTAAAAGCATCATATTGAAAAATCTCTCCTTTTGATTCAACCTTTTTTAGTTTGCCATCTTTTGTATAGATGCGAAATGTAGCGGAGCAGTCTCTCTTTTTTTTATTAAAATAGTCCTCAAGAGCCAATAAAACATCTTTCAAATCATCAGGATGGATGAAGTTTTTATGAAAATCTTTTGCATCAAGCTTAATCTCTTGCTCTTCAAAACCCAAAATTCTTGCATAAACCAAATTACCTGTAATAATATTTGTCCTTAAATCCCAATTCCATGCTCCGATATTTGCCTTTTTTAGACTTCTATTTAACCAATCGATATTTTTTCTAAACTGCTCTTCGTTTGCCCTTCTTGCTCTTATCTCCCTCATATAACCATATAAAATCATAAGCAAAATAGTCAAAACCACTAAAATAATAGCTATTATATAGGTTGGAACACTGCTGCTTTTTGGCTCATGGTAATTGATTTTAAACCATTTATCATAAATCTCTTCATGTTTGCTTTGAGTAATTGCATTAAAAGCTTTTTTAACAATGCTGTTTAAAATGGGATCATCTTTTCTAATACCAATAGAAAAATCATAGGTAAAATCCGTAATTCCAGTAATTGAGAGATTTTGAAATCCATCTTTTTTTAACTGATGAATCACTCTTGGCAAATTTCCAACATGGGCAAAAGTCTTTCCAGAAGCTACAAGCTCTAGGGCCTGTTTTAAATTTTTCGTTTTTACAAGGTGGATTTTTGGATAGAATCTTTGCAAGAGTTGATGGGGCGTGTAATTGTCTATCACTGCAATAGTTTTTCCATTTAACTCTTCAAGACTATTGATAAATCCACTATTTATATTTGTAACGATTACCATTGGGAAGCTAAAGTACGGCTTTGTAAAGTTAAGATACTCTTTGCGCTCTTTTGTTGAAACTATACATGTAAAGATATCTATCTTTTTCTCTTTTGCCATCTCATTTAAACTCACCCAATCTTTATCTTTTACAATTTCAAATGAGACATTTAATATTTTTGACAGCTCTTTTAAATAATCTGCTGAAACACCCTTGAGAGAGCCATCATTATCCACATACTCAAAGGGTGCAAAATTATTATCGATTCCAACAACAATTTTTTTATGAGTTTTTAGCCAAGTGCGCTCTTGATCGTTTAGTTCAACTGCGCTTGCAAAGAGCGTTACATGTAAAAAGATGATAAAAAAGATATATCTCATGATGGATTCTTAACAAGGATTGTGTCTGGAATTTTATAGATAAAGGTAATAAGATTATCATCATCTGAAATTGCTTGAATACTAATGTGATAGATTCGGCAAATATTCTCAACTATACTAAGCCCTAAACCAAAACCGCCTTTGACATGGTCATCCCTATAATATTGTCTAAAAATCTTACTAATATTTTCAATGGGATTGCCATAATTTGAGAAACTAAGGATTGCACAATTTTTTCTTAGATACAGCTTTATAGTAATTTGAGTATGCTCTTTGGCGTACTTAATGGCATTTGAAAGGTTATTATTAATAAGACGCTGCAACTCTACCTTGCTCATATGGATAAAAATATTATCTTCAATATCGCTTTTTATCTGCACATCTTTAATTTCAGCAAGAACAGTAAAAAAATCGATTCTGTATCGCAAAAATTGAGATAAGTTTAAATCCTCTCTTTTGAACTGGACATTTTTATGTTTTATGCAATACTCTAAACTCTCATAAACCGAAGTTAGATTGCGAACACCACCTTGAGCTCTTTTTACAGCCATTGAATCAGGCAAAGTATTTTCTAAAAAATCAAGATTTATTTGAATAACTCCAATAGGGGTTCTAATTTCATGAATAGCACTTTTAAAAAAGTTATCTAACTCTTTTGTAATGTTGTCATAAATATTTCCAATATAATGCCACTAAAAAACTAGA
>DDHL01000014.1:5979-6216 GCA_002352945.1 Campylobacteraceae bacterium UBA1877 | reverse complement strand
AAACACCCTCTGTTGAAATATCAAAAAAATCCTTATAGCTAAACCTTGTTGCATCTAAAAAGATATCATCATTATCAAGTGTAATAAAGGCTTGCTCAATATCAAAGGGCTCATTTTCAATCTCTAAAACACTCTTTTTTAAAATAAAATAACCCTTCGCATTGAAGCTAAAAGGGTTAAAACCAATATCCAATTCAACTACTGACTTGCTTGTGCCCTTGGTCTGCTTTATTGGTA
>DDHL01000014.1:3722-5808 GCA_002352945.1 Campylobacteraceae bacterium UBA1877 | reverse complement strand
CCCCTACTGACTTGCTTGTGCCTTTGGTCTGCTTTATTGGTAAGTTTATGTTATAAGCACGTAAGATTGTATCTATTCTCTCATCAAGTGGGCTTTGTGCTTGCAGGGTAAGGACAATCCCATTTTTTTCAGTAAAAAGGTTATAAATGTAAGCAGATGAGCGATTGATGCTAATTCCCTCAAAATCTGCACTATTGATTCCAAAAAAGAGTTGGTTATTTTTTAATTCAATATCAAGGTTTTCAATCAAGGCCGGTGCTACATTATCGTGAAATTTGACGCTAACATCCTTTGCCTTTGCGCTTGCAAGCATTTTTTGAGGAAAATAGTTGCCACTATTTAAATCGATTACTCCGCTTAATGAGTTAACTTGATACTCTTTTGCCTTGATTCTTTGATAAACCCATTCGCTAATTTGAGGCTCTACATGTAAATGGCTCTCTAGTTTTTTCATAAAGGGCTCAAGAGTTGTAAATGGGTCGGTTTTTACAAGATAAGAAAGCTGCCTATTTTGCAATTTAAGCGCTATATCTCCACCAATCTCTTCAACAAAAAACCTTCCTTTAAAAATTCCACTCTCATTTATAAGATCAAAGTCAAGATCTCCTCTTAATTCAAGATTAAAATCCTTCACTAAAAGCTGCTTGATAACCACATTAGTCTGCTTATCTTTTGGATTGATTTTGGCATCAATAGTTAAATAATCAGAATCGAGATAAAAAACATCATTTTTATAAGTTAATTTCACCTCTTCGTCGGCATAAGAGATTGTGCCAATACTGATAGTGTCAAAAAATTGATTAAGCCATGGAAGATACTCTAAGAGTTTTACAATCTCTTCTCTAGCATTACTTTGAGAAGAGCTGGCTGGAAGTTTTACATGTAAAACTTCTACAATCAGTTTTTTATCTAGTTTTATGTACAATTGCCGAACATTGATTTCGCCTATAGTGAAACCATCAATTCGGATACCGTAAATTAAGATAGATATAAAGGTAACTAAGAGGATGATAAAAACCAAGACTGGCGTCCAAAGTTTTTTCATCATATGTGATGTTATTGTAATCATTTTATTATCGCTTCTATTTTATCTGGCACGCCCAATGAATACGACTTCGGTTGTTTTTGTGCCTCAAGGCTCTATTGGACAGATTATAACATATCTTAATAAACGAAATTTTATGCTCATTCCATCATTAGATAGCATTATTGTGCGCATGTTTGGCTGGCCCCAATCGGGCTGGGTTGATGTTGGAACAACCCGCCTGAGCAGAGCAGATTTTTTCAATAAACTCACCCATGCTAAAGCTGCCATGGTTGCTGTTACACTTATTCCAGGCCAAACTACAGTGCAATTTTTTCAAGGTGTTGCACAAAGATTTAACCTCTCATTTGATAAATTAATGCAAGCTTATTTAGAGTATTCGCCCTATCCAGAGGGGATGCTCTTTCCAGAAACTTACTATCTTCCAATGGGAATTAAAGAGCGCCATTTAGCTTATTATTTGGTCTCCTTGTCTAAAATCCAGCATGAAGAGTTATCAAAAAAGATATTTGCTGAGTACAATCCTCGCAAATGGTATCAATACCTTATCATCGCCTCCATTATCGAAAAAGAGGCTTCGTCAGTTCAAGAGATGCCTTTGGTTTCATCAGTAATTTATAACCGACTTAAAAAGGGAATGAAGCTTCAAATGGATGGGACTTTAAATTATGGTCACTTTGGAAATCAAAAAGTAACTCCAAGTCGCATAAAAAATGATACCAGCCGTTACAATACTTACAAATACAAAGGTTTGCCACCGCATCCAGTATCAACAGTAAGTAAAGATGCCATAAGGGCTGCAATTTTTCCTGCACAGAGTGATTATCTCTATTTTGTCCGCAATAAAGAGGGCAAACACACATTTTCTAAAACCTACAAAGAGCACCAAAAAGCAATAGCTCAAAGTCGCTAAAACTAAACTTAGTTTTATTAAAATTAGTTATTAGAACTTAACCTCAAAAGCTTAGTTAAATTTTACTTCCAAAATGTTACCATCACACATAAAATCTCAAGGAGAAGTACTTTGAACCCTACAATTTA
>DDHL01000014.1:1501-3501 GCA_002352945.1 Campylobacteraceae bacterium UBA1877 | reverse complement strand
TGAACCCTACAATTTATTGGACTAAGGTAGATGAAGCACCCGCATTGGCAACTTACTCGTTTTTTCCCATTGTTCGCTCTTTTGCGTCGTTAGCTAACATAGATGTAAAAGTAAAGGATATTTCGCTCTCAGGACGTATCCTTGCAGCATTTTCAGATGAGCTTGGTGGAGGCTTTAGCGACGATTTGGCCGAACTTGGAAAACTCACACAAGATCCAAATACTGTAATTATAAAGCTTCCAAATATTTCAGCATCTATCCCCCAGCTTGAAGCTGCAATTGCTGAATTACAAGCTAAGGGTTATAAGGTTCCAAACTATCCAGCATCACCTAAAAACGATAAAGAGCGTGCTATCCAAGCGCGATATGCCAAAGTTTTAGGATCTGCTGTAAATCCAGTACTTCGAGAGGGCAATTCCGATCGCAGGGCACCGCGTTCAGTTAAAGCATACGCCCAAAAACATCCTCACAGTATGGGTGAGTGGAAGAAAGATTCTAAAACCCAAGTTGCCCATATGGATTCAGGAGATTTTTATGGAAGTGAAAAATCCGTTACCATTGAAAAGGCGACATCTATTACTATTGAATTTGAAAGTGAATCTGGAAAAAAAGAGGTTTTAAAATCAAATTTGGCCCTTGAAAATGGTGAAATTATCGATGGGGCAACAATGTCATATGCAAAATTGAGCCAATTTTATAAAGAGCAGATTCAAAAAGCAAAGAGTGAGAATGTGCTGCTTTCTTTGCATTTAAAAGCAACTATGATGAAAATTTCAGACCCAATCATGTTTGGAGCTGCTTTAAAAGCCTATTTTGCATCTCTTTTTGAACTTTACGGAGATGTTTTAAGTGAAGCAAATATCAATCCTAACCACGGTTTAAAAGCAATGCTAGGCAAGATTGAACAGCTAGATGAGGATAAAAAAGCTTTGCTTTTGGCTGAAATCGATAAAACTCTGCAAACAAGCGCTCCTTTGGCTATGGTTGATTCGGATAAGGGAATTACCAATTTACATGTACCAAGCGATGTTATTGTAGATGCTTCCATGCCAGCTATGATTCGAAATGGCGGTAAAATGTGGAATAAAGATGGAAAAACACAAGATACTTTAGCAATGATTCCAGATAGATGTTATGCTAGGGTTTATGCAGCAGTTATAGATGATTGCAAGGAAAATGGTGCACTTAATCCAGCAACAATCGGTACAGTTTCAAATGTTGGACTCATGGCAAAAAAAGCCGAAGAGTATGGCTCTCACGATAAGACTTTTCAAATTAAACAAAAAGGTGTTGTGCGTGTTATTGACCAAAATGGTCAGGTTCTCATGAGCCACGATGTAGACAAAGATGATATTTGGCGCATGTGCCAAACAAAGGATGAACCGATTCGAGATTGGGTTAAATTAGCCGTTGCTAGAGCTAAAGAGAGTGCAACTCCAGCAATATTTTGGCTTGATGAAAACCGAGCTCACGACAGCCAAATTATCAAAAAAGTTAATACCTATTTAAAAGAGCACGATACCTCAGGATTGGAAATATCAATTATGAAACCAGAAGAGGCTACAAAACTCAGTCTAGCCAGAATGCGCGCAGGAAAAGATACGATTTCAGTTACTGGAAATGTACTGCGTGATTATAATACGGATCTTTTTCCTATTTTAGAGCTTGGAACGAGTGCCAAAATGCTCTCAATCGTTCCATTGATGAAAGGTGGCGGACTTTTTGAAACAGGTGCAGGTGGATCGGCTCCAAAACATGTGCAGCAATTTTTAGAAGAGAACCATTTAAGATGGGATTCACTTGGTGAATTTATGGCTCTTGGAGCCGCACTTGAGCATATCGCCAATAAAAACGGAAGTAAAGAAGCAAAGGTTTTAGCTACCACTTTAGATAAGGCAATTGGAAAATTTTTGGATGAAAACCGCTCGCCATCAAGAAAGTGTGGTGAACTTGATAATCGTGGCAGCCACGCATACTTAGCGCTCTATTGGCTTCAAGCC
>DDHL01000014.1:0-1255 GCA_002352945.1 Campylobacteraceae bacterium UBA1877 | reverse complement strand
GTTGAAAAAGCCGCCCAAGAGCTTGAATCAAATATTGACACTATTGTAAAACAGCTCAATGCTCTTCAAGGCTCAAAAGTTGATTTAGGTGGCTACTATCTACCAGATGATGCAAAGGCCAATCAAGCAATGCGACCGGTGGAAACATTAAATAAAATAGTTGACTCCATTGGTAAAGCATAAGTTTTAGTGGAGTATTTTCTCAATAGTTTCAAAAATAGTTTTAATTTGTTTTATTTGATTGAAACTATTTTGTTATTGAGATATACTCTGCAAATAGGCCTATAGGCAGGGGTTTAAACCTTAAGCCAAAGATAATTTAGAAAAATAGTTCTCTGTTTTATCCGGTTTAATAGTTCTATCGTATTAAAGTTTTAAATATTAAAACCGATGAGTATTCATCACTAGGAGATTGTATGCATATTCACGAGTATCAGGCAAAAGAGATTTTTGGCCGTTACGGTGTGCCAATTCCGCGAGGTTATGTGGCTCAAACTCCCGACGAAGCACTTGAGAATGCAAAAAAGCTTGGTGGAAATATTTGGGTTGTAAAGGCTCAAATTCATGCCGGAGGTAGAGGGCTTGGTGGAGGAGTAAAACTTGCTAAAAGCCTTGAAGGGGTTAAAACTTTAGCTTCTGAAATCTTGGGAATGACTCTTGTTACGCACCAAACAGGACCAGAGGGTAAATTGGTTCAAAAGGTTTACATTGAAGAGGGTGTTGATATCGCAGATGAGCTATATCTGGGTGTAGTTTTAGATAGGGCAAAAGAGATGCCAGTTATCATGGCTTCAACTGAGGGTGGTGTGGAGATTGAAAAAGTTGCCGCCACAACACCTGAAAAAATTGTTAAAGTTGCAATAGACCCTGCCATTGGATTTCAAGGATTTCATGGACGCAAACTTGCCTTTGGATTAGGACTTGCCAAAGAGGAAGTTGGTGCTTTTATTAAATTTGCAAACGCACTTTATAAACTCTATATGGAAAATGATGCAGAACTTATTGAAATCAATCCACTCGTAAAAACTTCACAAGGTGCTTTTATTGCTCTTGATGCTAAAATGGGTTTTGATGATAGTGCACTTTATCGCCACCCAGACATTGAGGCAATGAGAGATATTAGTGAAGAAGATCCTGCAGAAAGGGAAGCTGGCGAATTCGGATTAAGTTATGTAAAACTCGATGGCAATGTTGGCTGCATGGTTAATGGTGCAGGTTTGGCTATGGGTACAATGGATACAATCAACTACGTTGG
>DDHL01000102.1:3250-5306 GCA_002352945.1 Campylobacteraceae bacterium UBA1877 | reverse complement strand
AAACCGTTTTTTCTCTCTCATCATCGGTCTTTCTTTTTTTTATGGTAAAATATTAGCCAAACTGTGATTAAAAACTACTTTTGGAAGCCTATGCACCTTTATATTCACATCCCTTTTTGCGAGCAAAAGTGCCACTATTGCGCCTTTAACTCCTTTGTAGCTTCTAAAAACCTGCATGAGCCTTATATTCAAGCACTTTTAGAACAACTCAAAAAACTCTTTAATAAATATAACCCGCAATATCTAAGCACAATTTTTTTTGGCGGAGGAACCCCATCTTGTGTTGATGCTAAATTGTATAAGCCGATTTTTGAATTTCTTTGGCCCTATATCGACTCACATAGTGAAATAAGTTCAGAAGCCAATCCAAACAGTGCCTCAAGCTCATGGCTGCAACAAATGCACGATTTTGGACTCAATCGCATAAGCCTTGGAGTGCAAAGTTTTCATGATGAAAAATTAAAGCTACTTGGCAGAAATCACAAAGGAGTTCAGGCAAAAAGAGCAATCTCAGAAGCCCAAGATGTTGGATTTGAAAATATCTCAATCGATCTTATATATGGCACAAGTTTAGATACAAAAGAACTTCTTTTTGATGATATTGCCCAGGCACGTGCATTTGGATTAAAACATTTAAGTGCATACACGCTTACTCTTGAAGAAAATACACCACTTTATACCAAACCAGAAGTAAGCAAAGATAGCGCAGAATTAGCAAATTTTGTCCGTCAAAGTTTATATGAGTCTAACTTGCCCCAGTATGAAGTCTCTAACTATGGAACCCTTACATGTAAACACAATCTTGGATATTGGAAGTATGAGCCCTATATTGGAGCTGGATGTGGTGCGGTTGGGTTTGATGGCCAAAAAAGATATAAGGCAAGCTCGAATTTAAAAGAGTATTTAAAAAATCCTAACGCTTTACATGTAGAGATAGTAAATGAGAATGAAAAACTTTTAGAAAGGCTTTTTTTAGGGCTTAGAGCCAATGTTGGAGTTGATAAAAATCTTTTGAGTCCATCTATGCAAAAAAGAGCTCAAATATTAATAGATGAGAAAATGTTAGATCTATTAGACAATCGCTTTTATGCCAAAGATCTCTTTTTGGCTGATGAAATAGTCCTTTTTCTTTTAGAAAAAGATTAATTCAAATAACTTTATGGGAATTTGAGCTTTAAGAGGATAAAATCATCTTCTTTTTAATTTGTTCAAGGAACAGTTTATGTTTGGTATGAGTTTTATGGAAATATTAATCGTCGCCGTTATTGCTGTGCTCTTTTTAGGGCCCGATAAGCTGCCAAGTGCCATGGTGCAGGTAGCTAAATTTTTTAAAAGCTTTAAAAGCAGCATCAACGAGGCCAAATCTTCGCTTGAGCAAGAGATAAAACTTCAAGAGCTTCGCGAAGATACTTTAAAATATAAAAAGCAGCTTGAAGAAGGAGCAAACTCTGTTCGCAAAAAGCTCACTTTTGAAGAGCTTGAAGAGATAAAGGGTGCAAAAGCCGGTGTCAACAAAGCCTTGGATGATTTAAAAAAAGATATGGATGTAACAAGTGTACTCAATGAGACTGACAAAAAAGAGCAGATGGCAAAAACCCAAACTCCTCAAAGCCAACCCTCACAAGAGAAAGGAAATCAAGCCTAATGTTTGACGAACTAAAACCCCACTTGGTGGAACTGCGAAAACGCCTAGGCATTTCAGTAGCAGTCATTTTTGTAATGTTTTTTGCATGTTTTGGTTTTTGGGAGCCGATTTTAGACTGGATGATTGCTCCATTAAATGAAGTTTTGCCAGCAAACAGCAACGTGATTTTTACAAAGGTTCAAGAGCCCTTTTTCACTGCTATTAAGGTAGCATTTTTTACAGGCCTTGTATTTTCACTCCCTGTTGTCTTTTGGCAGTTTTGGCTCTTTGTTGCTCCAGGTTTGTATGAGCACGAAAAAAAGATGGTTATCCCTTTTGTCTTTTTTGCAACCCTTATGTTTATAACCGGAGCTGCTTTTTGCTACTATGTAGTTATTCCTTTTGGTTTTGATTTTCTTATCAATTTTGGTA
>DDHL01000102.1:927-3074 GCA_002352945.1 Campylobacteraceae bacterium UBA1877 | reverse complement strand
TCTTATCAATTTTGGTAGCGCTCTTTTTACGGCTCTACCTAGCATTGGTGAGTATGTAGGCTTTTTTACAAAGCTCCTTATTGCTTTTGGAATTGCGTTCGAGCTGCCTGTTGTTACATTCTTTTTAGCTAAACTTGGATTAGTTGATGACCAAAGCCTCATTGGCTTTTTTAGATATGCAATTATCTTTATCTTCATCTTTTCAGCCCTTTTAACTCCTCCTGATGTAATTACTCAGTTTTTAATGGCAGGACCGATGATTCTTTTATATGGAATCTCTATTTTAATTGCAAAATCTGTCAACCCTGCATCAAACGATGAGGAGGATGAAGAGGAGGATGAAGACGAGGATGATGAAACCTCAAACTTCTAAGCTTGATCCCAAACTACAGGCAAGTTATTATTACAACTTGCCTGAATCACTTATTGCTTCCCTGCCGGCTGAACCAAGAGACCATGCAAGGCTTTTAGTGTATGATCGAAAAACAGATACAATAACCCATTCAAGATTTGATAAGCTTTTATCCTTTCTGCCTCACAATTGCGCAGTGCTCTTAAACGATACCAAAGTTATTAAAGCTCGCATCTTTGGACACAAATCAAGTGGCGGCAAGATTGAATTACTTCTAAACTCACCCTTAACAGCAAACCGTTTTAGCGCTTACATAAGAGGAAGGGTCCATCAAGGCTCAGTATTACAATTTTCTCATGATCTTCAAGCAAGAGTAGAAGAGCTTAAAAAAGATGGTTTGCGCATTGTAAGCTTTACATGTAAAAAAAAGCCACTTGATATTAGCGGTTTATATGAGATTTTAGATAAAATCGGCCATGTTCCGCTTCCTCCTTATATAAAACGAGAAGATACAAAACAAGATAGTTTTGATTATCAAACTGTTTTTGCCTCCAACCCCGGAGCGGTGGCTGCACCCACTGCATCTTTGCATTTTACAACCAAACTTTTAGATGAGTTAAAAAAGAGTCATGCTTGGGCCAACTTAACTTTACATGTAGGAGCTGGAACTTTCAAGCCGGTTGAAGTTGAAAATATAGATGAACACACTATGCACTCAGAGCGCTTTTATATTCCAAAAGATGCAAAAGAGATTATTGATAGCAAAAAGTCCATTTTAGCTGTTGGTACAACTGTGACAAGAACAGTTGAATATTATGCAAGAACAAAGAACACCCAAGGGGAGTGCAACCTCTTTTTACACCCTCTTAATCCGCCAATTAGAATCAACCACTTACTTACAAACTTTCATCTTCCATGCTCAACTTTAATTATGCTAGTAGCAAGTTTTATTGGACTTGAAAAGACTCTTGAGATTTATAATGAGGCGGTAAAAAGAGAGTATCGCTTTTTCTCCTATGGAGATGCGATGCTTGTTTTATAGTTTAAGCGTGCATATCTAAAAGGGTTCCAACCATCTCATCTTCTGTTTTTATGGAGCGGATTTGGGCATCAAACCCATTTTCTATCACAATTTGGTCAGTAAGTTCTCGTGAAAGCTCAGTTGGACTATTTGTAGATGATACAACTGCCTTAACATTTCCTTGTGCGCTATTGTCTAGCACTACTTGATTTGCATTAAAGGGATTGGT
This sequence comes from Campylobacteraceae bacterium UBA1877, assembly GCA_002352945.1. Lineage (GTDB taxonomy): Bacteria > Campylobacterota > Campylobacteria > Campylobacterales > Campylobacteraceae > UBA1877. The sequence goes on along the minus strand of DDHL01000102.1, from coordinate 1,472 downwards.
ATTAACATTTGCAATATTATTAGCATTTGATGCTAAAAAATCGGTATGGGCGCCCATTGAGCTTACATTAACTTGCATAAAAAGACTCCTTTGTATGCTATACTACTCTTTGATTTGTTAAATTCCCTTTAATACCAAAGGAGTTTGTGTGGTAATTTACGGAATCAAGACTTGTGGCAGTGTAAAAAAGGCGATTGCTTTTTGCAAGGCAAATAACCTTGAATATGAGTTTGTAGATATGCGCCAAGAGCCAGTTACAGGCGAAAAGATTGACCAGTGGTTAAGCTATGTAGATATTGATACTCTTTTTAACTCACGGGGAACTAAATATAGAACTCTTGGTTTAAAAGAGTACAAATTAGATGATGAGCAAAAACGAGAGTGGCTCATTAAAGAGAATTTACTTATTAAAAGACCGGTGATTGAGCACAACCATGGTGTAAGTGTTGGATACGATGAAAAACGCTACCGTTCACTTTTTTGTGACAAGTAGCGCTCTAATATAATAACTGCGGCCAAAGAGTCGATTTTGCCATCTTTTTTTT
>DDHL01000102.1:0-700 GCA_002352945.1 Campylobacteraceae bacterium UBA1877 | reverse complement strand
GATTTTGCCATCTTTTTTTTGTTTAATATGCCCGCGCATCCTCTCTTTTGCCTCGATGGAGCTGCCATATTCATCTACAAAAAAGATTGGTACATCACACTCTACTAGATTCATGAAGTGTTTGATGCGTCGATCCATCTCCTCTTCATCAGAGCCGCCCTTTGGCAGTCCAACTACTACTTCATTTGCCCCCCACTTTTTTATCACCTCACTTATTTGTAAAGCAGCTTGGTTTCTATTTTTTCGAATGATTGGATTTTGAGGCATTACAACTCCATTGCCCAGCAATAGCGCCACTCCAATGCGCTTTAAACCAATGTCTAATCCAATAATTACTTTAGCCATCTTGCACCACCACTTGCGTTCCAACTATTTTAATTTTACCCTCAAGTTCATATTCATACACCCTTAATCCAAACTCCAAAAGCGCTTTTTGCAAAGATGGTTCTTTTTTGCAAAACTCTATTAGGGGGTCGTTTTGCTTTTTAACAACTCCAAATTGGTTTGCAAACGCATCAATATCATCAATGATTTTAGCCTGATTTTTTGCTAGCAAATGGTTTGTTCCATCACTCTCTCCTAGTCGCTGGGGCAAAACAAATAGAGGTTTTTTCAATTTTAAAGCTATTTTTGCACTCTGCATGGAACCGCTTTTAAGATCGGCTTGAGCAATCACAACAGCTTCGCTTAAGCCAACTAC
>DDHL01000104.1:48279-57006 GCA_002352945.1 Campylobacteraceae bacterium UBA1877 | reverse complement strand
TTTCTTTATAGTTGACTCCTTTTTAAATATTGTTCACTATTCTAAGTACATATAGGATATACTTGGACTATGAGAATTACTCATTTAGAAAATGCCAAAAAAATATTATATTTATACCAAAAAAAGGCTAAAAATCATTTTGGGTTTGATGCTAAGATTGAACTTCAAATTGATTTAAAAGGCCATAGACTCATTGGACAGTGTCAAAAGATTGGATTAAGCCACTATAAAATAAGGCTTCATCAAGAGTTGATTGAACGCTATGGATTAGTTTATTTAAACGATGTAGTAGCCCATGAGCTGGCTCACGCTATTGTGATGGAGCAATGTAAAGGCCGCGTAAAACCCCATGGAAATGAGTTTAAATCGGTACTTTTTATTTTAGAAGATGGATATATAGCTCCAAAACAAAGACCTAAATATGAGATAAAAGCAAAAAGTCGAAAAATGAGACAGTTTAATTATGGATGCCGGTGCAAAAACCGCATTCACAAATTAAGTGCAATTAGGCATAACCGGATAAAAAGAGGAGTTTATAACTATACATGTAAATATTGTAATGGAGTTTTATATGAAATTCCTTCAATATCTAAATAATAATTATTTTCTTTTAAGAATTTTTATCGTATAATTACAACATTAATAAAAAGGAGATCTACCATGGAAAATGTAATTTCATTACTTAACCAGATTCAGGCTGATGCACAAGCATTGTATGTTAAAGTTCACAACTATCACTGGAATGTAAAAGGCATGTACTTTTACGCAATCCACAATAAAACTGAGGAGATTTACAATCATCTAGCAACTGTTTATGATGATATGGCAGAACGCGCTATCCAACTTGGAGGCAAAGCTGTTCTTACAATGGATGCCATTAAAAATCTTACTAAAATCAAAGAAGAGTCAGGTGAGAGCTTTGATGGAGTTTATGTATTAAAAAGCATCATTGATGATTACAAATACTTAAAAGACCAGTTCAAAGCTTTGGCTGAAGCTGCTGATGAAGCAGACGATAGCACTACTGTTGCTATGGCAGAAGATGAGATTGCTCTTTTAGAAAAAGAAATTTGGATGCTTAGCGCCTCTGTGGCACAATAAAAATTGGGAGGAGTTTTTCTCCTCCTGCCACATAAGGACGATGTGTGTTTGAAACTTACGGTCCAGCCTTTTTTTTGACGCTTTTTGCAGGTCTTTCAACAGGCATTGGTGCTGCACTAGCCTTTTTTACAAAGCCTGGAAATACCCGTTTTCTCTCAATTGGTATGGGTTTTTCTGCTGGAGTTATGATATATATCTCTTTTATAGAGATTTTGCCAAAATCCCAAAGTGAGTTTATTCACGTATTTAACGAGCCAATTGGACAAAGCTTAGGAGCTCTTTGTTTTTTTCTTGGAATTGCAATATCTTTTATCATTGACAGGCTCATTCCAGATGACGTAAATCCCCACGAATTTAAAAGCAACAGCGAGATTAAAGTCTTAAAAGCAAAAAATGCCTCACTGCATAGAACTGGAATTTTTACTGCTTTAGCGATTGCAATTCACAACTTTCCAGAAGGATTTGCCACCTTTGTATCTGCCCTTGATAGTTTAACACTTGGAGTTCCAATTGCTCTTGCAATTGCTATTCACAATATCCCCGAAGGAATGGCAGTTTCTCTTCCAATATACCACGCTACTAAAAAACGTAAAGTTGCTTTTTGGTACGCCTTTGCTTCAGGACTCGCTGAGCCTGCTGGCGCACTACTTGGCTACTTTTTACTCGCTCCGCTTTTAGGAGAGTTAACCCTTGGAATTACTTTTGGAATAGTTGCGGGCATAATGATTTATATATCTTTTGATGAGCTGCTTCCATCTGCTAGAGTTTACGGCAATGCCCATACCACCATTCTTGGCATTGTTTTTGGAATGGCCGTAATGGCTTTTAGTCTCATCGCCTTTACCCTCATTTAATCCCAAATTTATACCCAACTCATGATACAATATCATTAAAGTTTTACATGTAAAGCTTTACATGTAAATATGAGGTGCCTTTTGTGCTAATCTGGCTTTTAGCCTATTTCTATCTAAAGGAAGAGAATGAAAACCATTACCGAAGCTGACATTATTCAAAGTGTCCATGATGCGTTGCAGTACATCTCTTATTACCACCCTGCTGATTTTATTAAAGGCATGGTAACTGCTTATGAAAATGAGCCTTCTCCTGCGGCGAAGAATGCTATTGGGCAAATTCTTATTAATTCCAAAATGTGCGCTATTGGTAAGCGACCAATTTGCCAAGATACTGGAATTGTGATTATGTTTGTTAAGCTTGGTCTTAATGCGAAACTTGATATTAAACGTCCACTGGATGAAGTGCTCAATGAAGGCGTAGCCAAAGCTTATACAGACCCTGATAACACACTGCGCTTTTCGGTTTTAAAAGACCCAGCTGGCAAAAGAGCAAACACAAAAAACAATACTCCAGCAATTGTCCATATGCAAACAGACCTTTCTGATACTCTTGAGATTACAGTAGCAGCCAAAGGCGGCGGTAGTGAAAATAAGGCTAAATTTGGCGTGCTTAACCCAAGTGATGATATTGAAGAGTGGGTAGTTAAACAAGTACAAAGCATGGGAGCTGGCTGGTGTCCTCCTGGAATTATTGGAATTGGTATTGGAGGAACTCCTGAAAAAGCGATGATTTTGGCAAAAGAATCACTTATGGAGCCAGTTGATATTTATGAGCTTAAAGCAAGGGGTCCTAAAAATCACCTAGAAGAAAAACGTCTTAGTCTTTTTGAAAAGATAAATAATTTAGGCATTGGCGCACAGGGACTTGGAGGAGCCAATACAATTCTTGATGTAAAAATCAAAGATTACCCAACCCATGCAGCTTCTTTGCCAGTTGCAGTCATACCAAACTGTGCAGCAACTAGACATATCCATTTTACACTTGATGGCTCAGGTCCAGCAGAGTTTACCCCGCCACCACTTAGTCTTTGGCCTGATATTGAACTGCCAACAAAAGGACTTAAAAAAGTTAATGTTGACACTCTTACTAAGGCTGATTTATCTCAATTTAAATCAGGCGATACTTTACTTATTAGCGGTAAAATTCTCACTGCTCGTGATGCTGCACATAAAAAGATCATCGACTTGCTAAAGGCTGGAGAGCCTTTGCCTGAAGGCTTGGATTTGAAAAACCGCATGATTTACTATGTTGGACCGGTTGATCCGGTGCGTGATGAGGTTGTAGGACCGGCTGGACCAACAACATCAACTAGAATGGATAAATTCTCAAAAGATATTTTAGAAACAGGGATTTTAGGAACAATCGGCAAGGCCGAGCGCGGGCAACCTACAATTGATCTTATCAAAGAGCATAAAAGCATCTATCTTATCGCAACTGGAGGAGCTGCGTATCTTATTGCAAAAGCTATTAAAAGCGCACGTACAGTTGCATTTCCTGAAATGGGCATGGAAGCTGTGTATGAATTTGAGGTTGAAGATATGCCAGTTACGGTTGCTGTGGATTCAGAGGGTAATTCTATTCACACAACAGGCCCACAAAAATGGCGTAAATCTTGAGTTTGGGGGCTTTTGCCCCCTAAGCATTTATCTTGTAATAAACATATAAAATGGATTTCCATCTAGCTGCATATCGATCCATATTCCATTATCATCACCAATAGTTGCAACAAGTGGCTGCAAAGCAGTAAAGGTTTTAGGCAAATCAAAAATCACTTTAATATCTTTTCTAGAAAGTTTTGATTTTGCACTACCAGTTATGATATTGCAAAACTCTCCAACACCATCCATAATGGCTTCATTGTCGTTTGATCTGACACTTTCACCAAGCATCGCTTCAAGCGCTAAGATTGCAACGTGCCTTGGAAATACAAGCACAAAGTGGCCCGAAACATCCCCTTTAAAATGCATCATTGCAGTAACTACATCTCCTTTGAGCCTTGTAGTAAACGGCCTAATTTGATGGGCAGTTTTTTTTGCTTCTAATCCTGTAAATGAGACCAAAGTTTCAACAGCTGTATCCATAAAAACTGGCAAATTTTTTACAAGCACTTTAGAAAGGGGCAATGCACTAGCTGAAGGTCTTGATTCATCGGCATTGAGGCGACACTGAGTAATAGCTATATCATACCCATTTTGTGATTTTTCAGTAAACTCTTTTTCGTTTTTTGCTCGGTGCACACTATAGCCTTGGCGGGCTAAAGTTGTGCAAATCTGATCCATGTTTTCTTCATCTTCATCATAAACGAGGATTGAGAGTTCATTTTTAAAAGTTTTTGGAGCAAAAAAGAGCTGGGCGGCTTGAACTGTTTTAAAAAGCTTCACAATAGTGCCCTCGGTGAGCAATTTTAATGCTTGATAAGTTTTAGCAGAGTAATCTACAATTGCAACAGGAGCGCCTAGTTTTGTCAATGTGTTGAGTTTGTGAACCAAAAACTTTAATGAGTGGATATCGTACAAAGCCGTTCGCAAACTAAATACCACACCCTTCACACGTCGATTTTCTATCTTGTCTTTCAAACTGTTCACAGTATTGATTATCATTATGGTTTTTCTATCATCCATCTTTCCAACATAATTGATAATCATTATTTCATTTTCAATGTGATACATTTGCAACTCTCGTGAGCTTAGTATAGTGCGCGATTTTACCACAATAATATTTGATATACAATAAAGGACGACTGTGATCTTTGCTTAAAAGAGTTTGCTTAAATAATTTAAGACTGATTTAAACTAAAGATTTTTATCAAGTCTTATCACAATTGATCTAATAGCCTCTTTGTGTTTATAAATGTCTTCAATTTTATCTATGGGATGCCTTTGCTCTTTTTTATCCTCTACATGTAAACCAATATATTTTTTATTTTTTGAATTAAAGTGTAGCCTGCATATCCATTTTCTATTATTATCATCTAGCAATATTCCAAAGTAACTCTTCGTATCTCTAGCTACAATTCTATGCAGTGAAATCATCTCTGCGAGTATCGATTTGACAATAAAAAAACCTTCAAACTCCTCTTCTGTTGTAATAATTCCATCATCATCTAAATTTTCTTGTTCCTCTTCATCTTTAAGTTCAACAGTAAGTTTTGTGCGCAAAGAGTTTATCTTATCTTGTGCAAGATCAGTAATAATTTCTGAAAAAGCCAAATATGTCTTTACATGTAAAGAGTTAGTTGCATATTAAATAAATCAAAACAATATTCAATCTAAAGCTATTTTAAACAAATATAAAAACAATTGAAATTAAGCTACTCGAGTAGTTTTGGCAGTAAAATAAGGGGGTTATGGTGCTATAAAAGAAGTGGCGGACAGAGAGGGATTCGAACCCTCGAAGCCCGTTAAGACTTGCACCCTTAGCAGGGGTGTGGTTTCAGCCAACTCACCCATCTGTCCTCGAAATTAGAGGGGAATTATACACATTAGATGCTAATATGTGCCTTAAAAATATTGGTTGAAAAAGGAGATCTTAAAATAACTTAGTTTTTCACCAAAGCTCATGCATGTTTTTATCAATTAAAGTTTTTATTACTCGTGATAAGAGCTAAACTGCTCATCCTTTTCTTTCAAACGAAACCTTTTTTCCAAAGAGTTTTTAAACTGATACCCCAAAAATTGCGACTTTAGAGCTTTTTTAGTCAGCCTTTCATCAATATCAGGATCTCTTATGAGCTTATTTAAAAGCGAAATTGACAATTCACTCTCTTCTCTCTTTACTAGGCTAATAGCATCGCCTTTTACAATTTCACCCTCTTGCAAAACTTTTGCATACCATCCAGTATAACCGCTATTAAAAATAAATTTTGTCATCTCTTTTTTGCCAGTGTTTGCACTTAACTTCCAGCAAGGCTGTCTTGGCTGCGTTATTTGAATCTTTGCATCACCAATTTTAAAAATATCTCCTATAAAAACATCATCCTCGCAAATATCTGAGACAATTATATTTTCTCCAAAATGAGCATTTTCATCTATCTTAAAATCTGTATTACACGCACTATTTATCTTTTGATATGTCTTTTTTGAAAAGAGAAATAGAGCCTTATTTATACCACCATGATGTTTTGTGTCTGCTTGCTCATCCTCTTTGAACCCAGTTTTAGTTAAAAATGCCTTTGAGATTGGCGTCTTATCTATTGCAGAAACCAACTCCTTTCTTTTAGTGCCTTTTAATGCTCTTTTAGAAACCTTTCCAGCTTTAATATACAAAACAGTCGAAACTTCTTTCATAAACTACCCTAATTTTAAAATGATAAAAAGTAAAATCTATTAAATTTCAATTCCCAAATATGCTTTTACAAGATATCCGATCAAAAATGAAATTAAAGCAACTCCAAAAGTTATTGTAGACATTTGAAGAACTCTTTTTGAAAAATTCAAATCCTTTGCTACGCTCACATAAAAATTATAAGAGATTATTGCAATAAAAGCGCAAGCAAACATTACAATTAGCGAATAAGCCATCGTTTCAAAAATAAAAAATGGAGCAACTAAAATAGCTGTTGTTAAGATATACGAAACCCCTGTATACAAAGAATACGTCAAAGGCTTAATAACTTCGCTTGGATTCTCTTTTGCTTCAAGATAGGCCGATCCAGCCATAGATAATGATGCGGCTATGCCCATAATAAGTCCTGTTAAACCAACAACCAAACTCTTTTCAAATGCAAAAGCAATACCACTTAGCGTTCCAGTAAGCTCCACTAAAGCATCATTCATTCCAAGAACGATTGCGCCTGCATAAACCAACTTTTTATCATTGAGCATATCAATAAGCTCGAACTCATGCTCATTTTCTTGTTGATAAATTTTTCTTGATTCTGGATAGACATCAAAAAGCTCTTTATAAAACTCTTTGGCTTTCTCTTCTCTTTTTTCTAAAGTTTTTAACGCAAAAGAGGTGCCAAATATCTTTACTAAAAGAAGATACCACAAAACCAGAACTCTTTGCGGTTTTATCTCTTTATTGGTAATTTTTACCCAAAATTCATAGTGGGTCTTCTCTTCGTTTGCAATTTTATTGAAGATTTTTCGGTTTTGTTTATCTTTAATAGCCAAAGTGCTATAAATTGCATAATCATTGATCTCATTTTGCTGTTGGATAAGTGCTTTTTTTAACTCTTCTGGTGAAAAATTCATATCAACCCCCAATACTGCAGCCATTTTACTACAAAAAAGATTACTAGCTGTTAAGTTGCAAAAATTTATTAAAATCAATCTTTAAATAGTTTGGAGAGTTTAATTTACAAGCAGACATTTCGCCTGCTTGTAAAATTTAAATAACAGGAATTTCAGGAGCAGATTTTAATCTTGTTAAAAGATTTTCTAGTTTTCTTGCTTCACGTTTGTTTTGGACTTTTGCCGCCTCTATTTTGGCTTTTAGTTTTGCAATGAGCTCTGCTTTTGGCATCAAGTAGTGCATTAGATCTCCTTTAAAACTTTTCCAAAAGCAAGCAAAAACAATTCCAGATTTTTAATGAGCAGTGTTTTCTAATATTCGCTCAACCACACCTCGCGGATCGTGCGAGCGATAAATTGGCCTTCCTACTACTATAAAATCAGACTCTCCAACCTTTGCATCTACAAGTGTTGCAACTCTTTTTTGATCATCTTTGTCCTCGCCAAATGGGCGCACACCAGGAGTTAGGGTTAAAAAGTTTTTATCAGTCAAAGATTTTATTAACAAGCTCTCAAATACTGAGCAAACGACTCCGTTTAATCCACTTTCATAAGCATCTTTTGCAAAATTTGCCGTTTTCACTTCAAGCGGAGCACCATATACAGAATAAAATCCTTTCTCATCAAAACTTGTCAATGCAGTTACGGCCAAAACGTAAGGAGGTTTTGGTAAGGAGTTGACCCTTTCCATCACTTGCTTCATTGCTTCTTTTCCAGCGCTTGCGTGCACATTGAACATATCCACTCCCAAAGAGACGATAGATTCTGCAGCATCGGCCATTGTGTTTGGAATATCATGAAGCTTTAAATCCAAAAAAATCTTATGCTTGTCATCGCAATCTCGAAGAGCTTTTAATAAAGGCTCGCCATCTCGAATAAAGCTACGCAACCCTACTTTTAGCCAAACGTCCAAACCTTTTAACTCATTTGCCAAAGCGATGTTTTCTTGAGCCGTCGGCAAATCGAGCGCAACACATAGCTTCATTACTTTCCTTTCTTTAAAGCATCCAAAACACCATTTACAAATTTTGGCGATGTATCGTTTCCTAACTCTTTGGCTAGCTCAATCGCTTCATTTATAGCCACTGCATCATCTACATCACTAAAAAGAAGCTCATATGCTCCAAGTCTTAATATTGCCCTTTCAACTGTTCCAAGCTTACTAAGCTCCCACTCTTTTAACTGCTCATTTAAAGCCGAGTCGATAGTTTTTATATTTTCTCGAATTCCTTGATAGAGCGATAAAGCAAAGGCTCGTTGTTGATTTCTAATCTTTTTCTCTTCAAAAATCTCTTCAACAAACTTATCTATCTCTTCATTGCCCATATCTACCGCATACAACAAACCCACAACGCTTTCTCGCACTTGATGACGTGTTGCCATAAAATCTCCTAAAGTTGTCGATAGAGATTTAAAAGCTCTATCACGCCAACCATTGCTTCAAAGCCCCTATTGCCAGCCTTGCTTCCTGCTCGCTCGATTGCCTGTTCAATATTATCTACGGTTAAAACTCCATAAGTAACGGGTTTTTTATATT
>DDHL01000104.1:45411-48056 GCA_002352945.1 Campylobacteraceae bacterium UBA1877 | reverse complement strand
AAGTAACGGGTTTTTTATATTTCAAAGAGACATTAGCAACACCCTTTGTCGCCTCGGCTGCCACATAATCAAAATGGGGAGTTGCGCCTCGAATCACTGCACCCACACAGCAAACCCCATCATATTTTCCCGACTCTAACACTTGCGAAAGAGCCATTGGGATTTCAAAAGCACCAGGAACAAGAATCAAATCCAAGTTTTTCTCATTACCTCCATGGCGCAAAAAAGCATCTCTTGCACCCTCAACAAGGCGATCAGTAATAATATGGTTAAAACGTGAATTTATAATTGCAATGCGTTCATCCCCATTTAAAGCCAATTTTCCTTCAACTATATTCATACTATTCCTTTACATGTAAAACTTATTTGAGTGCATTTTCAATGGCACGAATTTGATTCAGCACTTTTTCTAACTGCTCTAAATCTAGCATATTTGGTCCATCACACAGCGCTTCACACGGAGCTATGTGGGTTTCAAAAAAGTAGCCATCAACCCCCACAGCTGCAGCTGCACGAGCCAAGGTTGGAACAAATTCTCTCTTCCCTCCACTGCTTCCATTGGCAGCTCCTGGCATTTGAACCGAATGGGTTGCATCAAAAATTACCGGCGCAAATGCACGCATAATTTCAAGCGATCGCATATCAACAACCAAGTTTCCATACCCAAATGTTGAGCCCCGCTCTGTGAGCCACACTTTTGCCTCTTTTGCAACCTCATAACCCTCTTTTTTTATTCCACGAGTTTGGAGGATTTTTCTAACTGAATGGCGCATATCTGCAGGATTTAAAAACTGCCCTTTTTTCACATTGACAACTGCCTTAGTTTTTGCAGCAGCAACTAATAAATCTGTTTGTCGACACAAAAATGCAGGGATTTGAAGTACATCAACTACCTCTGCTACCGGCTGAGCCTGCGCTGCTTCGTGAATATCTGTTAAAAGCTTAAAACCAAACTCATCTTTTACCTTTTGGAGCAGTTTAAGCCCTTTGTCCAATCCAGGTCCTCTAAAACTTTCAATACTTGTTCGGTTGGCTTTATCAAAACTGGATTTAAAATAAAAATCTATATTTGGGTCTTCATGGTATTTAACAAGTTTATTTGCTACATTCAAAAGCAGCTCTTCACTCTCTATAACACAAGGCCCTGCAATTAAAATCATCCTTTTTCCTTTGCTACTAAAATTCCGCCAAAGATAACTAGCATTATACCAAAGAAGCCTAAAAGATTAGGGAGATTATCTCCTAGCATCACGCCCAAAAGTAGTGAAAAAAGAATGTTTGTATAACTTACCGCACCGGCGATTCCAGCCTTTGTTGCCCCATAAGCCTTTGTCATATAGCCTTGAGCCAAAGTTGCAAAAACACCCAAAGCAGCTATATAAAGCCACTCAATACCACGAGGCATAATAAATTCACCCAAAATAAAATCAAACTTTCCAACCTCTACAAAGTGACTTATTGCCATCAAAATTATTGGACCAATTGTCCCCACACCCATAAATGAAAGCACAATTGAGCGGGTATCATAGTAGCGCTTTAACTCTCTAACGCTAGTATATGCTAAGGCTGCACCAACTCCGCTAAAAATTCCTAAAAGATCGGTCTTGCTAAAGCTTAATCCATTTGGTTGCATAATAAAAACCACCCCTAAAAAACCGGCAAAAACTGCAAGCCAACCTTTAGAGCCAATAGATTCACGCAAAAACCATGCTGCAAAAAGCGCCGTAAAAATGGGGGAGGTTCTAGAAAATGTCATTGCATCAGCTAGTGAGATATGGGCGATATTGTAAAAAAAGGCTAAAAGCGCTAAAAAGCCCATAAGTCCTCGAAATATCAATAAAAAAGGCCTTCCTCCCTTTTGCTTTAGCGGTGAGTGCATAAGTGAAATTAAAACCAAAAAAACACCAATAATATTGCGAAAAAAGACAACTTCCACAGGAGGCATTGTATCACTTAAAATTTTTGCAAAAGCCCCCATAATCGCAAAGAAAAAAGAGGCTAAAAGCATATATTTCACACCATCGTTAATACTTTTAAATAGTAAAATTTTCACACATTCTCCAATTAAAATCAATTTAGCCTAGCTCTAGCTTTACATGTAAAGAAAAATCTCTCATTTTAACTCTTATTGGTGCCAATATAAATGATTGTTTCAATCTTTGAAGCTATTTAATTTTGACAATCTCTTGGCCAAAGGGTGCTAGCTAACTATTACGCAATTTTAATCTATATTTTGCTAAAATCCAAGGCACTACTGTTTTTAGCAACAATTTCCCCCATATTCAAAGGGCCTTTATGGAAAGTTTTCAAGAAATTTTTGATATTATGATTATGTCTACGAGACTAGAAGATATTGCCATAGCTATCGGAATTTTTTTCTTTTTTATACTTTTGCGCACCATTTTTTGCAAGACCATTCTTGTATCTTTAAGATCCATTGTCAATCGAACAAAAACGACTGTGGATGATAAAATTTTAAATGCTCTTGAAGCGCCGCTTAAATTTACTTTTGTACTCTTAGGATTTTATTTTGCAAAATCGTGGCTTAATATTGAGCTATTAAATGCCTTTTTAGATAAACTCATTCACTCTTTGGCTTCTATTTTAATCTTTTGGGTTTTATATCTCCTTATTTCAGAGTTTAA
>DDHL01000104.1:36866-45215 GCA_002352945.1 Campylobacteraceae bacterium UBA1877 | reverse complement strand
ATTTGGGTTTTATATCGTCTTATTTCAGAGTTTAAGACAATTTTTAGCGCCTTTTCTACTCGATTTGGCAACAAAATGAGCAAGGATATTGAAAACTTTATCGTCAAAACCTTGCGAGTTATTGTAATTGCCCTTGGACTTATGACCTTTTTGCAAGCATGGGGAATAAACGTAAGTGCCTTTATTGCCTCTTTGGGACTTGGCGGATTGGCATTTGCATTAGCAGCTAAAGATACTGCAGCCAATCTTTTTGGATCGCTCGTTCTTTTTACGGACAGACCGTTTAAAATTGGAGATTGGGTTCAAACCGATGATGCAGAAGGGTATGTAGAAGATATTGGCATCCGCTCTACAAAAATCCGCACCTTTGCCCAAGCGCTTATAACCGTTCCAAATGCAACCATAGCAAACTCTGCAATAACCAATTGGACAAGGATGGGCAAACGACGTATTCGCATGCGCTTAGGACTTACGTACAGCACAACTACCGAGCAAATGGAAAAGATTTTACGAGATATTCGCACCTATTTAGAAAATAATGAAGATATTCACCCACAAACTATAATGATATATTTTGATGAGTTTGGCGCAAGCAGTTTAAATATTTTTTGCTACTTTTTTACAAAAACAACGGTTTGGAAAGAGTATTTAGCCGTTCGCGAACAGGTCAATCTTGAACTGATGCGCATTGTGGAAAAAAATGGTGCATCCTTTGCATTCCCAACACAAACTTTACATGTAGAGTCACTTCCAGATTCATTTTCAAAGGCAAATTTCAAATGATAACTATCGCACTTGTAGGTAAACCCAATGTTGGCAAAAGCTCTCTTTTTAACCGCCTTGCCCGTGAAAGAATCGCAATTACTTCCGATGTAAGCGGCACAACTCGTGATGTGCAATCTCGAATCATCGATATTGACAATCGTGAATGCAAAATTATCGATACCGGCGGACTTGACGAGAGCAATCTACTGTTTGAGCAAGTAAAATCAAAATCTCTCCAAAGTGCCCAAAAAGCTGATATTATTCTCTACCTAGTAGATGGAAAAATGTATCCAGACGAAGAGGATAAAAAACTTTTTCACTCTTTAGCAAAGCTTAAAAAGCCAATAGCCCTAGTGGTTAACAAAATTGATAATGACAAAGAGACAGAAAGAGCATGGGAGTTTGGAAGTTTTGGCGCAGAGGTGCTCTTGCCAATTTCGGTCTCTCACAATCGCGGAACCGTTGCCCTAAAGCAGTGGTTGCTTCAATATTTGCCAGAGCCCAAAAAGGAGCTAGATCTTAAAGAGGATGAAGATGACTTTTTAGAAGATTTTATCCAAGAGAGTGAAGAAGAGATTAAAGAGCAAGAAGATCCAACTATAAACGTGGGTATTATTGGACGGGTAAATGTTGGCAAAAGCTCTCTTTTAAATGCCCTAGTTGGGGAAGATAGAGCAGTTGTTAGCGATATTGCAGGCACAACGATTGATCCAGTTGATGAAGGTATGGTTTATAAACAAAAATCTTTACAATTTGTAGATACAGCCGGATTAAGACGCCGAGGCAAAATAGAAGGAATTGAGCGATATGCGCTCAATCGAACCAAATCGGTTTTAGAACGTACCGATATTGCTCTTTTAGTACTTGATGCATCTGAGCCTTTTAGGGAGCTTGATGAAAGAATTGCGGGGATGGTTGAAAAGTTTGAATTAGGATGCATTATTGTTTTAAATAAGTGGGACAAAGCCCACAAAGATTTTAAAAATAGCATTGAGGAAGTTAGAGATAGATTTAAATTTCTCTCATATGCACCCATAATTACTGTTTCTGCTCTTTCAAAAAAGAGAGTTCCAAAAATATTAGATAAAATTTTAGAAGTATATGAGAATTACTCAAGGCGGATTAGTACATCCAAACTCAACGCTCTTTTGAAAGAGACTACTATCCGTCATCCAATCCCAAGCGATAGAGGAAAACTTGTTAAAATATATTTTGCAACCCAGTTTGACACCTGCCCACCGCGCATTGCATTGGCAATGAATAGACCCAAGGCTTTGCATTTTAGCTATAAACGCTACCTTATTAATCAGTTGCGAGAAGCTTTTAGTCTTGAGGGAACTCCAGTTATCCTCATTCCTCGAAAAAGGGGTGAAAGTGAAGAGGAAGAATCATGAATAATATCGTTTTAATCGGTTTTATGGGTGTTGGCAAAGGAACAATCGCAAGGGCATTTTGCAAAAAAAATAAAATGTATGCAATCGATACAGATGATTTAATTGAAAGCCTTGAAAACCGCAAAATTAAAAAGATTTTTAAAGAAGATGGTGAAGCCTATTTTCGAGAACTTGAAGCAAAAACTGCCACTTGGCTTGCAAATAATGTAAGAAACACTCTCATTTCCACCGGCGGTGGTTTTTTCATGGTTGAAGGCTTGCACAAAATTGGCACCATTGTCTATCTAAGATCAAGCTTTGATGGAATTCTCCAGCGCTTGCTAAGCTCTGAAAATGCCGATAGAAAACTAAAAAAACGCCCTCTTTTTCAAGAGATTGAAAAAGCAAAGGCTTTGTATGAGAAAAGAGCACCTCTTTATGAGAAAAAGGCTGATATTATTCTAAATGTGGAGGGAAAAAGCATCAAAGAGATTGTAAAAGCTATGGAGAAAAAAGTCAAAATATAAAGCCAAAAAACCATTCCAAAAGCCCTATTTAACCCATTTAAATCTTTCTTTGGCTATAATCTGCCTAATTTTGGAATTATAACGAGGATTTTACATGCGTACACTCACTGGAATTCAACCTTCAGGAGCCTTACATATTGGCAACTATTTTGGCGCGATTAAGCAGATGATTGAGCTGCAAGATAGCGATGATCTATTTTTATTTATTCCCAACTATCACGCCCTAACTTCCCTAAAAGATGCAAAAGCGTTAAGAGAAAACACTATTGATGCAGCCATTACACTCCTTGCTTTAGGAGTGGATCCAAATAAGTGTACTTTTTGGGTGCAATCAGACGTTAAAGAGGTTTTAGAACTTTATTGGATTCTCTCAAGCTACACCCCAATGGGTTTACTAGAGCGGGCCCACAGCTATAAAGATAAAGTTGCAAAAGGCCTTGGTGCAAACCACGCCCTCTTTTCATATCCTGTACTCATGGCAGCTGATATATTGCTTTATAATGCACAGCGCATACCTGTTGGAAAAGATCAAATTCAACATGTAGAAATCACGCGAGATATCGCAACAAAGTTTAACAACGAGCATGGAGAGATTTTTACTCTTCCAGAGTTTAAAATTGATGAAAACGTCGCTACTGTGCCAGGTTTAGATGGAGCAAAAATGAGCAAAAGCTATGGCAATACTATCAATATCTTTTGTACTGAAAAAGAGTTAAAAAAGCGCTGTTCTGCCATTGTTACAGACTCAACGCCTCTTGAAGATCCAAAAGATCCTTTTACATGTAACGTTTTTGCTTTAGCAAAACTCTTTTTAGATGAAGCGGCTCAAGAGGATTTAATCCAGCGCTACAAACGTGGTGGTGAAGGGTATGGACACTTTAAAATGTATTTAAAAGAGTTAATTTGGGACTATTTTGCACCTCATCGAGAACGACGCGCCTACTACCAAAGCCATATTGACGAGGTTAAAGATATTTTAAAACAAGGAGCTAACAAAGCTAGAGCAATAGCTCAAGAAAACATGGAAACTATCCGTAAAACGGTTGGTATCTACGCCTAGGAGAATCGATGTTAGATTTAAAACAGTTGCAAAACGATTTTGAATATGTCCAAAAAGCTTTAGAAAAAAAGCATGTAGATGAAGCGCTTTTAGCCCGACTAAGAGAGACTTCATTAAAGCTAAAATCAAAGCGCCAAGAGCTTGAGGCTTTACAAGCTAACCAAAACGCAAAAAGCAAAGAGCTTGGGATTGCCGCTAGAAATGGCTTGGATATTAGCAAGCTAAAAGAGGAACTAACAAACAACAAAGCTCAAATTGCCACTTTACAAGAGAGTGTAAGAAGTCTTGAAGAATCTCTTAATGAGCTAGCTTTTAGTATTCCAAATCTACCCGATGAAGATGTTCCTGAGGGCAAAGATGAGAATGATAATGTTGTTTTAAAAAGAGTTGGACAAAAACCAAAGTTTAACTTTACACCAAAAGAGCATTGGGATATCGATAGTGAACAAAATTGGATCGATTTTACTAGAGGAGTAAAACTCTCAAAAAGCCGCTTTAGTGTTCTAAAGGGTGAGGCTGCAAGGCTCTCTAGAGCTTTGATAAATTATATGTTGGATTTTAACAAAAAACGTGGTTTTGAAGAGGTTTGCGTTCCATACATTGTAAATCGTGCTACTCTAACAGGCACTGGGCAGTTGCCAAAATTTGAAGATGATCTCTTTAAAATTGAAGGAGAGGACCTTTTTCTCATTCCAACCGCTGAAGTTCCAGTTACCAACCTTTATCAAGATGAGATTTTAAACCCCGAATCACTACCACTTTGCTACACATCGGCAACCGCTTGTTTTAGAAAAGAGGCAGGCAGTGCAGGAAGAGATACGCGAGGCATGATTCGCCAGCATCAATTTGACAAGGTAGAGCTTGTTGCAATTACCCATCCAGATGAGAGTGATGCAATGTTTGAAAAGATGGTTGCGTGTGCATCAGATCTTTTAACTTCTCTTGGGCTTGCACACCAACATGTTCTTTTATGCGGCGGAGATTTGGGCTTTAGTGCGGCTAAAACAATAGATTTAGAAGTTTGGTTTCCAGGCCAAAACCGCTACCGCGAAATCAGCTCCATTTCAAATACTCGCGATTTTCAAGCAAGACGGGCAAAGATACGCTTTAAAGATGGCAAAAAAAATAGGCTGGTACATACTCTAAATGGATCTTCACTAGCTGTTGGAAGAACCTTGATTGCGATTATGGAAAATTACCAAAATGAAGATGGAACCATTACCATTCCAGATGTTTTAAAGGCGTACATGTAAATGGCTGAAGAAGAGATTGTAATCCTTGAAGATGATGATTCTAGTGACTCAAATGAAATTATAAATATCTTAGATGATGAGTCTTCTAGCAATGAATCAGATCAAGAACAAACCACTGCAAAAAAATTCATTGATCCTAAAAAAAAGCGACGATTTATTATCATTGGATCTTTGATTGCTGTTATTTTATTTTTGCTTATTGGCGGTGGTTTTTGGATTGCAAATCTCTCAGAAGATGATCCAGAACCAATTCCAATTGATACAGAAGAGTTAGCTAAAAAACTTCAACAAAAAACACCCCAAACTCCTTTTGAGCCATCAAAACTTGATTCGATGCTCCAAAAAGCAAACCTTTTATATGAGCAAGGAAACAAGCTTGAAGCATTAAAAATATATGAAGATATCGCGCTTTTTAATGAAGCTTTATCCCAATATAATATGGGTGTTGCCCAAATGAAAGAGCAAAATTACGAAGCAGCATTAAGTTCATTTAAAAATGCTATTGCAAATCAAGAAAATCGCACAGTTAGTGCTATAAATGCAGCTGTTTGTGCATTAGAGTTAGATAATAAACCTCTTTTTAAGTACTATCTTGATTTGGCAGAAGCATATTTGCCAGAAGAGAGCAACTCTCCTTTGTATTCATACTATGTTGGTCTTATTCATTTTTACAACAATCAATATATCGAATCTTTATCTGCGCTTTCTCATCCTAGCAGCAAGCACTATGAACAAAGACAGTCATATTTAGCTTCTAAAATACTTGCTTATTTGGATGCAAACCATCAAGCTATTGATAAGTTAAACCACTACAAAAGTCCACTCAATCCACTTAGTGCAGGATTGCTTTATGCTAGAATTGCCGAATATGACCTAGCTAAAAAACAACTTACAAAAGCAAGAGAGTTTGGAGAGCTTGAAGAGCGTGCTTTATTGGCGCTTGCTCTTGTTGAAGCTAAAACTGGAAATTTGCAAACAAGCTCAGATTTACTAAATGAGGCTGTAGAAAAATACCCCCAAACTGCTAAGAGCCGATACTCTTTGGAAGTGAGCCTAAAACCCTCGCTTTTTGATATAGCTCAAGCTCAAAAAGATTTTAAAGAGGGGAACTTTTTTGATAAAGAAAAAAGATATGACTTGCTGTTTTATTTTGCCCCATACCAAGTTTTTAACGCCCAACAAAATATCGATATAATCCGCAAAGGAAGCATTAGTGTTGATCATGAATCTCCCGCTAAAGGAATCGATACGCTGCGTGCTAGCTCGGCCATGTCTAGAGTAAATGCCATAATTTCAGAAGGAATTAAAGCTGCTCTTACCCATGATGTATCAAAAGCCAATAAACTCTTTTTAGAGGGGGTAAAAACCTATCCACAACACTCAGTATTGCACTATAACCTAGCTTTAACTTATGCGCAACTTGGCAACTATACACTTGCTAACAAACACTTTACAACAGGATACAGACTCAATCCTCGAAACTATTTAAGTGGGATTTTTGCTCTTATGAGCGGTGACTTGATCCATAAAAAGATGGATAGGTTTATTAAAGATATTAAAGAGACTCTTGAGAGTGATGAGCTGCTTGATAAAAACAATTTATATATGGCTTTAATTCATTTAGTAGAAAATAATATTGTCTCAGCAGTCAGATGGATGGAGACTAAAAAAGAGCCAACTCCACTTCATCTTATATTTGATACCATAATCGCACGCCTTAGCAACTCCCACAATGCTTATATAAAAAATGCTCAAGCCTTGCAAGCAAAATTAAAAAGAGATTTAGTGGCTAATATTTTAGGCTTCCATGCCACTTATGGCGAAAATGATATAAAAACGTATGCTAAGGCAATCCAAATTGAGTTTCGAAAATTAGATGTGGATATGAATGCATTTTATTATGGTCCAAAAGTTGTCAAAGAGCAGTATATAAAGCTTTTGCAAATTGGAGGGCTTTTGCACCATGAAAGAGAAAATCTCATTAAAAAAGTTTCAGTTGAGAATAAAAATCTTCCCGAACTTATGGCAACGTTAGCCTATATTAGCCTTTATACAAACCATTTTGAACAAGCCTACACTCTTTATAACCAGCTTATTGATGAACATGAGATGCAAGATAGCCGCACAATCTTTTTAGGCGCAGTTGCATCCATAGGTGCGCACCATCCAGAAAATGCCATTGCGCTGCTTGAACTTTCAAAACTAATCGATGGTAACAATATTGAGAGCCGCTATGCTCTTGGATTACTCTATTTGGAAGTAAAAAATTATGAGGGAGCCACTATCCAATTTAAACAAATTGGAGATAGCGGCTTTATTTCAAAATACTTTAGTTTTAAGATAAAAAATTAGATTCCTTTCTTTTCTAGGCCTCGCATACGCAGCCCCTCTTTGATTGACATATAGCTATTTAGTGCACCAATGTAAGCTTTGGCAGTTGCGAGCATCGTATCTACATTTAAGCCATGACCCATAACGGCTGGCTTATTCTCATCAAAAGCAACCTTTACGACAACTCTAGCTAGAGCATCTTTTCCCTTTGTTACAGCATCAACTTGATAATCTTTTAACTCCCCATTGACACCGCAAACCCTATCGATAACTTTAAAAACCGCATCCATAGTTCCATTTCCAATGGCTGCATCAGTAACCTCTTTTCCATCATAGCGGATAGTTACAGCTGCACTTGGAACACCGCCTGGGTTGCAATCACTAAGCTGCAAGGTTACAAGTTCAAAAATTTCAGGGATTTTGGTAATCTCTTCTGCCACAAGTGCGCGGATATCATCATCAAAAATCTCTTTCTTTTTATCACACAAAATTTTAAATCTACTAAATGCTTCATTTAACTCTGTATCACTTAGAGTGTAGCCTAAACTTGCAAGCTTGTCTTTAAATGCGTGGCGTCCGGAGTGCTTACCTAAAACAATGGAGTTTTTATCAAGCCCAATATCTTTTGCATTGATAATTTCATAAGTTTCTTGATGTTTTAACACTCCATCTTGGTGGATTCCACTCTCATGAGCAAAGGCATTTTTACCCACAATTGCCTTATTTGGCTGCGGCTCAATTCCAGTAATTGATGCCACTAAGCGGCTTGTTGGATAAATCTCTTTGCAATTGATTCTTGTGCTTATTGGAGCAAATACATCTTGGCGTGTTCTAATTGCCATAACAATCTCTTCTAAAGCCGCATTTCCAGCTCTTTCACCCAAACCGTTAATGGTACATTCAATCTGGCGCGCTCCACTTTCAATACAAGCAAGTGAGTTAGCCACCGCTAGACCTAAATCGTTATGGCAGTGCACTGACAAGATGGCTCTGTCTTGAACAAACTCATGAAGCTCACTAATAATAGCAGCCATTTCATT